>NZ_JBIWMX010000021.1:0-170840 GCF_044766925.1 Nocardia sp. NPDC101769 | reverse complement strand
TGGTTCCGCCGGCTGCGCATCCGCTGGGAAATCCGCGACGACATCCACGAAGCATTCCTCAGCCTGGCCTGCGGCATCATCTGCTGGCGTCGACTTGTCAACCTCTCACTTTGTTAGGAGTCCTTAGGCCGTAATCGGTGTCGACCAGGGTGGTGAGGCGGCCGGGCAGGTCTGCGGCGGCCCACTCGGCGTGCAGCGCGTCGGCGTCGGAGACGTAGAGGTAGATGGCCGCGGCGGTGCGTTTCGGGTCGTGTTCGTCCCACTCGGTGAGGTGCAGGGATACGCGGCCGCGGTCGGCGAAGCCGTAGCGGGCGTCGCCCTCGTAGGCGTGGACACTGAAACCGAGGCGGCGATAGCGGGCCAGGGCGGCGTCGAGGTCGAGGACCGGGATCACGGGGGCGACGCCCTCGAAGGTGATGTCGTCCGGCATGGAAGCTCCGAAAAATGAAGACGCCGAGGCGTTCCCGGTTCGGGGCGCCTCGGCGTGCTCGTGGTGGGTTACTCGACGCCGAGGGAGACCTCGGTGGATTTGATGAGGACCTTGACGGGCTTGCCGTCGGCGAGACCCAGATCGTCGGCGGCGTCGCGCGTGATGGAGGAGGTGATCTCGTCACCGCCGGTGAGGCGGATGCGCACCACCGCCATGGCCTCGCCGCGGGTGACATGGGTGACTGTTCCATCGAGTTGATTTCGTGTGCTCAGTCGCATGGTGGAGAGCCTAGTCACCGGTGGCCGCCGTTTCGATGGTGGCTGGAAGGTTGCTCTATCAGGTTGCGATCGAATGTGATCTTTCCGTGTGGGTCGGCGGCGCGGGTAGCGTGGCGGGGGTTGGCGTTCGCACGAGGGTTTCGGAGGCGACACGGGCATGGCCGTGCATCGGTGGTGGGAAGATGTCGTGGTGGCGCACGGCAGATTGCCATTGGCATGCCTGCTTCTGGGGTTCATCGTGGGGTTCCTGCTGATCCGAATCAGCGTGCGGCTCATCCGCAAACAGGTGCGCTGGTGGCCGGGCAATGTGCGGGCCGGGGATGTGCACATCCACCACATGGTGTTCGGGGTGATCCTGGTGCTCGGCTCCGGCATGGGGTTCGTGACGCTGTATCAGAGCAGCGTCGGCGTGATCAGTGCGCTGGCCGCGGTGTTCGGGCTCGGCGCGGCGCTGGTGCTCGACGAGTTCGCGCTCATCTACTACCTGCGCGACGTGTACTGGGAGGAGCAGGGCCGCACGTCGGTCGACGCGGTGTTCGTGGCCCTTGCCGTGACCGGGCTGCTGCTGCTCGGTTTCCATCCGCTGTGGTTGCTGGACATCGGCAATATCCGTGATCTCCGGACCGATCAGAATGTGCCCGAGCGGCTGTTCACGATCGTGTTCGCGTTCGGGAATCTGTTGCTGGCGGCCATGGTCATTGCCAAGGGCAAGATTTGGACCGGTCTGTTCGGAATGTTCTTCCCGCCGCTGCTGGTCATCGGCGCGCTGCGGCTGAGCCGCCCGGGCGCACCCTGGGCGCGCTGGCGCTACGCCGCCGGCTCGGGCCTCATGCGGCGTGCGGTGCGGCGCGAGCGCCGCTATCGCCGCCCGGTGATCCGGGCCAAGATCTTCGTGCAGGACCTGCTGGCGGGCAAGCCCGATGCCGCGCACGTGCTCCGCGCCGCCGAGGAGGAGCTGGCCCGGACGGTGGTCCCGGCCCCGCCCGCGCCGCACCCGGCCCACCTGCACCTGCTTCCCGTGCGCAAGCCCATGGATCGGCCCTCCGGGCCCACGTCCGTGGAGCGTCCCCCGGAATCGATAGATAGCCAATAAGTTGCTGACTCTCGGTCGGCGTGTCAGTGTTGACCCATGGGCTACGTTGTCGGCGACTACCTGCTCGATCGGCTCCGGGAACTCGGCGTCACCGACATCTTCGGCGTCCCCGGCGATTTCAATCTGCAGTTCCTCGACCATGTCATCGCCCACCCCGGCATCCGCTGGATCGGCAGCGCCAACGAGCTGAACGCCGGCTACGCCGCCGACGGCTACGCCCGCCTGCGCGGTATCGGCGCGGTCGTCACCACCTACGGCGTGGGCGAGCTGAGCGCGGTCAACGCCATCGCGGGCAGCTACGCCGAGCATGTGCCCGTGGTGCATATCGTCGGTGTGCCCGCCAAGGACGTCCAGGCCGGTCACCGCGTCATCCACCACACTCTCGGCGACGGCGACTTCCACCACTTCCGCCGCATCGCCGCCGAAGTCACCTGTGCGCAGGCCGATCTCGGCGCGGCCGACGCCTGCCCGGAGATCGACCGGGTGCTGAATTCGGTTCGCGTGCACCGCCGTCCGGGGTATCTCATGCTGGCCACGGATACCGCGCGGGTGGAGGTGTCCCCGCCCGCGACGCCGCTGGCGCCGCCCGCCGACTTCTCGAGTGCGGGCGCGCGGGCAGCCTTCGCGCAGGCGGCACGCGAATTTCTCGGCGGCCGTCGGGTGACCGTCCTCGCGGACATCTTCGTCGACCGGGTCGGAGCTACCGACCGGTTGCGCTCCCTGGTCGGCCCGACCCCGGGCCAACCGCACGGACTCCCGCACGCCACCCTGGCCTGGGGCAAGACCGTGGTCGACGAATCCGCCCGGAACTTCCTCGGCGTCTACACCGGCGCGGCCTCCCCGCCGCAGCTACGTGCCGCCGTCGAGGACGCCGACCGCCTGGTGACGGTCGGAGTCCAGTACACCGACAGCATCACCGCGGGTTTCAGCCACCGCATCGACCCGCACCGCACCCTCGATATCGGTCCCGAGCGCACGGTGATCGGGGGAGTCGACGCCTTCGCGCCCCTGTCGCTCACCGCGGCCCTGGAGATCCTCGCCGAGCTCGCCCCCGAGTTCGCTGGTCCCGCACCGGTTCCCGCCCCGGCGGCCGCCGCATCGGACGCCCCGCCCGCCGTGGACGCCCCGCCCGCCGTGGACGCCCCGCTCACCCAGGCCGCCCTCTGGCCCCTGGTCGCGGCGGCGCTGGGCAACAGCAACATTGTCGTGGCCGACCAGGGCTCGGCCTTCTTCGGCCTGGCCACGCTCCGCATGCCGACCGGCATCACCTTTCTCGGCCAGCCGCTGTGGGGCTCGATCGGCTATGCCCTCCCGGCTGCCCTCGGCGCGGGCATCGCCTGCCCGAACCGTCGCGCGGTCCTCGTCATCGGCGATGGCGCGGCCCAGCTTTCGATCCAAGAGCTGGGCATCTGGATCCGCGAGCAGGTGAACGGCGTGATCATCCTGGTCGACAACAACGGCTATGCCATCGAACGCGCCATCCACGGTCCGGCCGCCCCGTACAACGACATCGCCCCGTGGCGCTGGCCCGAACTCCCGCACGCCTTCGGTGGCGACGCCGAGTCCGTCCTCACCCTCCGCGCGACCACGGTCGGCGAGCTGCAACACTGTCTGACAGTCGCGACGGACGAGCAGGACCGACTGGTCTTCCTGCAGGTGATCACCGGCACCACCGACTACCCGCCGCTGGTCTCGGACCTCGCCGCCGCTCTCACCCCCGCGAATACCCGCACGTAGGGGCCGATTAACCGCACGATCCCGGCGTCTGGCACAATGCTCAGGTTGCTTTGGGTGCTCTGTGCCCGGGCACCGCCCAAATATCCGGAGCACGAACCGGTAGAGCACCCTCCCCGGGTAGCCGCCAGGTTCCTCTGTTCGCGCGAACTCCCATAAGGACGGACATGAACACCCTCGACTTCGTCGACGCAAGCTCGCTGCGCAACGACATCCCGGACTTCCGCCCGGGTGACACGGTCAACGTGCACGTGAAGGTTATCGAAGGCAACAAGGAGCGCATCCAGGTCTTCAAGGGCGTCGTCATCCGCCGCCAGAACGGTGGCATCCGCGAGACCTTCACCGTGCGCAAGGTTTCGTTCGGTGTCGGCGTGGAGCGCACCTTCCCGGTGCACAGCCCCAACCTGGACAAGATCGAGGTCGTGACCCGCGGTGACGTGCGTCGCGCCAAGCTGTACTACCTGCGCGATCTGCGCGGCAAGGCCGCCAAGATCAAGGAAAAGCGCTGAAGTAGTCGCAGCTCCCGCTGAGCCGGTGCACGGTTCGGCGCAGGATCGGCAGTCGGCTCGCCGACAACGAGTAGCCCGGCACCGCATGGTTCTTCGCGGTGCCGGGCTACTCTGTTCCGGTGGCAGACGAGAGCGAGTCGGTGACGAAGTCCGGGTCGGGCGATGGCAATGGGGCGGAGACGCCCGAGGCCCCCGGAACCCCCCAGCCGAAGCCGAAGAAGAAGCAACGCCCGTTCTGGCAGGAACTGCCCATCCTGATCGGTTTCGCGGCCCTGATCGTGGCACTGCTGG
Source organism: Nocardia sp. NPDC101769 (assembly GCF_044766925.1). NCBI lineage: Bacteria > Bacillati > Actinomycetota > Actinomycetes > Mycobacteriales > Nocardiaceae > Nocardia > Nocardia sp. NPDC101769. The sequence goes on along the minus strand of NZ_JBIWMX010000021.1, from coordinate 166,505 downwards.
TGACCTTCATCGGCCGGCCCTACGTCATTCCCTCGCAGTCCATGGAACCCACCCTGCACGGCTGCGCGGGATGCACCGGCGACCGCATCTATGTCGAGAAGCTGAGCTACTACTTCGGCGATCCCGAGCCGGGTGACGTGGTGGTGTTCGTCGGCCCGACCAGCTCGTGGAACAGCCACTACAAGTCGATCCGCTCCTCCAACACCGTGGTGCGCGGGGTGCAGAACTTCCTGTCCTTCTTCGGCCTGGTGCCGCCGGACGAGAACGATCTGGTGAAGCGGGTCATCGCCACGGGTGGGCAATCGGTCAAATGCTGTGACGCGCAAGGCCGGATCCTGGTCAAGGACGACAGCCCCGGCGCCGACTGGAAGCCACTCGACGAGCCGTACGTGAAGTTCAACAACCCCTTCGACGCCCAGCACCCGGACGTGCAGTTCAACGCGGGCGGCCGGGCCTTCCCCGAGATCAAGGTGCCCGCCGGCAACCTGTGGGTGATGGGTGACAACCGCGCCGAGTCCGCCGACTCCCGCTACCACATGAAGGACGAGCTGCAGGGCACCGTTCCGGTGAAGGATGTGCGCGGCAAGGCCGTGTTCAAGATCTGGCCGCCGAGCCGGATGGGCCCGGTCCGGGCGCAGGACCCGCAGTAGAACCGAGAATCGCGGGATAATCGACCGGTGGGGAAGATGGCGAGGGCCGCCGAGACCGGCGTGAACCGGAAGGCGAGCGGCGGCAAGAAGATTCAGCGGATCGACCGCGGTGACTGGCCGCCGCGCGTGGTCATGCGGCAGGCGGGCGGGCTACGCACCCTGGAAGCCGCGCTGATCCGCAGCGGCCTCGGCCCGGTCGCGGGCGTCGACGAGGCCGGGCGCGGCTGCGCGGCGGGCCCGCTGGTGGTGGCCTCCTGCCTGCTGCCACCCAAGGCCTACACCTCCCTCGCCGGTCTCGACGACTCGAAGAAGCTCACCGAGAACGCCCGCGAACAGCTGTTCCCCATCATCAAGCGGCTCGCGCTGGCCTGGGAGGTGGTGGTCATCCCGGCCTGGGAGATCGACGCCATCGGCATCCACGTGGCCAATATCGAGGGCATGCGACGTGCGGTGGCCGGGCTGGATCCGGTGCCCGGCTACGTGCTCACCGACGGTTTCCGGGTGCCGGGTCTCCCGGTGCCGTCGCTGCCGGTGATCGGCGGTGACGCCTCGGCAGCCTGCATCGCCGCGGCCAGCGTGCTGGCCAAGGTGACCCGTGACCGCATGATGGTGGAGATGGACGAGCAATACCCGGGCTACGGGTTCGCCGCCCACAAGGGCTACAACACCCCCGAGCACAATGAGGCGCTGACCCGTCTCGGCATCACCCCCGAGCACCGCCGATCGTGGCGAAACGTCCGGGAGACCGGCCGAGTGGCTACCGACACGGCGTATGCGGGATGATGTTTCTACACCCAGTTGGGCGACAAGGAGGACGTTCCACCCGATGAGCGCCGAGGACCTCGAGAAGTACGAAACCGAGATGGAGCTATCCCTGTACCGCGAGTACAAGGACATCGTCGGGCAATTCTCGTACGTGGTGGAGACCGAACGTCGCTTCTACCTCGCCAATTCCGTCGAACTGCGGCCGCAGAACGCCGATGGCGAGGTGTACTTCGAGGTACGGATGTCGGATGCATGGGTGTGGGACATGTACCGGCCGGCGCGCTTCGTGAAGCACGTTCGCGTGATCACCTTCAAAGACGTGAATATCGAGGAGCTGGAGAAGACCGACCTGCGACTTCCCGACTAGTCCACAAGCCGCAGGTTATCCACAGGCTCACTGTTTTCCCAGTTCGGCATGGCCGGGTCCATCGCGGGCCCGGCCATGCTGGCTGAATGGCACAGCATCTGGCGCTGGGAGCGCAGGGGGAGGAACTGGCCGCGGACTTTCTCCGCGCCGCCGGCATGGAGATTGTCGCCCGCAATTGGCGATGCCGCTTCGGCGAGCTCGACGTCATTGCCCGCGAGGGCGAGGTGACGGTCTTCATCGAGGTCAAAACCCGCCGCACCCTGACCTGCGGCCCACCTGAGGAAGCCGTCACCTACCTCAAGCAACGCCGCATTCGCGAGCTCGCCACCCGCTGGCTGCGCGAACAGAACGGCCCGCATCTGCGCATCCGCTTCGACGTGGTCGCTGTCCTGCTGCGTCCGGGCCGCACCCCGGAGATCCGCCACCTGAAGGCGGTGTTCTGAAATGCCTTTGGGCAGAGCCTATTCCGTCGCCGTCAACGGCGTAGAGGGTCAACTCGTAGAAATAGAAGCCGACATCGGCCAGGGCCTCCCCTCGGTCCATCTGGTCGGCCGCCCCGACACCACCCTCCAGGAATCCCGCGACCGTGTCCGCGCCGCCGTCACCAATACGGGCGAGAAGTGGCCCGACGGCCGCGTCATACTCGCCCTGTCCCCGGCCACGCTGCCGAAGGTCGGCAGCGTGTACGACCTGGCCCTGGCCGGTGCCGTGCTGGACGCCGCCGGGGCGATCCCGTCCAACCGCCTCTCGGATTCGGTGCTGCTGGGTGAACTGGCGCTGGACGGCCGCGTGCGCCGGGTGCGTGGCGTACTCCCGGCGGTACTGGCGGCGCGGAACGCGGGGCGGCGCGTCGTCATCGTCCCGACCGACGCCCTGCCCGAGGCGGGCCTGGTCGACGGCATTCGCGTCCTGGGGGCGTCGACCCTGCTCGAACTACTGGATTGGTTGCGTGGTGGCGGTGAGCTCGCACCTCCCGATCCTGTCCAGCCGACGGGCAAGCCATCGATCGGGGACCTGCGCGAGGTGGTGGGCCAGGACGAGGCGCGCTGGGCCCTGGAGGTGGCCGCGGCGGGCGGGCATCACCTGCTGCTGACCGGCCCGCCCGGCGTCGGGAAAACCATGTTGGCGCAACGGCTTCCGGGGTTGTTGCCGCCGCTGCGCGAACAGGATTCCCTGGAGGTGACCGCGATTCACTCGGTGGCGGGCGCGCTGTCCGACGATGCCCCGCTGATCACCGCGCCGCCGTTCGTGGCGCCCCATCATTCGTCGTCGGTCGCGGCGATGATCGGCGGCGGTTCGGGTTCCGCCCGGCCCGGGGCAGTCAGCTGCGCCCATCGCGGCGTCCTGTTCCTGGACTTTTCCGACCTATTCCCCGCGTGTTCGTGATGTTCGGCGTGGCTATCCGTTCGGCCCAGTAGCCTGCCTTAACTCAGTTTGCTCTTTGTGTTCGTGGCGTTCGCTCAAAGGATTCGGAGGATGCGTGGGTGGTCGGCCGGTCCTCAATGACCTTCGTGTGCAGGAGATCCGGCGAGGTGATGGCCGCACTGCCTTCACCATCCTCCACCCGGACGGACGGGTTCATGACATGGCGGATCGGTTCCTGCGGATGCTGGCCGGTGGCACTATCCGGACATATGCGTATCTGCTGGTCGACCATCTGCGATGGCTGGAAGCGGAGTGCCTGCGGGCGGACACGGTGACGATGCAGGACCTGATGCGCTACATGGGTGCGGTGGGTGCCGAATACGCGGGACCGTTCGGAAGGCCCTGGCGCACAGGGAAATCCGTTTATCGGCAATCGACGCTGGAGACGGCTGCGGCGTGCCTGAAGGGGTTCTACGTCTATCAGGGATCGCGGGGGATCAACCAGGAGCTGACGGGGCAGTTCAAGCAATCGCGATTGCCGACCAAGGCCGACCGGAGTCGGATCTTCCTCGGTCACGTCGTAAATTCGTTGCCCGCCAACCCGTTGCGGCCGTCGCGGCCGATCCGCCGCCATCCGAAGTTGCCGCCAGAGGGAGCCCGCAGCGCGCTGGTCGAGGCGCTGCCGAAGGCCCGTGACCGGATGGTGGTGACCTGGCTTGCCGACGGCGGGTTTCGCATCGGAGAACTGTGTGGTCTGCATCTGGTCGACCTGCACCTGCGCGAAAGCCATGACTGTGGTCAGTGCCGTTCCGCACATGTCCACATCTGTCACCGGGAAACGAACCGGAACCAGGCCCGGGCCAAAACCAAGTATCCATGGACTCTCGATCGCGGAATCATCGTCGGCGGCCTGGTCCGGCGAGTCAGCCCAGCGATGATCCACACCTACTTCGAATACATGACCACCGAATACCCGCGGGACGCCGAGCACGGTCAGTTGCTGGTCCAATTACACGGGCGGAATCTGCATCAACCCCTGGCGCCGGTCGCGGTCCGCAACGTGATCAAGCGGGCCAGCGCCAAGCTCGGATTCAGTCCGATCCGACCTCACGCCTTCCGCCACGGATTCGCCACCGAGGTCCTCGACGCCGCCGGCGGCAACTCCGTGATCGCCCGCGACGCCGGGGGATGGGCTTCAGCGACTACCGTCGAGCAGATTTACGGGCACGTTGACCTGCACGATCCCGCATTCGTCGCAGCCCTCAATCACGTTTGGGGAGCCGAGGCATGATCCCTTTGATCGTGCTGCCCAACGACAACGGGAGTCGTCAAACCCGTGACCGACTCGAGTTGCTCGCCGCGTTGATTGCGGCACCGAGCTTCGATCCGCTCTATCGCGACGACATCATCGAGGTTCCCCGCGACCACCCGGCCTTCGGCTGGGGCTGCCAGGTCGCCGACTGCGAGCGCGTCAAAATGCAGAGCACCCCCACTTGCGCGAATCATCACCTCGAATGGAAGGCCGCCAAAGCCGAGGGACGCAGCCGAGCCGAGTTCCTGGCGGCCGCACAACCTTTGACCGCTCTCTCGGGCACCGATCCGGGAGTCTGCCGGATCTGTCCGGAGAGGCCCGCGGTCGGCGGGCACGAGCTCTGCCGCACACACCTCTACGCCTGGAAGGTCCAGGTCGAGCGGGGCCACACCGATTACGAACACTGGATCGCCAACGAGCCCGCGAAACCAGGCTTCGGGGAATGCCGATGCGTTGTCTGCCCTCATCGCGCGGTCTCGGAACGCTGGGGCCTGTGTTTTCCGCATCACCAGAGGTTCACTCAGCAATTCGGGACTGGGTTGGACCGGGACGTGATGGCCTCAGCGATGAGGAAGTACTACGTCCAAGCCGATCCGACCTATCGGTTCGACCTGATCAACCTGCGCGGCCTGCCGCCGCTGGTTCGCGCGGAGTTCAAGTGGGGGTTGTATGCCCACGCGTTCTCCCAATATCGACGGCAGTGGGACATGAGCCGGTTTCAGAGCCTGATCAATATCTGCCGCCGCCACGGCTACCTGTCCATGGCCGAGTTGGCCGACCATGACTTCAAGACCCGGGGGAAAGCCAAAGGCCTCGAACAGATTTGCAACGAGATGGTCCGTTCGCTGCGCCTGATCTACTACAGCCCGGCTGACACCAAAGAAGCCGGATACATCGAAACCGACCACTTCGGGCGGCGATTCGAACGCTCCACCAGTGCTTATGACCTCACTTTCATCCCGCAACGGTGGTTGCGAGACCTGCTCTGGGACCGCCTGGCCGAGATGCTGCGCTCACCGAACTGCCCCCGCTCTCGCGCCGTCTTCGATCAAACACGCCGCGGCATTGCCGAATTGGCTGCGTTCCTGCAGCTCAACGCGCCCGAGGGCGGCAACAATCCACAGCTGCTTCGAGAGGAGCACGCCCAACAATTCGTCGCCGACCAACGCTACCGGGAACGCCATGGCCTGCACGCGGTCGCGACCCTTCGCTGGATCCGTGATTCCGCGCCCATCGTCACGATCGACCAGCGGCGCAACGTTTTCAACCGGTGTCGGCACCTGCTCTACTGGGCCATCGAAACTGGCCGCGCAGCCGAAATCGGACTCGATTACGCCTTCGCCGCAGCGATTCCTTGGGGCGGGCCGGATCCCAAGAAGAAGCGGAATCCATTCAGCGACAACGTCGCTCGCGCATTGGCCGACGAGACCAACCTGCAACGGCTGGCGGGTCTCGACCCTCTGGATCTCGGGTTGCGTGACATCTGGGAAGCCATCGTCTTGACCGGGCGACGATGCCGGGAGATCACCGAACTCAGGCTCGACTGCGTTGGCCGCTACGGCGGGCTGCCGATTCTCTGGCACGACCAAACCAAGGTCGGAAACCTCAACGAAGGCATCCGCATCCCCGAAAGTCTCTACCAGCGAATCGACGCGCGGCGAGAAAAGACCATCACCCGCTTCGAGCATTGGAACGGACGACTGCCCACTGCGACCGAACGCGCCGCTCTTGCCCTGTTTCCCACCAGAGTTGCCAACCCGGACCTGACCCGCAGCGTCTCCTACACATACTTCCGAAAACCGTTCCGGCAATGGGTCGACGGGCTGGACCTGCCACGGACCGTCGCTCACCAGGCTCGCCACACCTTGGCGACCAACCTGCTTCGCGCGGGAGCCAGCTTGGCCCACATCCGTCGCTACCTGGGACATGTTTCCGAAACGATGGCCGAGCACTACACCAAGGTCGCGCACTCGGACCTGGAAGACATCCTGCAGACGGTCTGGGTTGCGGGCCCGGGCTCGGCCCGACCAGGCGAACTCCTTTCCGACGCAACGACTCCACTGAGCCGGGATGAGGCGATGGCGTTGTCGCTGGATCTGTCGCGACGCAGCACCCCCGCCGAGGGCGGGTTCTGCACGTTCCAGCCCGTCGTCAACGGAGGCTCATGTCCCTGGAAACTCAACTGCGAAAACTGCGATCACTTCGTGCTCTCCGGAGCGGATCTCCTCTACTGGCGCCGCAAGCAGGAGCAATGGCGGTCCATCGCCGAACGCGCGCCGGACGACGCCACCGCGGACTACCTGCACAAGGTCTTCGACCCCACAGCCCGGGCCATCGAGGGCTTGGAGAAGGCGCTGGCAGGTCTCGGCCTGCTGGAGGAAGCCCTGCAAATGGACCTGCGCCGACCGCAAGACTACTTCCACCGAATCTGGTCGACAACATTCCGCGCCACAGAGCTAGCCGAACTCGAAATCAACAGCAGCGGAAGCGATTCCGATCCGGAGACGACATGACAACCGCCGACAGGACCGCCGCGGCAATCGACGCTCGCAGGACGGCGACGAACGGCATGGTCGAGCGAGTCCGCACCGTCATCGCCCAGATGAGCCGCGAGCACGCGAAAGTCACGTTCGCCGGCGTCGCGCGGCGAGCCGACGTCTCCCGCACATTTCTCTACGAGCATCCAGAAGCCCGCAAGCTCGTCGACGAAGCCGTCAACGCCTCCACCAGCCAACGCATGAACGACCGCGCCAAAGAATCCGCGGACGTCGAAGCCAACTGGCGAGAGCGCGCCCTCAACGCCGAAGACGGCCTCAGCGAGACATATCGCGAAATAGCCCAGCAACGCACCACCATCGGCGAACTCCTCGGCCGCATCAGAGATCTCGAGGGCGATCTGCCCGAAGACAGCATCCAAAGACTGATCACCGAAAACACCGACCTGAAGAAGCGTCTGATCGAGCTCACCCAGGCCAACCGAGGACTCACCGACCGGCTGCGGGGCTCGCGCGACAACAACCGCTTCCTCGACAAACGAATCGCTGACCTTGAAGCCACGCTCCTCGATCTTCAACCCACAACCGGACCCGGCTCCCCGCGCCAGAACTAGCGATTCGGTCCGGTAACCGCCTCCACCCACGTCGCGAACATGTTCGTGACGAGAAAGGACTGCTCAGTGACGGCAATGACCGTCGGGCGGTCGGAAAAGTCGAGGAGTGCGCCGAGATCGGCAGCAAGGTCCTCGAAGCGCTGCGAACTCCCTTGGAGGAAGGCGAGGTTCGCATTGCGCGCCGGGACGGGGTGTCGCGTTTCCCGGCCCGTTTCCAGCTCGTCCTTGCGGCCAACCCGTGCCCGTGCGCACCCGCGCGCGATATCGACTGCATCTGCGCGCCCCTGGCCCGCCGCCGCTACCTCGGCAAACTCTCCGGCCCGCTGATGGATCGCATCGATCTCTCGGTGCAGATGCACGCCCAGGCCGCCGGAGCCTTCACCGGCGACGAGGTCGAGAGCAGCGAGGAGGTCCGCGCCCGCGTGACAGCGGCACGGAATGCGGCCGCGAAACGATGGGTCGAACTCGGCATGACCACCAATGCGGAGGTCCCCGGTCACGTGCTCCGCCAACGCTTCCGGTTGCCCCGTGAGGCGCTCGCCCCGGTCGAGAACGCACTCCAGCACGGCCGCATGTCCGCCCGCAGCGCCGACCGCGCCATCAGAGTTGCCTGGACTATCTGCGACTTGCGTGGCGGTGCGGTGCCCAGCGCCCAGGACGTCCTGCAGGCATTGAGCTTTCGACAGCGAGGTGGAGCATGAGCGAGACGACGGACAACCCTGATTCGATGCAGCGCACTGGTGTACGCCACGAATCCATGTCGGCTTCAGGGGATGTGGCGGCGGGAGCGTCGGCTGCGCCGGCCTCTCGAAGTGCTGCCGGTGTGACCGACACCGGACTCGGGCAGCCTGGTTCCCTCGGTATAACCGATTCCGGGTCACGCGCACCCGGTTACGTCGGCGAATTCGGCCGGGGCTCCGGGTGGACGGGGGCGAAGCACGGCGCGAAAGGCGCTGTCGGCGGGGCAGTCGCGGGCGGGGATGCGGAGGAGCGGCGGTTGGCTTGGGTGTATTTGTCGCGGGTGGTGGAAGGACCCTGCGCGGCGTTGTCGGCGTTGATCGGGTCGGTGGGGGTGGTGGAGGCGGCGCGCGCGGTGCGGGAGTGCGCATTGCCCGAGGTGTTGCGGGGGCCTACCGAGTTGCGGCGGGGGATCGACCGGGCGGAAAGGGATGTGGCGTATATCGAGCGGTTGGGTGGGCGGGTGGTGACGCCGGATGATGCGGAGTGGCCGGCCTGGCGGATGCTCGGGCTGGGGCAGTTGGATCCGGCACAGGATGCGGATGCGGCTGTGCCGCTGGTGTTGTGGGTGCGCGGGCCGCGGTCGCTGCTGGAGACCACCGAGCGGGCGATCGCGGTGGTGGGGGCGCGGTGCAGCACCGGGTACGGGAATCATGCGACCGGCGAGATTGCCGGTGAGCTCGCGGCGCGCGGGTGGACGATCGTGTCCGGGGCGGCATTCGGGATCGACGGGATGGCACACCGGGCCGCGCTGGCCGTCGGCGGTATGACGATCGCCGTGCTCGCCTGCGGTCCGGATCGACCGTATCCCGTTCAGCACGATCAGTTGCTGGCCGAGATCGTCGATACGGGTCTGGTGGTCACCGAGTACCCGCCCGGCACCTCCGCGCGCAAACACCATTTTCTGGCCCGCAATCGGCTTATAGCCGCCTTCGCGGACGGCGTCGTGGTGGTGGAGGCCGGGATGCGCAGCGGGGCGCGCAATACGGTGAAATGGTGCCGCCGGCTGGGCCGACCCGCGATGGCCGTGCCCGGCCCGGTCACCTCGGCGGCTTCGGTCGGCTGCCACCGCATGATCCGCGAGGGCGAAGCCTTCATCGTCACCCGCGCCGAGGACGTCCTCGATGAAGCCGGGCCTCTGCGCCTGTCCCTCCCGGGCACGGTCCCACCCAGCCCGGAGGACAACCTCTCCGGCCACGAGGCCGTGGTCTTCGCCGCCCTTCCCAACACCGGTTCCCGCCTGCCTCGTGGGTTGGCCGCCGACACCGGCCTCCCACTGCCCGCAGTCCGTGCAACCTTGTCCGCCTTGGAGATCGCCGGCCTGGTCGCCTGCGACGGAAACGGCTGGTACCGCACCACCCACGGAACCTCGGCCACCGCCGCCATAGTCGCCGCCCACGACCGACATCGCTGACCGACCGGCTCGCTCTCTCAGGACCGCGGCGAAAGTCCAGGCCGGGATGGAGGCTCGAGCCGGCCCGGAAACAACCGTGGCCTGCGTATTGGCGCTCTGCCGCCGAGCAGTCTCCGCGCCGTGCCGGGCCCGGTCGGGTCGGCTGTCTCAGCCGACCCGTGTGCACCGCCATCAGCATCGTGCTCGGTCTCCAGCTCGGATGATCCACACGACAAACGATTCGCCCCATCTGTCGATCCGCCCCGATGACCTGCGCGTAGCTCCCCCATATGAATGCGGTGCCGGACATGGACAACCACTGGTGGCCGGGCCGTGTGATGGGCGCGGCGGCGAGGGTGCTTGATATGTGGCGGGATTCGGGTCAGCGTGGGGGGATGAGTGGGCTGCCCGAGGATTTGGAGGCATTGCTGGCCGAGTATGGGCGGCACTTGCGGTTGGGGCGGAATCGGTCGGAGCATACGGCGCGGGCGTATGTCGGCGATGCGCGCGGGTTGCTCGAGCATTTGCTGGGGCGGGCGGTGGATTCCGGTGTGGGGGAGGTGGATCTGGCGTTGCTGCGGTCGTGGCTAGCGGCGCAGGCGACAGGGGGAGCGGCGCGGACCACCATGGCGCGGCGGGCCTCGTCGGCTCGGACGTTCACGGCCTGGCTGACGCACACGGGGCGGCTGGCGGTGGATCCGGGGCCGCGGCTGGGGTCGGCGCGGGCACACCGGGTGCTGCCGTCGGTGCTGGGCCGCGAGCAGGCGCAGGCGGCCATGGCGGCGGCGGAATCGGGTGCGGCGCAGCATGATCCGATGGCCTTGCGGGATCGGCTGATTGTCGAGATGCTGTACGCGACCGGGATCCGGGTGGGCGAGCTGTGCGGGCTCGACATCGAGGACGTGGATCGGGAACGGCGGCTGGTGCGCGTGCTGGGCAAGGGGAACAAGGAGCGGGCGGTGCCGTTCGGCGCGCCCGCCGAGCAGGCTCTGGACGGCTGGCTGCGGTTCGGGCGGGCCGCCTTCGCCACCCCGGAGTCGGGGCGCGCGCTGCTACTGGGCCGCCGGGGGCGCCGGATCGATCAGCGGCAGGCCAGAACGGTTGTGCACGAGGTGGTTTCCGCCATTCCGGGCGCACCCGATATGGGCCCGCACGGTTTCCGTCACACCGCTGCCACCCATCTGCTCGAGGGCGGGGCCGATCTGCGTGTGGTGCAGGAGATCCTGGGCCACGCCAGCATGGCCACCACACAGCTGTACACGCACGTGTCGATCGAGAGGCTGAAAAAGGTGCACGACCAAGCCCACCCGCGCGCCTGACCGTCATGCGAATCCCCGACTCGGCCGAACTGCTGCCCGGCGCCGCCGATTCGCCTGTGGTGCTGCATGTTCCGCACTCCGCGCGCACGATTCCCGCCGCTGTCCGCGTGGAGCTGCTGCTCGATGACCGGGCTCTCGATCGTGAGCTCGACGCCATCACCGACGCCCATACCGCGCGGCTGGCCGACGCGGCCGCACGCCTGTCGCCCACCCGGCCATGGCAATTCGTGAACCGGCTGTCCCGGCTGGTCGTCGACCCGGAGCGCTTTCCGGACGAGCGGGAGGAGATGCTCGCCGTCGGCATGGGCGCGGTGTACGCCGCCACCACGGACCGGATGCTGTTGCGGGCGGCCGATTTCGATCCCACGCCGTTGCTGGACCGCTACTTCCACCCCTACGCGCAGGCCATGACGGATCTGGTCGCCGATCGCCTGTCGGCGACCGGCCGCGCGGTGATCATCGACGTCCACTCCTACCCGGCTGAGCCCCTGCCCTATGAGCTGCACGGTGACGCACCACGCCCGCCGATCTGCCTGGGCGCGAACGCCTTCCATACGCCGCCCGAACTGCTCACCCGTGCTGCTGGAGCCTTCGTTGACTTCGGTGGCGTCGGCGTCAACAGCCCGTTCGCGGGAACCTATGTGCCGCTGGACTTCTACGGCAGCGAACCTCGCGTCACCGCCCTGATGGTGGAGATCCGCCGCGACCTGTACCTGACCGAACCCGGCGGCCCGCCCGGCTCCGGAATCGATCGCCTGGCCGCCGCCCTGGCCGCGCTCATTGCCGATATCCAATGACCGACTGCTTATCGAAATACTATCGACGACCTATCGGAATTCGTGCTAGCGTCACTTAGGTAATCCTAATTATGGAGGTGTCCTTTGGCACGCACACGTATCACGCTGGTGGTCCAGAACACGATCCGGCTGACCGATCACCTGATCCGGGTCCGGCTGGGTGGCCCCGGCTTCGCGTCCTTCCAGCCCAACGACCGCACCGACGCCTACGTCAAACTGGTCTTCCCCGGTGCCGACGGCGACACCGTGCGCACCTACACCGTGCGCCAGGTGGATCGCGCGGCGCAGGAGCTCGCCATCGACTTCGTCTACCACGGTGACGAGGGTGTGGCCGGACCGTGGGCCGCCGCGGCCCAGCCGGGCGACACCATCGACCTGATGGGCCCGGGCGGCGCCTACGCCCCGCGTTCCGACGCCGACTGGCATCTGCTGGCCGGCGACGAATCCGCGCTCCCCGCCATTGCCGCGGCCTGCGAGTCGCTGCCCGCCGATGCGGTCGGACAAGTATTCGTGGAGGTCGCGGGTCCCGGCGATGAGCTCGCCTTCGCGCACCCGGACGGCGTGGAGCTGACCTGGATTCACCGCGGCGAGGACGACCCGGGGGTGCGCCTCGCCGCCGCCGTCCACTCCGCCCCCTGGCGTGACGGCCAGGCGCAGGTCTTCATCCACGGTGAAGCACAGGCCGTCATGCACGACCTCCGCCCCTACCTCCGCAAGGACCGCGGCGTCCCCGCCGAATGGGCATCCATCTCCGGTTACTGGCGACGCGGCCGCACCGAAGAGGGCTTCCGCCGCTGGAAGTCCGAGCTCGCCGAACGCGAAAAGGCCACGCCCGCAGGCATTTAGCCGGTCCACTCCGCCCGGACGGGGTGCTGCCCGCGGCCGCCGCATAGATCTGCAGCGGCAGCGGGCCGATCCCGAGCGTCCCCTCAGCACATGGACAACACCGCGCGGCTTGCTGAGGGAGGGATCCGGCGAATCTCTCGTCGATCAGCTCGAATCCGTTGGGGCGGACGATCTGGCGCTGCCCGAGCACCCCACTACGCCAACCCCATTCCCGAAACCCGAGCGGGTAGCGTCGATGATCATGACGACCCCATTCTCCCTGCGTGAACGCCTGCGCGCTGCGCTTCCCACCGCGATGAAGGCCCGCGATCGCAATGCCACCGCGGCGCTTCGCTCGGCCCTGGGCGCCATCGACAATGCCGAAGCCGTGGACGGTTCCGATGTTCGTGCCGGCGCCATCGAATCCAGTGCCGTGGGGCTCGGCGCGGCCGAACGTGCCCGCCGCGACCTCACCGAATCCGATATCGCCGGCATCGTGCGCGCCGAGATCGACGACCGCCTCACTGCCGCACAGGAATACGACGCGCTCTCCGGCGGAGCCGACCGTGCCGCCTCGCTCCGCGCCGAGGCCGCCGCCCTCTCCGCTCACCTCGCGGATGACTGAGGCCGCGCGCCTCAGCGCGGCCGGATGGTTCCGATGTATCGGTGTGCGAACCAGCGCTGAATGACCCGCACGATCGGTCCGCCGAGCCGGGTGTACCAGGCGCCCGGCTTCGAGAACGCGGCAATGACCCCGTGGACCGAGTCATCGGCGGGGTCGTATTCGACGCAGAACAACTCCTCACCGCTCTCGGGATGGCCGGGCAGCGTCCCATAGGCGAACCCGCGCCGATCCGGCTCGTCGAGCACGTAGACGACCCGACACGGCGCACTCACCCCGATCGGCCCCAGCCCGAGCCGCACCGTCAGTTCGGTCCCCGGCTCGGCGACCGGCGTGGTCGCATCCTGGAAGATCCCGGTACCGCGCTGCATCCCGTACCCGAGAATGTGTTCCGCCGCCTGCTCGAACAGCGCTCGGCCCGAACCGATGTGCCTGCGTAGCCGGAAATGGTCGTAGCCCGGCGGATATTCACCCGCGGTCGCGCCGACATCGGAGTACGTGAAGGGCGTGGAAGCGGGCTGCTGCGACATGGTCACCATCCTCGCTCGGTTTCGAAATGGACGTCCATGCGGCTACGACGGGCTGCGATGTCGCCGGTGAGGGGCTTCAGCCGGATCGGAGTGCGGTGGAGCAGCCCGAGCGGATCGAGGTATTCGCCGTCCCGCCGCGCACCCCAGTGCAGGCATGGAGAGCAGGTTGGGTGCCCGGCCTCCAGCAGCCCGATCGGTGTGCCGCGAGTCAGCCTGCGGCCCACGGGAATTGCCGCGGTGACCGGCTCGTAGGTCGTCCGGAGTCCGCCCGGATGGTCGATGGAGACAACCGGTTTGTCGGCCACGATTCCCGCGAAGACGACGATCCCGTCCCCGGCCGCGAGCACCACCTGACCCCGGTCACCCGCCAGATCCACCCCGCGATGCCCCGGTAACCAGTCGTGTTCGGGCTTGTCGAAGGCGCGTACCACCCCTGGCCGCGGCCGCAGTGGCCAGTCGAAATCGCCGCCGGGCGCTGGTGCACCGCCGGCGGCAGGCATGGCGGTACACAGCCCGATCAGGCTCGTCGCGCACGCTCCGGCCACAACCCGGACGACCGTGCCGCGCTGACCATGCGCACGCGATGCGAGCCGAGATCTGGTGTGCAGTCCGGAGGAAACGCCGGCGGCATTCGAAGCCGTCATGGACAGCACGGCCGAGACACCGGTGTGCCGGGTGGGAGGCGGTGGATCGTGTGGGGTGGGGGCATGGAATCAGACTGCGCCGTGGTGGGGGCGGTGCGCGAGAGGGCGCGCGGCGAGTGTGGATGACACGACCGGTTGTGGACAGCGTGAATGTCAGTTGCGCGGTCGCGTCAGGGCGTAGTGGATCATCGGGCCGAGTACGCCGGGAACGGTTCCGAAAGGACGCATTCCCAGTCGCTCGACGACGGCTCGTGATGCGGTGTTGCCCTCGTCGATTTCGGCGAGGACTCGATCCAGCCCGAGCGTGTCGAAGGCGTAGTCCAGGACCACGGCTGCGGCCTCGCCTGCCAGGCCGCCGCCCCAGCGGGCCGGGGTCAGGCTGTACACGATCTCCAGGTCGGGGCCGCCGTCGAGCTCGCGCAATCCGGCGGTGCCGAGCAGTGGCCCGCCGCTCCTTTCGCGGATTGCCCAGAGCCCGAAATTCGCGGTGGCGAAACTCTTTTCGGAATTCGTGATGATCTGCGTGATCTCACCGGGGGAGAGCATTTCGCCGTCGAACAGGAATTCGCGGACGAGCGGGTCGTGCCACAGCGCCACGAGTTCGTCGCGATCGCTCGCGCACACCGGTGTGAGCGCCAGTCGTCCGGTTCGGAGCATTATCCCACCGTAGGCCGCTGACCTGCGATTGCGCACCTGGGTAACGCACACCCCCTGGGCCCGATTTCGGTCTGACGCCTCCGCTGCGTAAACTGATCCAGCGGTTTGCGTTAACGCAGACCGACTTCGCGCGCCCACAGTGAGTGTCGCCGGCTGGTCCCCCTGATTCGTTTTCGGAGGGTTCCGGTGGCCGTGAGCGCCAGGGCAGGGATCGCCGATTCCTGTGTCAACCAGCAACGAGAGGAAGTTACGGAGCCATGGCTGTCGTAACAATGAAGCAGCTGCTCGATAGCGGCGCGCACTTCGGTCACCAGACCCGCCGGTGGAACCCGAAGATGAAGCGGTTCATCTTCACCGACCGCAACGGCATCTACATCATCGACCTGCAGCAGACGCTGACCTACATCGACAAGGCCTACGAGTTCGTCAAGGAGACCGTTGCCCACGGCGGCACCGTTCTCTTCGTCGGCACCAAGAAGCAGGCCCAGGAGTCGATCGCCTCCGAGGCGACCCGCGTCGGCATGCCCTACGTGAACCAGCGCTGGCTGGGCGGCATGCTCACCAACTTCTCGACCGTCCACAAGCGGCTGCAGCGCCTGAAGGAGCTGGAGTCGATGGAGCAGACCGGCGGTTTCGAGGGTCGCACCAAGAAGGAAATCCTCATGCTGACGCGTGAGAAGAACAAGCTGGAGCGCACCCTGGGCGGCATCCGGGACATGGCCAAGGTTCCCTCGGCCATCTGGGTTGTCGACACCAACAAGGAGCACATCGCCGTCGGTGAGGCTCGCAAGCTGAACATCCCGGTCATCGCGATCCTGGACACCAACTGCGACCCCGACCTGGTCGACTACCCGATCCCGGGTAACGACGACGCGATCCGTTCGGCCGCGCTGCTGACCAAGGTTGTCGCCTCCGCTGTCGCCGAGGGCGTGCAGGCTCGTGCCGCGCGTGCCACCGGCGATGCGAAGCCCGAGGCCGGCGCCGGCGAGCCGCTCGCCGAGTGGGAGCAGGAGCTGCTGGCTCAGGCCACCCCGGCCACCCCGGCCGCCGAGCCGGAGACCGCGGCCGAGGCCGAGCTGAAGGAAGACCCGGCCACCAAGACCCCGGCCGACTTCTGATTTCCAGCCGCGAGGCATCTGTTCACCTTGCCGACCGCTCATGTTCCATGACGGTCGGCAAGGTGTGACCACCACAGACTTTCACTCACAAAGGGAGGCTCGCCCGAGATGGCGAACTACACCGCCGCCGATGTGAAGCGGCTCCGCGAGCTCACCGGCTCCGGCATGATGGACTGCAAGAAGGCGCTCGAGGAGAACGGCGGCGACTTCGACAAGGCCGTCGAGTTCCTGCGCATCAAGGGTGCCAAGGACGTCGGCAAGCGCGCCGAGCGCGCCACCGCCGAGGGCCTGGTCGCCGCGCAGGAAGGCGTGCTCGTCGAGATCAACTCCGAGACCGACTTCGTGGCCAAGAACCAGGAGTTCCAGGACGTCGCTGCCGCCATCGTGGCCGCGGCCGCCAAGGCCCGCCCGGCCGACCTGGACGCCCTCAAGGCGGTCGAGGTCGACGGCAAGACCGCCGACCAGGTGCTGCAGGAGCTGGCCGCCAAGATCGGCGAGAAGCTCGAGCTGCGCCGCGTCGCCACGTTCGACGGCCAGACCACCGTCTACCTGCACAAGCGTGCCACCGACCTGCCGCCCGCCGTCGGCGTGCTGGTCGAGTACACCGGCACCGATGCCGACGCCGCTCGCGCCGCCGGCATGCAGGTTGCGGCCCTCAAGGCCAAGTACCTGACCCGTGAGGACGTCCCGGCCGAGCTCGTCGCCAAGGAGCGCGAGATCGCCGAGGCCACCGCTCGCGAAGAGGGCAAGCCGGAGGCCGCGCTGCCGAAGATCGTCGAGGGCCGCGTCAACGGCTTCTACAAGGACGTCGTCCTGCTGGATCAGCCGTCGGTCACCGACTCCAAGAAGACCGTCAAGCAGCAGCTGGAGGAGGCCGGTGTCACCGTGACCCGCTTCGCCCGCTTCGAGGTCGGTCAGGCGTAATCGCCTGACAGCTACGAAAAGGCCCTTCGCCCATCGGATCCCGATGAGCGAAGGGCCTTTTCCGTTGCACGGTTCCACTGCTAGTGGGGACCGTTGGGGGTGCAGCTGACGCCGCCCTCTCCACACGGGGGTGCGGCCGAGGATCCTGGGAGGAACGAGCCGGAGGGGATCGGTAGCGGGTGCTGTCCGCTTCCGGTGGTGTTGGCCAGGGCTACGAGGAGTTGGCTGAAGTCGGGCAGGTGATTCGCCTCCGCCCACGCGCTCTCGGCATTGGCGGAACCGAATATCGCTGCGAATGGCGTCGGGGTTGCGCCGGTCCCGTCGCCGAGGCTGATCGGGTCGGGGGTGGCTGGGGTGAGGGGAACGTCGACCGCGGCGGGTCCCGCGGTGGCGGCGAAGGCCGTTGCGAGGGCCAGGGC
Organism: Nocardia sp. NPDC101769; assembly: GCF_044766925.1. NCBI lineage: Bacteria > Bacillati > Actinomycetota > Actinomycetes > Mycobacteriales > Nocardiaceae > Nocardia > Nocardia sp. NPDC101769. Next base: position 148,951 of record NZ_JBIWMX010000021.1, on the reverse strand, counting down.
TGCCAGTCCGGTCCGGACCGTGCGGTTCTTGGTGTTCACATGCTGAAGATATGTGAAACAGATTTGCTTTAAACGGGATTGAGCGCCCCCTGTTTTCTGGGCAATGCTTCCCGGGACCGGGTGTCAGGTGGGTCGGTTCTGCAGTGCCGTCAGCTGGTGGATGTCGTGCTTCAGGCGTAGCTCGGAGATAGCCTCCGTGGTTGCCGAACCGGACAGGAGCAGGTCGCTCAGCTCGGCGAGGTACTTCTCGTGCCCGGCCGGGGTGACCATGAAAAGCATTCTGGCGGTGGTGGTTCCGGGATTGTGGAAGGCGTGGGGGCAGCCCGCGGGCACGTACATGAAGCTGCCCGGGCCGCCGCGGTAGACGGGTGTGCCGTCGGCGGCCTGCCAGGTGAGCCAGTCGCCCACGGCCTCGGCTTCCGGGTGAAAAGCCAGCAGGTCGAGTTCGCCGTCGACGATGTAGAAGATCTCCTCGGCGTGCCCGTGCCAGTGGGCGCCGACATCGAAACCGGGCGGGACCTCGGCCTCGAAGGCGGACCAGGCATCGGAGTGGTCGGCCCCGACCTTGAGGGTCATGGTGGGCTGCACCTGCTCGCCCGCGCCGGGTGGCAGCAGCAGGCCGTCGGCGGCCAGCAGTCCGTCGGTCATGGTGTGCTCCTCAGAGGGTCCAGTCGGTGGCGGTCAGCCAGGCGTCGAGGGTCATCAGGTCGGGGAGGGCCGCGCGCAGGGCGGGCACGTCGATGGCCGGGGCGGGGCGGGAGTTGAAGAAGGCGAACATCTTTCCCACCTGCTCGTCGAAGGCGCGGATCTGCTCGACGGGGACCTGGACGGTCCGCGGGACCAATCCGACTGCGCGCGCGAGGGTTTCGGCGATCTGCGTGGGCGTCGGGATGTCGCCGGCGAGGTCCAGGGTGCGGCCCAGGAACTCGGCGGGGCTGTCGAAGGCCAGGGCGGCGAAGCGGCCGATATCGCGGATGGCGATGAGCGGCATGGGCAGGCCCGGCGGCACCGGCAGGGCGAGGACCAGGTGGTCTCCGTCGCGGGACGGCCGGTTGTAGGTGGCGAAATTGTCCATGAACGACACCGGCCGCAGCACGGTCGTGGGCAGTCCGAGGGCGCGGATGTGATCCTCGATGTGCTCCTTGGCGTCGTAGTACTCGATGCCGGAGCCCGCTCCGACCCCGTGCAGCGAGCTGTAGACCAGGTGCGCGACACCGGCTTTGGCGGCCAGGTCGGCCACCGCTTTCCCGCGTCGCTCCTCGTCGGCGACGGCGGCCAGGCTGATGTGGACGCCGTCCATCATGGTCAGCATGAGGAAGACGCCGTGTGCGCCGTCCATGGCCGTCCGCAGCGATTCCTCGTCGTCCAGGTCGCCGACGGCGAGCTCGGCCCCCGCGTCCCGCAGCCGGCGGGCCTGCGGTGCGTCCGGATTCCGGACGAAGGCGCGGACAGGCCGGCCCCGCTCCAGCAGTGCGGTGGCGGTGGCGCTGCCTTGCCGCCCGGTTGCTCCGATGACCAGTACCGGTCTGTTGTCTGCGCTCATCTCCAGCTCCCGTCGCGCCGATCTCGATTCGACGGTAGGAAGCCGCGCGCGGGCCTGTCCTGGTGGCGATAATGCTAGGCAGGTCTGTGTACAGGGGGACGGCCGAATGGTAAGCGGCGACGGCACTTCCGGCTCGCATCACGTCTCCGCCCGGCATGTGCAGCTGGGCGAGTTCCTGCGGGCGCAGCGGGCCCGGTTGCAGCCGGGGGACGTGGGCCTGGTGCCGTACGGCGATCCCGCGCGGCGGCGCACGCCCGGATTGCGGCGGGAGGAGGTCGCCGAGCTGTCGGGGGTGGGGGTGACCTGGTACACGTGGCTGGAGCAGGGGCGCGAGGTGGCGGCCAGCCGGCAGGTCATCGACGCCCTGGCCCGCACCCTCCGGCTGGATCCCGATCAGCATCGCCACCTGCGATTTCTGGCCGGTCTCGCGGAGCCGGAGGACGCCGAGCCCGAGGCCGACCGGTCTCGGCTGCAGCGCCTGGTGGACGCCGTCATGCCCAGTCCGGCCAGCGTGTACGACCCCGGATTCGAATATCTGGTCTGGAATCGGGCCTATGTGCTGGTCCGTGACGACCCCCTCGCCCTGCCGCCGGAACGGCGCAATCTGCTCTGGATGATGTTCACCGAGAACGCGAATCGCAGGCGCATGGCCCATTGGGAGCGTGCGGCGCGCGCGGTGGTCAGTCAGGTGCGCGATGCCGTGGGCCGCCGCCCCGACGATCCCCGCCTGGCCGCCCTTGTGTCGGAATTGTCCGTTGTCAGCCCGGACTTCCGTCGCTGGTGGTCGGAGTATCCGGTGCGCCGATTCCGGCCCGCCACCATTACCGTGCGTCATCCGCGGGCCGGGCCGATCGAACTCGAAGTATTCCAATTGCGCCCGGTCGAGTACCCGAACCTGCTGATGGTGGTGCAGGCCCCCGCCACGCCGGTCGCCGTCGAGCGAATCGCCGCGGTCCTGGCGGCCGGGCAAATCGGGTAAATGTCACGAATCGGTAGGCCGTATCGAGGGTCGGGTCACCCTCGCCACCGGTCGTGAGGCAGGATAGATAGAGCTTTGTTGCCGTCCCGTGCAATTCATCGTCCGGGATGGTCTTTTCATGTGCGTGCGCACGCTCGACCGCCGAGACAAGGAGACCGATGACGGACCCGGATACCGCCCCCGATCGCAAGGGCTACCGCCGAGTGCTCCTCAAGCTCGGTGGCGAGATGTTCGGCGGCGGTCGGGTGGGTCTCGATCCCGATGTGGTGCAGGCGGTCGCGGAGCAGATCGCCGAGGTCGTCGAGACCGGTGTCCAGGTGGCGGTCGTCATCGGCGGCGGCAACTTCTTCCGCGGCGCCGAGCTCGAGGAACGCGGCATGGAGCGGGCCCGCTCGGACTACATGGGCATGCTCGGTACCGTCATGAATTCCCTTGCGCTGCAGGACTTCCTGCAGAAGCAGGGCATCGACACCCGGGTGCAGACCGCCATCACGATGGGCCAGGTCGCCGAGCCGTACCTGCCGCTGCGCGCCAAGCGGCACCTGGAGAAGGGCCGCGTCGTGATCTTCGGCGCGGGCATGGGCATGCCCTACTTCTCCACCGACACCACCGCCGCCCAGCGCGCACTGGAGATCGGTGCCGAGGTGGTCCTGATGGCCAAGGCCGTGGACGGCGTCTTCACCGCGGATCCGCGGGAGGACCCCGACGCCACCATGTTCACCGAGATCACCCACAAGGAGGCGTTGGAGCGCGGCCTGAAGGTCGCCGATGCCACCGCTTTCAGCCTGTGTATGGACAACCAGATGCCCATGCTGGTGTTCAATCTGTTGACCAAGGGAAATATCGCCCGCGCGGTCGCCGGTGAGAAGATCGGCACGCTGGTCCGGTCATGACCGAGACAAGAACGATGACGCAGTGGAGGAATCGCCGTGATTGAAGAAGCGCTCTTCGACGCCGAGGAAAAGATGGAGAAGGCCGTCTCGGTGGTGAAGGACGATCTGGGCTCCATTCGGACCGGGCGCGCGAATCCCGGCATGTTCTCGCGAGTGGTGGTCGACTACTACGGTTCGCCGACGCCGATCACCCAGATGGCCTCCATCACGGTGCCCGAGCCGCGCATGCTCGTCATCAAGCCCTACGAGCAGGCGCAGTTGCAGCCGATCGAGACCGCGATCCGCAACTCGGACCTCGGGGTGAACCCGACCAACAATGGTGACATCATTCGCGTCAACGTCCCGCAGCTCACCGAGGAGCGCCGCCGGGAAATGGTGAAGCAGGCCAAGTCCAAGGGCGAGGACGCCAAGATCTCGATCCGCAACGTCCGCCGCAAGGCGATGGACGAGCTCGGCCGCATCCAGAAGGACGGTGAGGCCGGCGAGGACGAGGTCGGCCGCGCCGAGAAGGAACTCGACAAGACCACGCAGAAGTACGTCGCACACGTCGACGAACTGGTGAAGCACAAGGAAGCTGAGCTGCTCGAGGTCTAGGACGGCCGACGCCGGCCGGGGGCAGGGACGAACGGACGACAAGTGAGCGACGGGACAATCGTGGCCGAAGAGACTGCCGCCACCGGCGAGATGCCGGAGGACGCCAGCACACCGCCGGCGGCGGGAGCGGGGTCGGCAGGGCCGGGAAGTGACGAGGGGAAGCCGCCCGCGTCGAAGGCGGGCCGCAACCTGCCGGCGGCGCTGGCGGTCGGATTCGGGCTGGGGTTGTCCCTCATCGCGATTCTGCTGTGGGCGCCCAAGGTGCTGATCGGCGTGATCGCGGTGGCGGTCGCGGTGGCCACCTGGGAGGTGGCCAAGCGGCTGCGCGAGGCCGATGTGCTGGTGCCGCGGATTCCGCTGCTGGTCGGCGGGCAGGCGGTGGTGTGGCTGGCCTGGCCGTCCGGGCCGCAGGGTGTGCTCGGCGCCTTCGGCGCGACCACACTGACGATCATGGTGTGGCGGCTGTTCGACCACGGCCTGCGGGCCACGCCGCGAAACTACCTGCGCGACACCGCGATCGCGGTGTTCGTGCTGGCCTGGATTTCGCTGCTGGCGGCCTTCGCGGTGCTGATGCTGCAGGAGGACAAGGGCAACCTGCGGGTGCTCACCTTCATGATCCTGGTGGTCTGCTCGGATGTGGGCGGCTATGTGGCCGGTGTGCTGTTCGGCAAGCACCCGATGGTGCCGCACATCAGCCCGAAGAAGTCCTGGGAGGGCTTCGGCGGATCGCTGGTGTTCTGCGTGATCGGCGGCCTGCTGACAGTGACGCTGTTGCTGCAGGCGAACTCGATGATCGGCGTGCTGCTCGGGGTGGGCCTGGTGCTGGTGGCGACCAGTGGCGACCTGATCGAATCGCAGGTCAAGCGGGAGCTCGGGATCAAGGACATGGGCACGCTGCTGCCCGGCCACGGCGGGATCATGGATCGTCTGGATTCCATGCTGCCGTCGGCCTTCGTGGCCTGGCTGGTGCTCACCGCGCTGCTCTGACGCGTCGAAACGGTTGCCGCTCAGAATGTTTCGGTGGTTCAATGCAGGGGCGCTGACGCGGCAGCGGTGACAGGGGGCGACCATGGGTGACATCAAGCAGATCGAGCTGCCCGACGGCACGATCATCAATGCCCGGGTCACCCCCGATGCGGGCGAGCAGGCCGGTGGTGACGCCGGCCTCGGCGACTACTTCAAAATCGAGAAGTTCGGTGACACCGTCAAGGGGGTTGCCGCCTCGGTGCACCAGAGCGTGTCCGGTCTGCGGGCCGACAAGGTCTCGGTCGAATTCGGACTCGAGCTGTCATTCGACTCCCGCGGTGTGATGGCCGTGCTGGCCTCGGGTGGGGCGAAGGCGTCGGTGAAGATCAAGCTCGACTGGGATCTGGATGCGCGCGATGCGGGGGACCAGGCGGCGGGGTGAGGCCGGGTGCCGGCGCATGATGAGATAGCCAAGCTGCTGAAAAGCGCCACCGCCGAGGTGATTCCGATTCCGGCGCGGCCGGATGGGAAGTCGCTCGGCACGGCGTTCCGGGTGGCTCCCGGCTACGCGGTCACCGCTGCGCACGTAATCCGAACCGTAGGTGCGCGAGTAGAGCTCCGCTTCGAGGACGGAACAAGCGAGGCCGAAGTCGAGGTCGCCGACCCGGCTCCGCCGGACAGCAATCGCTGGGACTTCGACGATCATGCCGTGCTCCGCATCGTCGAACCCGAGCTGGTGGAAGCGGTCCCCTGTGTATTGATGGGCGAACCGGTGCCCGAGCCCGGCGACAAGCTGCTCATCTGCGCCTACAACCCGGGCTATGTCGCCGACTTCGTGGAGAATTACCGCGATTGTGTTGTGCGGGAACCGCATCCACCGAAGTTCTGCACCATTGATGGGGATCGTGCGGTGATCCAGGGCATGTCGGGCGGGCCGGTGTGGTCGATGCGGCAGGGCTGCGTCTTCGGATTGGTCAAGGGGAGCGAGAGTTTCACCGCACCCCAGGGGGGCGCGGTGGTGCTGCTGCTGGATGGCCTGCGCCGGCTGTGCTCGCCCGAGCTCTATCAGAAGATCGTCACCGCACACGACATGTATCACCGCGACCACCAGCTGTGGACGGACTGGTTGTCCGGTGGTTCCGGCGCCGTGCGGCGCAGGATGATCGACCTGCACGGTCTGCTCGCCCAGATCCCACCCGGTGCCGGTCGACTCGCCCCGGAAGAGCTGGTCAATCAGCTTTTCCGCGACTTTGTCAGGCCGCGCGACGCGAAGCGCTATGCGACGCTTCGCGACTTGGTCGAGTTCCTGGGAACCGAGTTCCCGCGGCCGAACGAGGCCCTGGCGCGTTTCTGCATCGTGGTTCCCCATTTCCTGCCCGAGCTCGACAGGACGGTTGCCGAAGAACTGCGGCGCATCAAAGCGCGGATGCTCGCAAAGCCCGTGCTCGACGAGCTCGAGCAATTCCTGCTGGCGCAGCTGCCGGACACCGCGGTGCGCACGACCCTTTTCGGGGTGATTCAGCCGGCCCAAGGGCCGAAAATCGAGGGGCGGCCCCCGTCGTTCCGCTATGAGGTGCACCGGAGATTCGACGACCAGGAAATACTCCAGGTCGAGGATGAAAAGTGCGAGAATGCCGGCGAATACGCTACGGTCAAGCAGGATTTGAAAGCGGCGCTCGATCGCCAGTTGAGTAAAACACGGGCAGCGACCGAGTCGGTCGAAATCGTTGTCGCGCTGCCCGATGATTTCTTGACCGAGGAACCGCTGTACGAATGGAAGCGACCGGCGGATGCGCGCCCGTTCAGCAAATACGTGATGCGATTGCGTCGGAGTTGTACCTGGGAGAAGGACGACGAGAAGATCGTCGAGGTCGAGGAGCGTTATCGGCGACTGCTGCGGCAGTCATCCGGCGGATTGGTATGGATATGCTGCTCCGATCCTCGTGCCCAGGAGCTGGGTTCATTGCAGGAACTTTTCGTCTACGACTCCGATGATCCGGGGCCGCACGACAGTCTGGCGATCACCGAACCACCCACAGTGCACGCGCTGGAGGCATCCCGCAGCAATGCCCTGCCGGTGACGCTCTGGCGTACCGAGCGCTGCCCCGACCATCCTGCTGGGGTGCACTGTGGCGGGGCGATGTTCCGGGCGGAGCTGACCATGCGTCTGCAGGGCGAGTCGCCGGCGGACTGGCACTTCGCGGTGTGGCGCGAGCAGCATCGGATGCAACCCTCCGTCGAGCGAGATCAGTTCTGGCGCAAGATCGTTTTCCTGTTCGACAAGCCGGGGGAGAGCCGTTGCCGGCCGCCGCTGGCGGGTCCGCGGATGGCATGAGGGAGTGGGGATGACAGCACCCAATTGGCATGTGTTCCATGGTTCGGGGGAGCCGCGGCGGGACGGCTGGGATGCCGTGCCGCCGCCCATGCTCGCGCGCACCTTCTCCGGTGCGCCGCTGGTGCCGCCGCCCCGGGAGCGGGCGGATCAGCCCGATCAGATCCGGCGCAAGCTCGGCGCGGGCGACATCGGCGCGCATCAGTTGCGGCCCGACGATCTGGATGTCATCAACGCCGCGCTGCTGTGCCGCAGACCATTGCTGGTCACGGGCGCACCGGGTTTGGGGAAATCCTCGCTGGCCTATCTCATCGCCCGCGAGCTGGCGCTGGGACCGGTGCTGACCTGGCCGATCACCAGCCGCAGCACGCTGCGCGAGGGGCTCTACCACTACGATGCCCTGCGGCGCTTCGAAGAGGCGCAGCTGCCGGACTCCGGGCGGGTGGAGCTGGCCGACTACATCACGCTCGGACCGCTGGGCACCGCACTGCTGCCGTACCGGCGGCCTCGGGTGCTGTTGATCGACGAAATCGACAAGGCCGATGTCGATCTGCCCAACGACCTGCTGCACGTCTTCGAGAACGGCGAGTACCAGATCGACGAATTGCGCCGAATTCGGGCGCAGCGCGGGACAGTTGACGTTTTCACCCACGAGGGCCGGGAACAAGTCTCGATCTCCGAGGGTTTCGTGCAGTGCAACGCATTCCCGATCGTGATCTTGACGAGCAATGGGGAGCGTGAATTCCCGCCCGCCTTCCTGCGCCGCTGTCTGCAACTCCAGTTGGCGAAACCCGAACGCGCGCAATTGGAGCGCGTGGTCGCCGCGCATCTGGGAGACTCGGTGGTGCGGGAATATGAGGAGATTATCGCGACTTTCATCAGACGACGAGATGATCTGGGAACACTACCGACCGATCGGCTTTTGATCGCTCTGCATGTTCTCACCCGGGCCGCCGGCGACGATCTGAACCAGGAGGGACGGAAACGGCTGGCGGAGCGTCTGATGCAGCCGACGGAGAGCGGGGGCTGAGGTGGGAAGCCTGTCCGACCTGCTGGAGGCTTTGCGCGGGCTGGAGATGGACCCCGACCAGGTCGCCGAGGCGCTGTGGCTCGCCAAGCACATCGAGGATCAGCCCGCGGCCGCGACACCGTCGCCTCCCCCGCCGACCGAAGCGCCTGAGGCCGAGTCCATTTCGCCGATTCCGGCCACGTCGCCGCCGGACCTGCCGGTGGCGCCCCGGGCCGCGCCCGCCGCGTCACCCGGCCGCACCTACGGCTGGCCCTTCCGCGCGGAGATCGAGGTCTCCGCACCCGCACCGCTGGATTCGGAGCTGCGGCTGCTGGGCGAATTCCGCCCGCTCGGACAACGACTCCCCGATCCCGACCAGCGCGAGTTCGACGAGGACGCGACAGTGCAGCGCAGCGCGAGCACGGGCGTGGCCTGGCCGGTCACCCGGCCGGCACTGGTGCGCCGGCGCGAGGCCGCGTTGGTGTTCGACCGGCATCCGTCCATGGTCGCCTGGGGCGGTTTGGCCCGCGCGGTGCGAGAGCTGGTGGAGAAGGTCGGGTTTCGCCAGGTGCGGGTCTGGTATATGGACGAGGACGCAGAGGGCGCGCTCCGATTGGCCACGGGCGCACGGGAACCCGCGGACCGGGCGCTGTCGGAACTCTACGACGCCTCGGGCAGCCGGGTGATCATGGTCTTCAGCGCTTGCCTGGGTGACGCGTGGCAGTGGGGCACGGCCGCGGCGGAACTGCGGCAGCTGGCCAAGGTGTCCCCGGTGGCGGTCATCCAGCCGCTGCCCAGCAGCATCTGGAGTAGGACCGGTCTGAACTGGGAGCAGGGCCGAATAACTCCGGTGATCCTCAACTGTCCTTCGCCCCTGCGCGTGGTCGCGCCGGCGGGTTCCGGCCCAATGCCCGTTCCGGTGCTGGAGATGACGCCGGGCTGGATCGCGCCCTGGACCGACCTGCTCACCGGCCGCCGCCGGGCCGCCGGTTTCCCGCTGCTGAGCAGCCCGGCGAGCGATCCGGACCGCTCGCGCACGCTCGCCGCCCGGCAGAACGCCGAACTCGGGAATCGTCCGCTGGAACGGGTGCGACGGTTCCGTTCGGCCTCCTCGCCGGACGCCTTCCGCCTGGCCGCCAGCCTGGCGCAGGTGCCGCTGCTGCTGCCGATCATGCGGCTCGTACAGCGGGCGGTGCTGCCCGGCACCCGAGCGACCGTGCTGGCCGAGGTGCTGGCGGGCGGCCTGATCGAGGAGGCCACCGAGACCTCCGCGCCGCCCTACACGATTCCCGAGGACAGTCGGGTGTTCGTCTTCCGGCAGGAGGTCGCGGCCATCCTGCGGGACGCCCTGCCGCGCAGCGAGGCGACCGGCGTGCTGAATGCCGTGTCGCAATTCATCGAGACGCATTACGACGTGCCGGGAAAAGTCTTCCGGGCCACCGTTTCCGAGCCGTCCTCCGGCGGTGGCGCGCCTTTCGCCTATCTGTCTCCGGAAACCCTGCGGCGCATTGCCCCGAGCTTTCCCGATCCGCCCACCGAACCACCCGACGAGGACGACCGTCGCCGCTATGACGCGGTGCTGAGTGATGCCGTGGCAACCGTCGCGCTGGACGATCCGGATCTCGCGCTCACCCGCTGCCGGTACGCGCTGGCCTCGGTCCCGATGGGGTATGCGCCGCGAATCACGGTGCTGCACAGCATGACAAGGCTCTTGCGCGTCCGCTGGGAGCGATTCGGCGACACCTCGGATCTGGACGAGGCGATCGCGGTGGCGAAGACCGCGCTCACCGAAATGCCCGACGCGGAGGACGGTCCGGAATTCGTGGCCGAACTCGGCGGGTTGCTGTTCCGGCGGTATTCGGCGGTCGGCGGGGTGGACTTCCTCATCGACTCGACCCGGGTGCTCCGCATTGCCGTGGAGGCCGTGGAACCGCACGGCCGGCTCGGCGTCCAGGTCTCCGAACAACTCGGGGACGCCCTGGTGCTGCGCTGCGAGGTGGCCGCCGAACCGCTGTACGCGTGGGAGGCGATCGACCGATATCGGGTGGCCGCCGAGGGCGCCGACGAGTCGCGCGGGCCGGTGCTGTTGCTCAAACTGGCGCGCGCACAGCTGGATGTCGTGGTGCTGTCCGCCTATCCGGACCCCACGGTGGCGGAGCAGCTCCTCGAAGACTTCCGTTATGCCGCACCGCAATTGACTGATGCCGGGATCGAACTGAGCGAGGCGACGCGCGAATTCGTGCGGCGGGTCGAGTCGGGCGCGGCCACCGGCCGGTTGGAAACCAGCTTGATTCACCGCCTGGTCGGTATCCTGCTGTCGGCCCTGCCCGGACTGATGGACGTGGTGGCCGAGCCCGGATCGGCGCTGTCGGCGGTGCGGGCTCTGCTGGAACTGGCACCGCCGGAAGCGGAGCCCGGCGCTCGATGACGGAGGCCGGCACCCGACGGCGATCACGCTGGGCGCGGGCGGGTCCGGCCGGACCGAGGGCTGTGGAGGTCCAGGAGTCAGTTGATTGCTCAATTTCCCAGGCGCTACCGGCAATTGGAGGTTTCGGTTATGTTGAAATCAGCCGCCGGTGTCAACAGAAGGTGGGCGGATCGCATGTTCGGCGGGGTCTGGTCGCGACACCGGAAGCGGTCGGATCCGCCCGGGGGAGGTTGTGCGATGGAGCCTGAGACTGCGCGTGGTGTTCCCGATTTGTCCGATGTTTCGCTGGATGTGCTGGCTCGTTCCGATCGGCCGGATATCGGGCGGGCGCTGCGGATCGCCCTGGCGCGCAGGGCATCCGCCGGGATCAACTTCGCAGGGCACAGCGCAGGTGGCGCATGAATCGTGACAGCGCAGGTGGCGCATGAATCGGCACAGCGCGGGTCGCGCATGAATCGGCACAGCGCGGGTCGCGCATGAATCGGCAGCGCAGGTGGCATATGAAGGGGCGCAGCGCGGGTGGCGCATGACAGCGCGGCGGGTCGGGTCATGCGGTCCCGATTGGGCTGCGGCACAGAGCAGCTGGCGACTCTGACGGTACCGGCGGACCAGATCGATGCTCTGGCGCGGCTGTCCGACGAGCCGGGCACCCTGGGCCTGCTGCAACGATCCCGCCTCAGCCGGAACCTGGCCTTCCTGGCCGCCATCGTCCGCGCACCCGTGGCCGATGACTCTGTGCGCACCGCATTCGAGTTGCTGGCCGATATGCAGCGCACGCATCCGGACGCGGTGCGGGATACCCTGCAGCACCCGCGATTCGGGGCCTGGGCCGCGGTGTGCGCCGCGGCGCTCGCGGCCGGCGGAGCGGACCAGGGCGGCGATGCGGTGCCCGCCGCGCACCTGGCCTCGTTCGCCGCGGCGGCCGCGATCCGGACGGGGACCCCGTTCGACCTGTGGTTGCCGGTGAGCGGGGACACCGTCGTGGTGCCGGGACTCGGCTGCTGGACCGGCCCGGCCGCGGACCCTGCCCGGGTGCGTTCCACCGGTTCGACGACGCCACCCGAGATCGGACAGCCGTGGATGCCGGTGCGGCGGTTGGCCGCTCGCCTACCGGACGGTGTGGTCACCGTGGAGTTCGACGACCTGCCGTCGACACCCGCGGCCTGGCCGGACCTCGCGCCCGCCGATCCGCGGCATCGGTGGCGGCCCTCCCCGGAGTCCGAATTCGACGACTGGCAGCGATTGTTCGAACCCGCGCTGGAGCTGCTCCGGCAGACCGTGCCCGAGCTGGCGGGACCGCTGTGCCGGGGCATGCGGGCGATCATGCCGCGGTCGCCGGGCTCGTCCAGCTTCGTCAGCTCCACGCTGGCCGACTCCTTCGGCGCGGCCGCCATGGTGCTGCCGCCGGACGATCTGGCCGCCGCGACCGCACTGCTGCACGAATTCCAGCACTCGAAGCTGTGCGCGCTGATGGAGGTCGTGCCGCTCATCGCCGTCGAGGGCGCGGCCGATCTACCCTCGCCGTGGCGCCGGGAGCCGCGGCCGGCCAGCGCTGTCCTGCACGGCATCTACGCGCATCTCGCGGTGGCGCGACTGCATGCGCGGGCGTCCCGGCAGCAGGGCTATCACGTCGACGGCGTCCTGGTGCGCGAGCAGACCCTCGACGCCTGCGACACCCTGCTGCACTCGGACCGGTTGACCCCGACCGGCCACCGCTTCGTCCAGCTCATGCGACACACCGCGCTTCACGACGGCCGCACCGCGGCCACGAACCGGCGAACGGAGTAGAGACCCTTGGCATCGATTCCGCCGCAACCGATTCCGGCCGAGCAGCCGATCGTGGTCGTGCACGCGCCCGAGGACGCGGTCTGGGGGCTGTGGATTCAGCAGGTGTGCGCGGGCGTCGGCCTCGACGTCCGCACCCGGCGGCTGAACGGGACCGATCCCGCTGAGCCGGCCGGCACGGTGGTGCTGGTGGTCAGCGTGAACTTCGTCCGGGCGGCCGGGTTCTCGCACCAGGATTGGGCGCGGCTGGCCGACCGGCCGGGCGTGCTCGCCGTCCTGGTCGGAGCCGCCGACGTGCCCGCCGACGCGGACCGCATACCGGTGGTCAACCTCCGCGTGCTGCCCAGCGCGCAGCAGGCACGGGCGCGAGTCCTGAACGCGCTCGGCCACACGGCTTCCGAGACCGTTCCGGAGACCCTGCGGCAGGCCGGCCGATTGCAGGTGCGCTACCCCCGGGAGCAGATGTACCCCGGGTATCAATCCATGACCATGCCTCAGTACCAGGCGGATTGGTTCTTCGGCCGCGAGCAGGAGATGGAGGACATCCGCGCCCGGCTGGACGCCGACAATGTCGTGGTGCTGACCGGCCGGCCCGGCAGCGGCAAGACCTGGCTGGCCGCCGCCTACGTGCACCGCTTCCGGTCGCAATACGATCTGATCGCCTGGATCCCCGGCGAGAACGGCGCGGTGCTGCGCGCCGAGCTGGGCAAGCTGGCCGAGCCGCTCGGCCTGCCGGACTCGCTGCCGCGCGAGACCCTGCACCTGGATGTGGTGCAGGCGCTACGGACCCGCGGCAAGCGCTACCTGATCATCTACGACAATGTGACGCCGGACCGGTACCGGGCCGCGGGCGAGCGTTTTCCCTTGCCGCGCAAGCCCGCACGCCTGTCCGAGGTGATCCCGTGGGACGGTCCCGGCCATGTGCTGCTGACGTCGAAGGCCCGCGATTGGGATGAGCCGCAGCCGATCACGGTGCCGCGCTTCTCGGAGCAGGAGGGCATCGACTTCCTGCAGCGGCACGTCCGGGCGCTCCCGGACGATCTGGCCAAGGGACTGAGCGCGGCCGTCGACGGCAGCCCGGTGCTGCTGAACGCGCTCGCGCACCGCGGGGCGGGCGGCGCCGATGTCATCGACGAGACCTTCGTGCGCTCGGTGGCCGACAAACCGTTCCCGGTGCTGGCGGACGGGTTGTACCGGCAGGCGGCCCTCATCTTCGGCGGTGTGGTGCAGCCGCTGATCGAATCCCCGGTGGGCAGTGACGAATGGGCCGCCGGGCGGCTGCTGCAATTGCTCACCGCGTTCCAGGAGGGGCAACCGATCCCGTTGGCACTGTTGATCTCCCAGCTACCGGGCACCGAGCGGCGACCGGGGCGCAGGCTGCCCGCGCCACTGCGGGACGCGCTGATCGCCGAACACCGCCGCCGGAATGTGCTCACCCTCGCGACCCGGGATTCGGTGGCCGACGTATGCCGCGATCCGTTCACCGATCGCGGGCAGGCGCTGAAGATCCATGCTGTGCCCTGGCACGGCATCCGGGACTATCTGGGCGCAGCCGTCGTGGAGGAGAACCGGCACATCGTGCACGGCATGCTCTGCGATGCCGACCCACAGCGCACGGATCTGCCCGTGCTCTGGCAGCGATACCTGTGGCTGTGGCAGCAGCTCGACATCTCCGAGGCGCTGACCTGCCGGCAGGTGGGCGATCCGCACGGTACCTGTGCGCAGCTGCCCGCGCTGATCCAGCATGTGGTGGACGCGCTGGGTGTGCAGGGCGAACTGACCGCCGCCGCGGGGCTCGGCCTGCGGGCCGCGGAAAGCTACTCGGAGCTGCTGGGGCCCGATCACATCGGCGTGGTCCGCATCCGGGTCGTCACCGGAAATGCCCTGTGGCAGCTGGGCCGTTCGGCCGAGGCCCGCGATGTGGCGGCGGCGGCCCGGGCCGGAGTGGAACGGCAGCGCGAGCGGTATCCGGAGGAACACGTGTGGTCCAGCGATCTGCTGGCTGCCTGCATGCGCACGTCGGGGGACTGGGCCGGAGCGGTCGAGGTCAACGAGGAGTCGTTCCGGTGGGCGCGAGATCATCTGGGCGACAGTCATATCGAGACCATTCGCGCCGAGCACAATCTGGCCGTGGCCTACCAGATGGTCGGCCGCTTCGCCGATGCCATGGACGCCGATGTCGCGAACTACGACCGGTTCCGCAATGACCCGCTGCTGGCCTCGGAAACGGTCCTGAAATTGCACTGCGTCAACAATGTTGCGCGCAACCACCGCGAACTGGGCGACGTCGAGGCGTCCGTGGTGCTGCAGGAGCAGGTGCTGCGGGATTTCGCCGAGCTGTTCGAGAATCCGCGGCAGCAGCACATTCTGCGGGCTCGCAAGAACCTCGCCGTGTCCTACCGCAAGTACGGGCGGTACGCGCTGGCGCTCGAGATGCAGCGCGCGGCGTTGGCCGACTGTGTCGAGGTGTACGGCGAGGAACATCCCGAATCCGTCTCCGCCCGAACGAATGTCGCCAATGACCACCGGATGACCGGGGATCTCGGTGAGGCGTTGCGGCACGCGGCCGACGCGTACCGGACCTGCCGGGCGGTGCGGCCGGATCATCCGTACACCGCCGCGTGCGCCGTCAACCACGCGGCGGCGCTGCGGGCGCTCCGGCGGTATGACGAAGCGCTGCAGGCGGATCGGGAAGGTGCGCGGATCTTCCTGGACCGGTTGGGGCCCGATCATCCGTACACCCTCGCCGCCCAGACCGACGTGGCCTCGGATCTGGCCGGACTGGGGCGTACGGCCGAGGCCGCCGAACTCGGGGCCGACACCCTGGCGCGGCTGCGGCGGGCACGCGGAGGCTGGCATCCCTACACCCTGCAGTGCGCGCTCAACCTCAGCCTGGATTGGCGTGCGCTGGGCCGCATCGAGGCCGCGGACAACCTGGAACAGGACACCCTGGAGGCCTACGCGGCCACCCTCGGCCCCGATCATCCGGAATCACAGGCGGCCGCCGCCCGGATCCGGGGCACCTGTGACGTGGAGCCGCCACCCATGTGACGGCGCTTACTGTGACGAATGCGATTCCCCCGGACGGCGTCCGCCCGCCGGGGGATGGGACACTGGAACGGTTATGACTACCCCCTTGCCCCTCGTTTTCGACGCCCCTCGTCGCGGCATGCCGCCGCGGCATCTCGCCGACCTCGATTCGCAGGAGCGCAAGACGGTGGTCGAGGGGCTCGGCCTGCCGAAGTTCCGCGCCGACCAGATCGCGCGCCAGTACTACGGACGGCTGGTCGCCGACCCGGCCCAGATGACCGATCTGCCGGAGGCCATGCGGTCCACCGTCGCCGAGGCGCTGTTCCCGCCGCTGCTCACCGAGGTCCGCCACGTCGTCTGTGACGAGGGCACCACCCGCAAGACGCTCTGGCGCGCCGGTGACGGGACTCTGCTCGAGAGCGTGCTCATGCGCTATACCGACCGCAACACCCTGTGCATTTCCAGCCAGGCGGGCTGCGGCATGGCGTGCCCCTTCTGCGCCACCGGCCAGGGCGGCCTGAACCGCAACCTGTCCACCGCCGAAATCGTCGACCAGGTCCGCGCCGCTGCGGCCGCCCTGCGCGACGGTGAGGTCGCCGGCGGCCCCGGCCGCCTGTCCAACATCGTGTTCATGGGCATGGGCGAGCCGCTGGCCAACTACAAGCGCGTGGTGAACGCGGTCCGCCGCATCACCTCTCCGGCTCCCGACGGCCTCGGCATCTCCCAGCGCAATGTGGTCGTCTCCACCGTCGGCCTGGCTCCGGCTATTCGCAAGCTCGCCGACGAGGACCTCTCGGTGACTTTGGCAGTCTCCCTGCATACTCCCGACGATGAACTCCGAGACACCTTGGTGCCGGTCAATAATCGCTGGCCGGTTGCCGAAGTTCTCGATGCCGCCAGGTATTACGCCGACAAGTCCGGCCGCCGCGTATCGATCGAGTACGCCCTGATCCGAGACATCAACGACCAGCCCTGGCGGGCGGACATGCTCGGTTCGAAGTTGCACAAGGCGCTGGGTTCGCGGGTGCATGTAAATCTGATCCCGCTGAATCCGACACCGGGTTCGAAGTGGGATGCGTCCCCGAAAGCTGTTGAACGCGAGTTTGTTCAGCGGGTGCAGGCGCAGGGCGTGCCGTGTACGGTGCGGGATACGCGGGGGCAGGAGATCGCAGCGGCGTGCGGCCAACTTGCCGCCGAGGGATAGCCCTGGATCGGGGGCTGTGCTCGGTCGGCGGCGGATCGTGGAGATGGACAGCTGGGACCGCGACGCGATCGATCTGCTCGGTCCCGGGTACATCGAGTTTCGGGCGAACGGCACAGGGGAGTCCGCGATCATCGCCGTAAACGGCCGCACGGATTATCGCCCGGAGCAACACGACAGTTGTGACGGCGTAGGTTTCAGCTGGGAAGGCAACGACGAGTGTGAACCGGCGAGCGGGCGTGGCTGGGCGGCCGTGACCGATGACGGAGTTCTACACGGGCATCTGTACTTCCATTGATGAAGCCGCCGACCTGCCGGCCGATCTGCGTGAGCTGGCCGAACGTGACGGCCGCACAAACGAATTCGATTGCCGTGCGGCGAACCTGTGCGATCGGCACGCTCGCCGGCCGGCCTTCCTCGGGCGACTCGCGGATCTCGGCATCACCCGGTAGTTCGGCACTGGCCGACGGTCGCCGTCGTCACACCGAATCCGAGAACGCGTCCGGCGGTACCCGAGCGCCGGTCTCGGGGGTCGTGCCGGTCCAGTGGGCGGTCTCCTGTTCGGCCCACTGGACCCAGCGGAGCAGGAGCTCGTTCTGTTCGCGCAGGAAGCGAGCGCTCAACGCGATGACCGGGAGCCGGTCGGGGTAGGGGCCGCCGGTCTGCTCGAATTCGGCCATCCGGTCGGCGACGGCGGCCATCCGGATCTCGGCCTCGGCCCTGATCCGGGCCAGGTTGGCACGAAGCTGGTCGAGGTCGCCGTGGTCGGCGAACGCCACTTTGAGCAGGCCCTCGAACTCCAGGACCGGACCGGCTCCGGGCACGTCCAGCCACTCCCGCAGCGTCTGCCGCCCTGCCTCGGTGATCTCGTACACCGTGCTCCTGCGGCGGCCGGTGAACTCGGCGCGGCTCACCGCCAGGCCGTGCTCCACCAGCTTCTTGGGCTCGTCGTAGAGGACGCTGCCCGCGCGTGGCCACATCGCGCGCAGGCTCCGGTCCATCTGCTGTTTGAGCTCGTAGGTCGTCCACGGACGGACGGCCAGCAGGGACAGGATCGCATACGAAGTGGTAGTCAGGGCCATACCTTGTCACAATACTCCGTTCCGGAGTATTCTAATGCTCCGTTTCGGAGTATTGGAGTGAGTCTTGTCCCCTCAGATCACCGGCATTTCCCACCTGTCGCTGTCGGTCAGCGACCGCGACGCCAGCGTCGCCTGGTACGGCGACCTCCTCGGGTTCCAGCCGATCACCACGCTCGACTGCGATGACTTCCTGGAGACCATCTGCATGGATTCCAAGGGCACCATTCTCGCGTTCCAGCAGCACCTCGAGGGCGGCTCGGATTACCACCCGAGCCAAAGGGGGCTCGATCACCTGGCGTTCGGGGTGGACAGCTCGGCCGCGCTGGAGGAGTGGTCCACGTTCCTGGACGAACGTGGCGTCACCTGGTCACCGGTGGCCGACACGCCGTTCGGCAAGGTTCTGTGCTTCCGCGACCCCGACGGCCTGCAGCTCGAGCTGTTCGCCGTGGCTGGGACCTAAACTTTCGCGGCTATCGAGCACCGCTGAGCCCTTTTGTGCCAGAAACTGTTTCGTGGCGAATTCGACTTCGTCCGGCACCCCGGCCTCTCGGCAGCGGTCCCGATCGGTGGCCCCCGCCTTCGGCAGATACAACTCTCTGTCGATCAGCGTGCGGCCCTTCACACTCGTGTACGCACAGAACACACCCAGCCGACAGTTCTCCACCGACCAGGGGTTCGCACGTAAATTACTGTCGGAGTTGATCTTTCGGGTGGGTGGGGGTGTGAGACGAGATTGCAACTGTTCGAGGGTGCGCGCGGGTGATCCGGGTATCGGGCCAATCCGCCGATCCGGTGCGGCGGATGCTCGCCAACGGGTGGGTGGTGGCCGCCCACGAGGGGCCGAAATCGGCGTTCTTCCCCCGTGCACAACAATTTCTGCGGAACCAGTTCGCCGCCATAGCGCCCGCGGACTCCGCCGCGGTCCGCGAAGTGGGATGCGAGCACCAAACCCGTTGAGCGTGAATTCGTTCGGCGTAGCGAGGCGCGGGGTGTGCCGTGCGCCGGGTGCGACACTCGCGGCCAGGAAATCGCGGCAGCCTGCGGTCAGCCGGCCGCTGAAGGGCGAGCACCTTCCGGGTCCCCGACAACGCAGAATTCGCTGTCTCCGCTGGATTCGGCGGGGGGCGACCCGAAGGGCAATTGTGGTATCCATGCTGGTCGTGGCGGCGTAGCGTCATTGCAGGGGCGGCTGATCGATGAAGGTGACCGCCATGACGAAATTTGTACAAACGATCGAGTTCACGACCACTCGGCTCGACGAATTCAACAAGAATCTCGACGAGTGGCTCACGGCGACGCAGGGGAAGCGGGCCGCGACCCACAGCATGGAGACCAGGGATCGCGATCGGGACAACACGTACATGCAGATCGTGGAGTTCCCGTCCTACGAACAGGCCATGGCGAACTCAGCCATGCCCGAGACCACCGGCTTCGCCGAATCCCTCGCCGCACTCTGCGACGGGCCCGCGCTGTTCCGCAACCTCGACCTGGTCCGCGAGGACGACATGCTCCCGCGCGAAGAGTTGGGCCTGCAGGTCAGAAGCTTCGACACACCTGACGAAACGCGAGTGTTCGAGTCGGGTAGCGGCCGATTCGAAGTCATCGAAGCAGGATCCGGATCGGTCGGCCGCGGTGTCTTCCAGCCCGGCTGGCGCTGGTCCACCCACGTCAAGCCGATCGCCGGCACGGACAGCTGCCAGGCGTCGCACGTCGGATACTGCGTGTCCGGCCGGATGCGGATCCGGATGGACGACGGTACCGAACGCGAGATCGGCGCGGGCGATTTCATGATCTGCCCGCCCGGACACGACGCATGGACCGTCGGCGACGAACCATGCGTCCTCGTCGACTGGGCGGCAGCCGCCGACTACGCGCGCCGTCACTGACCCGCACACCCGCCCCCGCGCGGCATCCGGGCGGGGGCGGAATCGCGGGCTGACCCGACGCAGCGTGAAGGTCCGATGGCCGAGGGCATTCGGCACGATCCCGCTAGGCTGACAGCATGAGTGAGGCCGTCGACTGGTCGTGGCTGCGTACGACGATCCCCGTCGTCGATATGTCCATGTACTTGGATATGCCCGAGGATGTAGCGCGCACCGTGGAGATTCGTGATGGCATGATCGTCCATTGCGAATCGCCGTCGCCGAATCATGTTGCGATCAGCGACAATATCAAAGCAGCCTTGCGCGAGGCGGTGGCCAAGCGTCCAGAGGGCGCGCCGTGTCTGCGCGCCAGCGGTGAGCTGGACATGTTGGTTTCCGATGTGCCTTTTCATTACAAGCGGCCGGATGCGATCGTGTACCGCTGTATCGACGAGCCGCGAGGCAAATGGAAAACCAAACCGACAGCCGCGGACACTCTGTTGGTTGTCGAAGTCGTGTCACCGAATACGATCTCGGCCGATCTGGTGGAAAAGCGGGCGGAGTACGCGCGCCTGGGCATCCAGCATTACTGGATCGTTCGCATGGTGCAGGACGACGGTCCCGTTACGTCGATCGAGATGCTGCGACTCGCCGCCGACGGCACCTATGTCCGGGAGACCACGGCGCTGCGGGCTCGCGGCGATGCGATGGCCGTCGATGTACTGGACCCGCTCGATGTCACGATCAGCTGGAATCAACTTGATCTCGGCTTGGACTGATCCACTTCGTTCCAGGAACGCCGACGCGGGCGCCGTTGGGCGACCAGCGCGAAATCCCGCGACCGTGCCGTGGCCGCTGAGCTCTGGGCACTCTCCGAGACTCTGGCCGGCATCGTTTTCCCGGTCGTCGATGCCGAGATTGGCTGCAACACAGCGCCGTTAGGGTGCACGCAAATGTAGTTCAGCGCGCGACAGCGAGTTCGGCGACGAAATACCGATGGTTACCGAACCTCCGACGAGCGCGCCGGACGGCCTGCCGGCCGCCCGCTTCGACGCCGCCATCGACATCACGCTCGGGGAACTCCGCATCGAGCTCTTCGATCCTCTCGACTCCATCCCCTCGACCACGACTCCGAGGAATTCTTCCGGCCGCACTGAACCACCGAGGGGTGCGAAGTCGCCGAACCGCCGCGCTGCCGCATGGACCGTCCCCAGCATTGACGACCATGACAACGAAGCGGAATCGAAGTGCCTCGGCGGCAACGCCCTTGAAGCGCGCGGCCGCGGCCGCGCGGTTGAACATCGCGGTCGGGGACCTGCCGGAACTGGGTTGCGGCTGGACCGTCGGGGAGGTGCTGCGGCTGCGGCGGGAACGGCCCGACTGGCTGACAGATGCGCGGCGCAGATTCACGCGGCCGGAGATCGGCCCGCGGTGGCGGTGATCGGCTTATGCTCAGGGTGACTGGCTCGTTCTCGTATCGGGGTCGCTGTGTCGCATGTCGATCCGTTCCCCACGCGCCGCGAAGAGACCTCCGGGTTCGCGGCGGAACTGGCGGCTGCCGGGTTCGGGGAGGCGGTCGAGGTGGGGCGCGGGGGATTCGGCGTGGTGTACCGCTGCTTTCAGCACGCGCTGGGGCGAACCGTCGCCATCAAGGTGCTCAGCGCGGACCTGGAATCCGACAGCCTGGAACGATTCGTGCGCGAGCAGCTCGCCATGGGGAAGCTGTCGGGGCATCCGAACATCGTGACCGTGTTCGAGGTCGGGTCCACCGACACCGGGCGGCCGTACATCGTGATGCCGTTCCACGCGCACGGGTCGCTCGACACCCGGATACAGCAGGGCGGGCCGGTCGAATGGCCGGAGGTGCTGCATCTCGGGGTGCGGCTGTCGGGGGCGTTGGAGACAGCGCATCGGCGGGGACTGCTGCACCGGGACGTGAAGCCCGGGAACATCCTGCTCACCGAGTACGGGGAGCCACAGCTGGCCGATTTCGGAATCGCGCGGCTGACAGGCGGATTCGAGACCGCGGCGGGCACCATCACCGGGTCGCCCGCCTACACCGCGCCAGAGGTGCTGCAGGGGCAGGCCCCGGATGTCACCGCCGACGTCTACAGCCTGGCGGCGACCCTGTTCTGCGCGGCCACCGGGCACGCGGTGTTCGAACGGCGCAGCGGGGAACAGCTGGTCGCACAGTTCGTGCGGATCACCAGACATCCGATGCCGGACCTGACCGGGGAGGGCCTGCCCGCCGACCTCACCGGGGCGATCGAGGCGGCCATGGCACGCGAGCGCTCCCAACGCCCCGGCTCCGCCGCCGAATTCGGTGCGGCGCTGCGGGATATCCAGCAACGGCACGGGCTGCCGCCCGACGACATACCGATTCCGGTGCCCGCCGCGGAACCGCCGCCGCCGGCGGACCGGGCCCGGACCGTCGGCCGCACCACCCCGCCCCAGGCCGGGCGCCGGCGCTCCCGCACCACCACCACCAACACGCCGCCGGTCCCGGCCACCCGGCTGCGCCCGCCCACCCTCACCCGGGCCCTGGTGGACCGCCCGCGCCTGCTCGACGCGCTGCGCTCGGGTAGCGATCGCCGGCTCGCGGTCGTCCACGGCCCCACCGGTTTCGGCAAGACCACCCTCGCGGCGCAATGGTGCGCGGCGGTCACCGCGGCCGGGGGATCGGTGGCCTGGCTGACCGTCGACAGCGACGACGACAATGTGGTGTGGTTCCTCTCCCACCTGATCGAAGCGGTGCGCGCGGTCCGGCCCGCCCTGGCGCGTGAACTGGGCGAACTGCTCGAGGAACACGGCGACGAGGCGGGGCGCTTCGTGCTCACCTCGCTCATCAACGACATCGACCAGCGCGGCGAGCGGCTGACCGTGGTCATCGACGACTGGCATCGCGTGAGCGACCCGAATACCCAGGCCGCGCTTCGCTTCCTGATCGAGAGCTGCAGTCCGGTGCTGCGCATGCTGGTGACCAGCCGCCACCAGACCGGCCTGCCCATGAGCTCCATGCGCGCCCGCGACGAACTGGTGGAAATCGACACCGCCGCACTGCGATTCACCGCCGGCGAAGCCTATGCCCTGCTGGTCGAGCTGGGCGGGCTGGAACTGGACCGCGACGACGTGGCCGACCTCACCGAATCCACCGGCGGCTGGGTCGCGGCACTGCAACTGGCCGCCCTGTCGCTGCGCGGCAGTGACGATCCCGGGCAGCTGATCGGGCGGCTCACCGGACGCCACCACGCCATCGGCGAATTCCTCGCCGAGAACGTGCTCGAGACCCTCGAGCCCGGCGTGCTCGACTTCATGGTGGCGACCTCGGTCACCGAACGCACCTGCGGCGAGCTGGCCGCCGCGCTCACCGGCGCGCCCGACGGGCAGGCGCTGCTGGAACGGATCGAGCAGCAGGACCTGTTCCTTCGCCGGGTCGACGGCGGCCCGTGGTTCCGCTACCACCAGCTGTTCCAGGACTTCCTGCGGCAACGGCTCGAACACGATCGGCCCGAGGAGATCGATCGCCTG
Organism: Nocardia sp. NPDC101769; assembly: GCF_044766925.1. Lineage (NCBI taxonomy): Bacteria > Bacillati > Actinomycetota > Actinomycetes > Mycobacteriales > Nocardiaceae > Nocardia > Nocardia sp. NPDC101769. Next base: position 125,719 of record NZ_JBIWMX010000021.1, on the reverse strand, counting down.
CACCGCGCGGCCTCGGAGTGGTTCGCCGGGCACCGGCACGTGAGCGAGGCGGTGGACCACGCCCTGCTGGCCGGCGACGAGCAGCGCGCGGTCGAAATCGTGGAGCGCGACGGCATGTCGCTGCTCGAATACGGTCAGATGGCCAGCCTCATCGGCCTGGTGAACAAGCTGCCGCCGACCGTCATCGAATCCCATCCGCGGCTGCAACTGGATCTGGCGTGGGCGAACATCCTGCTGCACCGGGCCGGTCCGGCCGAACGTGCGCTGTCCCTGGCGGAAGACACGCTCGAGCGCGGCGACCTCGACCCGCGGACTGCGGCCCGGCTGCGCGCCGAAGCGGGCGTGGTGCACGCGGTGGTGACGGTCCGCGCGGATGTGCTTACCGGCGTGGAGGATTGGCTCGCACCGTGTTTCGCCATGGCCGACGAGCTCTCACCGTATGTGGTGGCCATCGGCGCCAACTGCGCGAGTTTCGCCGCGGGCTACCGCTACGACTTCGAGGAGGCGATCCGCATCCAGGAGTGGTCGGCGCCGTACATGCGCCGGAACAAGGGCTACTACAACAATGTTCACGGCCTGTGCTTTCTGGGCCTGGCCGCCAGCCTGCAACTCGACATTCCGCGCGCCGAGGAGTACTTCCGCAGCGCTCTGAGGATCGCCAAGCAATCCGGCGGCAGCCATTCCTACGGCGCCCGCCTGGCCGGATCGCTGCTCGGTGAACTGCTCTACGAGCGTGGCGAGGTCGCCGAGGCTGAGCGCCTGCTCGACGAGGGCTACAAATTGGGCGCCGACGCCGGTGTCGTCGACTTCAAACTGGCCCGCTACGTGGTGGGCGCCCGGGTGAAGGCGCTGCGCGGCGACCGCGCCGCCGCCATCCGCCGCCTGAACGAGGGTGCGCGCGTGGCCGATTCGATGTCGCTGCCCCGCCTGCGCGCCGAGGTCGAGAACGAGCGGCTACGCCTGGGCCTGCCACCGCACCCCGACTTCGGCCCGCTCGCTGTGGTCGACCACGCCCACCGCCGCACCCCGATCGACCCCATCGACGAATTCACCGTCCTCTACGAGGAATTCACCGCCATCCGCCTGCTGCTGGCCGAATCCGCCACCGAATCCCGGGAACTGGCCCGCACCTGGGCCCAGGAATGGGTCGACGAGCTCGAAGCCGTCCGCCGCCCCCGCGAACTCCTGAAGGCCCGCCGCCTCCTGGTCGCCTGCCTGGCCGCAACCGGCCGCACCGACGCCGCCAAGACCCTGCTCGCCACCGTCACCGCCCAGTGCGCCGAACACGGCTCGGTCCGCTACATTCTCGACGGCGGCCCCCACGTCGTCGCCACCCTCGCCGCCCTCGCCACCGACCAGGCCGCCGGCCACTGGCACCCCGACTGGCCCGAGGTCCCACCCGCCTTTCTCCGCGCCCTGGCGGAAGCCGATGCCGCCCAGACGATCTAGAGTGACTTCGCTGGATGTGGAGCTAGGCAGGGATTTACGGGTGTGACTGAACCTCTACACGAGGCGCACGAGCGGGCCAGTTGGGCCGAGTTGTTCTTCGATCTGGTGCTGGTGTTCGCGGTGACGCAGGCCGCGCATGTGGCGGTGGCGGGGCAGAGCTGGGGCGCGGTCGGGCAGACGGTGCTGCTGCTGGGGATCATGTGGTGGTCGTGGGTGGGGACCACGCTGGCCGTGCACGGGGTGGAGGATTCGAACCAGCAGCGGATATTCCTGTTCGCCTGCGGATTGTGCATGTTCGTCATCGCGATCACCGCGCCGCACGCGTTCACCGGGCACGCGCAACCGCTGCTGCTGGCCGGTGCGCACCTGGCGCTGCGGCTGCTGCTGTGGGGCGAGATGCAGCACAAGCGGGCGTTCTCGTCGGCGGGGACCTTCGGGAACTGGCTCAATCCGTTCACGGTGACCCTGGCCGCGGCGGTGCTCCTGGTGGCGGCCGCACTCGCGCCCGCGGGCGGAATGCGCAACGGGCTCTGGATCATTGCGGTGGCGCTGGCCTTCGGCGGTCCGGCGCTGCTGGCACGCCGCCTGGAGAAGGTCCAGTTCGGCGCGACCCATCTGCCCGAACGCTTCGCCACCTTCGTCATCATCGCGCTCGGCGAGACCGTCGCCTCGGTGGGTTCCCAAGCGGCGGAAGCACACCTGGGGGTGGTGGCCTGGATGGCGGTGGTGCTGATCTTCGTGCTCGGCTGCGGCCTGTGGTGGCTGTACTTCGCCTACGGTTTCGCCGCGGTCGAGCATTCGCTGCGCACGAACCAGGTGCGCGGCACGGTCGTGCGGGATGTGCTCAGCTACGGGCACCTGCTGCTGGTGACCGGCCTGGTGCTGGTGGCGGTGGGCGCGCGCACCATGGTCGAGCATCCGACCGCGGTGGCGCACAGCGTGACCGGATATCTGCTGCCGCTGGGCGCCACCCTGTACGTGACCACCTTCCTGTTCACCCGCTGGCGCATGTTCGGCGCGGCCACCCTCGGCCGGTTCGTCACCGCGCTGGCCCTGGCGGTCCTGACCGCCGCCGCGCCGCTGCTGCCGCAGATCGCGACGCTGGCCGCGGCGACCGCGATCCTGGCCGGCCTCAATGCCTTCGAGTACTGGGTGGTGTCGACGGGACGGCCGCTACAGCTCATGCGCCGCTCCCGGGCGAGCTAGCCGACCGGCACGATGGTGGCGTCGATGGTGTGGATGAGACCGTCACTGATCACGAAGGTTTCGGTGATGTCCACTGTCACCAGCCGCACCCCCGCGACGCCGGAGTCCAGCAGATACCGCGCCGTCACCACACCGTTCGCCTCGGTCAGGCGCAGGTTGTAGAAGCGCTGCACGAGCGAATACTGCGGCCCGTGCTCGAGATCGTAGGTGAGCTGCGGCCCCGAAAAGCCGGTCTGCAGGCCCGCTTCGACCCGGGTCGCGTCCGGCGCGAACGGCACCGCCGACGCGTCGTGGCTGATCAGCGCGTCGAGATAGGCGAGCGCGATGGCGGTGTCGCGGGTGTGCATGGGTGCCGCGCCCGCGCTCCCGGACGCGATCCCGAGCGCGGCCGCCGCCGTCGCCGTCACCGCTGCAACATGTCTCATTTTCATCCGCTGATGCTGGCTCGAGAGGCCGTGCCGCGCAAGCGTTTCCAGCCCTGTGCCAGGCGTTCGCCCAGCCCCGGCCGGACCGGTTCCGCGCCGAGCCAGTCGGCGATATCGCTGATCACCGCCGGATCGACGTGCTGCGGTCGCAGGTAGCCACTGGGTGTGGACGGCCCGGTACCGGAGCAGAGCATGTGGTCGACCGTGGGGTGGACACGGATGGTGACATCGGGTCGCCCGGCCAGCCCGGCCTCCCACAGCGGCAGGTCCTCGTCGGCGGTGACCTGATAGTCGCGGCCACCCTGGATGAGCAGAATGGGTCTGTCCAGCGCGGCCGCGGTGGCGACCTGGTCATAGTCCCGCAGGTCCAGCCAATACGACGCGGGCCAGTTGAACAGCAGGTCGGCGGCCGGGGTTTCGGTTGACAGCGTGGGACTTTCGGTGCGCGCCGCCCGGGCACGCATGCTCTCCTGCAACTCGCCGATGTCCTGATCGGGCTCGACCGCCGCGATGTGCCGCAGCGCGCGCAGTATCGACCGCGGCAGCGGCACGGTATCCCCGGCCAATACCGCCACCCCGGCAATGCCCGGGTCGGCGGCCGCGATGCGCGGCGCGGCCTTGCCGCCGCCGCTGTGCCCGACCACGAAGATCCGGGCGGGGTCGACCCCGGGCTCGCGGCGCAGCACCTCGACCGCCGCACGGGCATGCGGCAGGTACTCCTCGACCATGGTGAACCCCGCCGCACTCTCGAATTCGCTGTGCGCGTGGGTCAGTTTGTCGAAACGCAGCACCGCGACGCCGCGAGTGGCGAGTCCCCACGCCAGGTCCTTGAACGGTTTGTTGGGTCCGGTGGTGAGGTCCCGGTCGGCGGGCCCGGAGGCCACCAGCACCACGGCGGGCCCGGATCCGTTCCCGACGGGCAGTGTCAGCGTGCCGGACACCGCGGTAGCGCCCGCGCCCAGGGTGAAGTCCCGTTCGCGGAATCGGCGCGGCACCGCGTAATCCGGTGGCGTCCAGCCGGATTCGGCCGGTGCGGCGAGCCGGAGCCCGTGCAGCCGGCCCGCCGCGTCCACCGCCAGGTGTACCGCGAGCGCACCCCGCTCACAGGTGACCGGTATCCGCACCGATGTCAGCCCGTCGGCGGCGGGCCGGGTGACCGCGGCACCGACCGACCGCGCCGCGCCGATCTTGGCGATCTCACCGGTCCACCCGGCCCGGACGGTCTCTGCGGACACCACGTCCGCCAGTCGCGGCGCGAACAGGTCTGCCAACTCGTCGAATCGTTCGTTCCGCAGTAGGTCGGCCACGGTGGTGGCCACGGTCTCGGGATCGATGTCAACGGTCATTTCCAGAACCTTTCTCAATCAGTGAAACCATTCTTATTATTGAGAAAGGTAGCAGCTTATGAGAAGGTTGGGAAGTGGAAACCTTCGAGCTGCTGGCACATCCGGCGCGGCTGCGCATCGTGCACGCCCTGCGCGGCGACCGCACCCTGACCACCGGCGACCTCTGCGCCCGCCTGCCCGATACCTCGAAAGCGACCGTGTACCGCCACGTCGACGCCCTCACCGCCGCCGGCATCCTCGAGGTCGCCGAGGAGCGGCGGGTGCGCGGCGCGGTCGAGCGCCGCTACCGGCTGCGTCAGGAGAACGCGGCCATCAGCGCCGAGGCCGCCGCCGCACTGCCCGCCGACGGCTACCGCCCGGTCTTCGCCCTCGCGATGGCCGTGCTCGTCGCCGAATTCAACGCCTACCTCGACGGCGAGAACGCAGATCCGGCAGCCGATCTCGTCGGTTTCCGCCAGCACGCACTCTGGCTGAACCGCGACGAGCTCGAGCAGCTGATCGCGGAGCTGCGCGAGGTGATCCTGCCGCGCCTGGCCAACCAGCCCGCCGCCGGCCGCGACCAATACCTGTTGAGCCCCATCCTTTTTCCGATCGAACAGGCGCCCGCCGACCCAGCCGGCTGAATCAGCCTTCGACCTCGCCGAGCCGGCCGCGCGGGGGTGCGCTGACTCGCGTGAGGTGTGGCCGGTCACCGGCCTGTCCGAGTGCTCACACTGTGCTGCTATTGCAGTTATTACGCAATAGCTTGGAGGGGTGGCTTCCGAAGAGCAGACCGAACTCGACTACCGCTTCACCCTCGCCAACGAACGCACCTTCCTGGCCTGGATCCGCACCGCGCTGGGCCTGCTCGCGGGCGGCGTCGCTGTCCACACGCTGGTCGAACGCTTCAGCATCCACGGCCTGCGCGCGGCCATCGCCATGTCGGCCATCCTGCTGGCGGTGGTGCTCGCGGTCGGGGCGTACACCCAGTGGCGCAAGGTGGAACGGGCCATGCGGGCGGGCGAACCGCTGCCGGGCAATGTGCTGATCCCGGTACTCGCGGCCGGTGTCGCGGTGATCTCCGCGATCGCCGTGGTCGGCGTGCTCAGCCTGTGAACTCGCCGGCGATCGCCCGCGATCCCGGAATGGCGACCGAGCGCACCGCGCTGGCCTGGCGGCGCACCGCCATCTCCGCCATCGCCAGTGCCGCGCTGTTCACGAAGGTGGCCGCCGAGGGCGGGATCGGCTGGCGGCCGACCGGCCTGCTGCCGCTGGGCGCGGCCGCGGTCATGATGCTGGTGGCGGTAATCGCGGTGGCGCGCAGCCGGAGTCTGCACCGCGGCGCGCATCGCGGCACCGCGCCGCTGCTGCTGCTGGTGTCCGCGGGTGTGGCGGCGGTGGGGGTCGCGGCGATGGCGATGGTCCTCGCGCACCGGGCCTAGCGGGATTCCGCCCGCCGCATGGTATTTCCCGGACCGTTCGTGATTGCAGTACTTCTGCAGTAGGTTCGGCCGCATGAGTGGTACAGGTCACCGGCGCACCGACCTGAAGGACGCGTGGAGCAAGTTCCTCGAGCATCACGGCCCGCGGCACATCGCCGACGGGGCCGCGCCCGCGGTCGGGTTCCTGCTCGGATACAAGCTTTTCGACCCGTGGATCGGGATCGGGCTCGCGCTGGTGGTGGCCGTCGCGCTGGGCGGCTACCGCCTGGTCCGTGGCGATTCGGTCAAGGTGGTCGGCGGTTCCATCGCGGTGGTCGCGCTGTACTCCGTGTTCGTCATGTGCACCGGTCGCGGCCGGGACTTCTATCTGCCCGACCTCCTGGGCTGCGTTCTGCTCTCGGCGGCGTTCGGCGTGAGCCTGTTCGCGCGCCGCCCGCTCAGCCTGTGGATCACCCAGCGGCTGCGCCTGGAACCGGCCGACCCACCCGTCGCGCACCTGGCCCTGCACCGGCGAATCACCCTGGGTTGGCTGATCTTCTGGCTGGTGCACCTCGCGGTGATCGTCCCGCTCTACCTCGCCGACAAGGTGGTCCTGCTGGGCGTGGCCACCCTGATCCTAGGCAAACCGTCCATCATCGTCATGATCCTGGTGACCTGGCTGCTGCTGCGGCGGTCGGCGCAGGGCCGCCCCGCGCCGCAGCGGACAGCGGTCGAAACGGGCTGAGCCAGGCACGCTCGCCGTCCCGGAGTGAGCGAATCGCGGGCGGGGGAACGCGGCCGCCGACCTCCCTGATCGATAGCGTGATGATTGCTAATCTGGCGCCATGACTGCTGGTCAGCGGCTGGACGGATCTCGGTCCACCGGATCCCGATGAGGATCCGGGGCGGCCGCGACGTCATCGAGGCGGGCACCGCGTTCCTGGCGGCGCTCGTCGCCGGGCTGTCGCTCATGGTGCCCATCGACTTCGCGTGGACCTCGCGCAGTTCGGCGCTGCACTTGGAACTGCTGGTCTTCAGCCTGCCGCAGGCGATTGCGGCGGGGGCGCTGGTCGCGATCGTGACCGCGGTGCTGTCCACCGCGCTGGGCGGGCAGAGCCTGCGCTGGGGTGTGGCGCTGGGCGGGGCGGCGCTGCTGTTCGTCGACCACCTGCTGGGGCGGCACGCCGTGCTCGGCACCTCGCTGGCCACCCTGAACTTCCTGGACTCCATTGCCGGCGGTCTCATACTCGGCGGTTCGGGGGCCGGGGTGCTGTCCCGCTCCCACGTCGAATCCCGGTACACCTGGGAGACGTCGGCGTGGCTGCTGGGCGCGATCGGCGGCGTGGTCGCCCATGACCTCATCCCGGAAACCAAGGCCAAGGTGGCCGATCCGCACTTCCCGCAGAACTGGCCCGCCATCGGCACGCAGCCGCTGTGGCTGATCGCGCTGGCCCTGCTCGTCATCGGACTCCGGTTCCTGCGCGAGCCGGGCGCGCATCCAGCGGAAACACATTCGATCCAGCTGCCCATCGTCCCGATCATCGCGGGCGCGTTCATGATCGGCGTCAGCCTGGTCGGGTCCGGGGTGCTGGCCCGCCACGGCGGCAGCCCACTCGCCATCGCGGTGACGGCCGCGGCCACGGCGGCCGGGGCCGTGCTCACCGCGTTCATGCTGCCCAAGCGGGACGGCGTCCAGGTGCTGCTCGCGGTGGCGCTCGTCGGGACGGGCAGCGCTGTCCTCGTGGCAAGCCTTCCGGGATGGTCGATCCCGGGACTCATGGTGCTGGTCGCCGGCGGGCTGGTCGCCGGGATCCGCTGGCCCGGTGTGCGGGTCGCCGCGGTCGGCATCATCGGCCTGTCCGGGTACGCGGTGCTGACGGTCGGGGCCGGGCATCCCGACGTCCTCACCGTGTTCGGACACGCGCTGCTCGCCCTGCTGGCCGGCTACTGCTTCGGCGCGGTCACCCCGCGCTACGGCTCCACCCGTGTGCTCGGCATCGCCCTGATCTACGTGCCCTCACCGGTGCTCGCGCTGCGCGACTACACCCGGCGCGGGCACTGTCTGCTGATCGACCCCGGAAAGCCCTGCGCCATCGCCGATTTCACCTCGTTGGCACCGGGCTGCGCGGCCATCGCGCTCGCGGTGGGCTGCGCGCTGGGCCTGTGGGCGCTGCTGCGGCGGCGACCCGAGCAGGCTCCGGTGTCGGCGTCCGCGAGATGAGCGTCCCCAGCACTCGGGTCGAGCGCCCTGAGTACCGTGGCCACCATGAATTCGCTGCTGCACCGGATATTGGATATCGCGCCGATCTGGGTGTACCTGGTCGTCACCCTGCTGGTGTTCGCCGAGGACGCGATCTTCGTCGGCTTCGTGATTCCCGGTGAGACGGCGGCGGTGCTCGGCGGTGTGGCCGCCAGTCAGGGACATGCGCTGCTGTGGCTGATGATCCTGCTGGTGGTGGCCGCCGCCATCATCGGTGACAGCGTGGGCTACGAGGTCGGCAAGCACGTGGGCCCGCGGCTGCTGCAGGCCTCGATGCTGGATCGGCATCGCGGCCGCCTCGACCGCGCCCAGGACTATCTGGCCCGGCGCGGGGGCTGGGCGGTGTTCCTGGGCCGGTTCACCGCGTTCTTCCGGGCCATGATGCCCGCGCTGGCGGGCACCTCGCGCATGCCCTACCGGCGCTTCCTGCTGTTCAATGCGGCCGGTGGAATCGTCTGGGGCACCGCGTTCGTGGTGCTCGGCTTCGTGGCCGGGCAGTCCTACGAGGCGGTGGCCAAGACGGTCGGCCGGGACCTGGCCATCGGTGTCGTCGCCATCGTCGTGCTCGCGCTGATCGTGTGGAAGCTGCGCGAACGGCGCCACGAGCGGGCCTTCGAGGCCGAGTACGAGGCGACCCACGAGGGACTGATGACGCCCGAAACCGATTGAGTCCAACCGGTTTCGGGCGTCCATACTCAGACCGTCGCCAGCTCGCGCTGCGGCTCCGGCTCGCTGTCCTCCTGCGGCCCTTCGATATTCAGCGTCGGCAGCACCCGATCCAGGCGGCGGGGCAGCCACCACGCACGGCGGCCGAGCAGGGCCAGAACCGCGGGGACCAGCGTCAGCCGGACTGCGAACGCGTCCACCAGCACGCCCACCGCCAGGGCGAAGGCGATCGGCTTGATCATGGCGTCGTCGGTGGGGACGAAGGAGGCGAAGACCGCCACCATGATCGTCGCCGCGGCCGTCACCACCCGGGCGTTGTGGCGGGTGCCCTCGATGATCGACGCCCCCGCATCGCGGCGGTGCAGCCACTGTTCGCGAATCCCGGACACCAGGAACACCTGGTAGTCCATGGCCAGTCCGAACAGCACGCCCACCAGGATGATCGGCAGGAAGCTCACCACCGGCCCGACCTTCGAGACACCGATCAGGTCCGCGGCCCAACCCCATTGGAAGACCGCGACCGTGGTGCCCAGCGCCGCCGCGACCGACAGCAGGAAGGTGAGCGCCGCCTTCACCGGTACCGCGATCGACCGGAACACCAGGACCAGCAGCACCAGGCTCAGGCCGACCACGATGCCCAGGAACGGCACCAGGGACGCGGAAAGCCGTTGCGAGACATCGATGGTGACCGCGGTGTCGCCGGTGACGGCCACATCGGCCCCGGGGACCGCGCCGGCCCGATCACGGATGGCGTGGACCAGATCGGTGGTCTGCTGCGACTCCGGCGTGCTGGCCGGAACCACCATGACCAGCGACTGGCCCGCCCGCTGGGTCGGCTGTGGCGGTGCGACATATGTGACGTCGGGCAGTCCGCACACCGTGTCGGCGACCGTCGCGGCGGCGCGGGTGTCGCCGTTCGGCGCGTCCACGACGACCACCAGCGGGCCGTTGAATCCGGGTCCGAACTTCTCGGCAATGGTGTCGTAGGCCTGGCGCTGACCCGTCGCCGCGGCGGCGGAACCATTGTCGGGCAGGGCCATTCGCAGTGAGGCGGCGGGCAGGGCCAGCAGGATCAGCGCCCCGGCCACGGCCACCACGGTGACGAGCGGCCGCGCGGTGACCAGCCGTGCCCAGCGGGCGCCCATGCTGTCGGCTCCGGTGGCGGTGGCCCGCCGGTGGGCGCGCGAGCCCGCCCGCGGCGTCAGCCGGGCACCGGCGAATCCGGCCAGCGCGGGCAGCAGCGTGAGCGCCACCGCCACCGCGATCAGCACCGCGCCGGAGGCGGCCAGCCCCATGACGGTCAGGAACGGAATGCCGATCACGCTCAGCGCGGCCAGCGCGATGATCACCGTCGTGCCCGCGAAAACGACTGCGCTGCCCGCGGTCTCGTTGGCCCGCCGCGCCGATTCCCGGGGCGTCAGCCCGGCGGCCAGCTGGGACCGGTGCCGGGACAGGATGAACAGCGCGTAGTCGATCCCGACCGCCAGGCCCAGCATGAGCGCCAGCGTCAGCGCGGTCGACGACACCGGCACTGCCGCGCTCAGGGCCGACAGCCCGCCCACCGTGACCGCGATGCCGAAAACCGCTGACAGGATCGGCATTCCGGCCGCCACCAGCGATCCGAACGTGATCAACAGGACCAGCACCGCCACCCCGAGCCCGAGGATCTCGGTGACGCCCGGCTTCATTTCCCCGGCCCCGTACGCGGAGCCGCCGACCGACACGTCCAGCCCGGCCTCGCGCGCGGTCTCGCCGGACCGTTCGACCGCGTCCCGAGCGGCGCTGGTCACCTTGGACCGGTCGCCGTCGAAGTGCACGACACCGATCGCGGTGCGCTGGTCCTGCGAGACGGCTCCCGCCTGCTGGGGCGCGGTCACCCCGATCGCTCCCGGCGCGGTTCCGGCGACCTCGAGGGTGTGCTGGATCGCCGTGCGATAGGGCGCCTCGGTGATGAGGTGGCCCGCCGGCGCGGTGAAAACCAGTTGCGCGTTGGCTCCAGCCGCGTCCGGCGCGGTCTCGGACAGGGTGTCGAGAGCCCGCTGGGACTCGGCCCCGGGCACGGTGAAGCGGTCGTCGAGGCGGCCGCCCGCGAGCGCGGCACCGCCGACGACGGCGATCAGCAGGAAGGCCCAGATCGAGACGACCAGGCCGCGGCGCCGGAAGGCGAAGTCGCCGATCCGGCCCAGTAATGCGCTCATCGGTGATTCCTCTCGGAAGCGTGCGGGTTGATGTTGACGGGCGTGAACTTTATGGGTGTTAACTTGCCTCCCAATCTGTACAGGTGTCAACATCAATGTCGTGGACATCACCGACGATGTGGCGAAGAAACCCGCTCGCGAGGGTCCCTACCACCACGGGGACCTGCGCAATGCCCTGGTGAGCGCCTCCGCGCAGCTCGCCGAGATCGGCGGGCCCGCCGCGGTCACCGTCCGCGCCGCTGCGCGTGCGGTCGGCGTCACCGCCACCGCCGCCTACCGCCATTTCAACGGCCATGAGGAACTGCTCGCCGCGGTGCGCGAGCAGGCCGAGGAAGCCCTGTTCGAGGCCCTCGACGGCGCGATGAAAAACGTTCCGGCGCAAGATGATCCGACCGCGACCGCGATCGCCCGGCTGGCCACCGCCGGGCGCGCCTACATCGAATACGCCGAGCGGGAGCGCGGCCTGTTCCGGACCGCGTTCTGCGGCAGCGATGCCGACGTCCACAAAGAGGTGCTCGAGGACCCCATCTTCCAGCTCATCGGGGTCGGAATCGACGCCCTGGTCGCGGCTGGATTCATGGATCCACGTCAGCGTCCCGGCGCGGAATTCACCGCGTGGGCGGCCGTACACGGGCTGGCGAGCCTCATCGTCGACGGCCCACTGGCCGACGCCGAGCCCGCCGACCGCGAGGCGGCCATCGACCATGCCGTCGCCACCGTCCTGCGCGGCTTCGCCACCGGCCCGCGCGCCGAGCCGTACCGCTCGACCGACCCGCACATCGCGCTGCCCGCCTGATTCGGACGACTCGCCGCGCGAATTGTCCTATGTTCACCGCCATGTCGCGAGTCCGTAAGCTTGCGGCGTTTTGATGACCGCGCAAACGGACTCACGGTGACAAGGTTTTCTCGATGCTGAACCCCCTCGGCACGGTGCCCCGCACGGGTATTCCGGCACAGCTCGCCGCGCAGATGACGATGGACGAGCAATACGACTGGCACCGTTCATATCTGAAACGGCATCGGGTGAGCCGCCGCACCTTCCTGTGGGGCAGCGCCGCCGCGGCCATGGCCGCCGGACTCGGCTCCGCCTTCGGCGGCCGCGGCATCGCCTACGCCGACGACGCTCCGCTGACCGTCGGCGGCCGCCGCGTCGGGTACGGCACCGACGCCGCCAGTCAGCTGCGCTTCTCCGCCCAGCTGTCGCGAAACCCGGGCGCCACCAAGGTCTTCCTCGACCACGGCCCGACCCCGGCACTGGGCGGCACCCTCGAGGCCGAGGTCCGCAATCTGGTCACCCAGCTCCCGCGCACCGACGGGGGAGTGCTGTCGGCCGAACAGTTCTACGTCCACGCCCCCGTCGACGGACTGCCCGGCCGCCTGCCGCACTTCTACCGCTGGCGCACCGCCGACGGCTACAGCAGCGACGTACTCTCCGCGAACACCGCCATGCCGACCTCGCGCGCCGCGCTGCTGCCGTTCCGCTTCACCATGATGGGCGACCAGGGCGTCGACGACACCCCGGCGCTGCCCGCGGGCATGCCGGCGGGCGCCTACCGCAACAAGTACGGCGAGGGCGACGCCCCGAGCTCCCGCAATGCCGAGAACATCCAGCGCCAGATCGTCGCCAGCAACCCGGAATTCCACATTCTGGCCGGCGACATCTGCTACGCCGACACCTCCCACGGCGGCGGCCCGGACTGGTTCGTGCCCAACGGCAAGGCCGACACCGACGCCATCGACGCCTACAACCCGTTCGTGTGGGACACCTACCTGCAAGCCATCGAGAGCAGCGCGGGCCGTGTGCCCTGGATGTTCGCCACCGGCAACCACGACATGGAAGCCGTCTACGGCAATCACGGCTACGGCGGCCTGATGGCGCGCATGGACTTTCCGGGCAACGGGCCCGCGGGCTGCCCGTCGGTGTACTCCTTCACCTACGGCAATGTGGCGGTGCTGTCGCTGGACGCCAACGAGGTGAGCTGGCAGGTCCGCGCCAACCTCGGCTATTCCGGTGGCGCACAGAACAGTTGGGTGGAATCCACCCTGGCCGGCTACCGCGCGAACCCGAGCATCGACTTCATCGTCTGCTTCTTCCACGAATGCGCCTACGCCACCGGCATCGGCGGCGCCAGCGACGGCGGCGTGCGCGGGGCCTGGGCCGACCTGTTCGACAAGTACCGGGTCGACCTGGTGTTGCAGGGCCACAATCACAACTTCGAGCGCACCGACCCGATGCGCGGCGGGCAGCCGACCAAGGCCGCCCCCGACAACTCGATCGTCTACCCCGACACCGACGGCACCGTCTACTACGTGGTCGGCGGAGGCGGCGCGGCGCACGCCACCTTCGCCGCAGGTGACACCTACCGCGGCAACGAGCAGCCCGACACCTTCGTGCCGGAGAGCACCCTGTGGGGTTCCGACGGCAAGGAGCGTAAGGAGGCCGTCGCCTGGTCGCGGGTGCGGTTCAGCCGCTACTCGTTCATTCGTGTGGATGTGCGGCCCGGCGTGTTCTCCAGCGAAATGGACGTGGTCGCGGTCGACGAGCACGGGCGCGAATTCGACACCGTGACCTACCGCCGCCTGGTCTCCCGCTAGTCCCGCACCGCCTTCCCGGTAGCCGTGCCGACCCTCGCGGCGGCACGGCGCATACTGGGTGCCGTGTTACAGACCCATACACCGCTGCAGCTGAGCAGTTTGGTGAGCTCCTGGCGGTGGGACACCTCGACCGTGCTGGTCACCGCGCTCCTGGGACTCGCGTACGCGGCCTGCTTCCTCAAGGGAAGACAGCGCGGCGAGCAGCTTCCGGTGAGCCGGGCCCTCTACTTCGGCCTGGCCGGACTGGGAGTGTGGTTGTACACCGGCGTCGGCATGATCGGCGTGTACTCCGACACCCTGTTCTGGGTGCGCGCGCTGCAGGTGCTCCTGCTGCTCTACCTGGTGCCCTTCGCGCTCGCGGCCGGTGCGCCGTTCACCGTGCTGCGTGCGGCGCTGGGCCCGGCGGGCCGGAAACGCCTGGACGCCATGCTCTCCGGCAGTGTCGCCCGGCTGCTCACCCACCCGGCCACCGCCTCGATGCTGATCCTGCTGCTGCCCTGGGTGCTGTTCCTCTCGCCCTGGTACGAGTCCGTGCTGCGGCACGGGGGCGTCGACGCGGTCACCCGAATCATCGTGGTGGCCATCGGGTTCCTGTACTTCTACTCACGCCTGCAGATCGATCCGGTGCCCAAGCACTTCACGCAGGGTCTGTCGCTGCTCATCACCATCGCGGAGTCCCTGGCCGACGGCATTCTCGGCATCGTGCTGTGGCTGGGGCCGCTGATCGCCACCGGCTACTACGGCTCGCTCGGCCGCACCTGGGGTCCGGACGCGCGCCTGGACCAGACCATCGGCGCGGGCATCCTGTGGCTGCTCGGCGATTTCCTCGGGCTGATCTACTCGCTGGTCGTCATGCGGGCCTTCGCCGCCGACGAGAAGCGCAGGGCCGGGGAGGTGGATGCCGAGCTGGATGCCGCCGAGGCGGCGCGGGCGCAGCGGAAGGCGGTGTCGCGCACCGCGACCCGGGCTGCGGAGGCGGTCGACGAGCCGGTGTCCACCGGACTGTGGTGGGAGAACGACCCGCAGCTGCGCGAGCGCTTCCGCCGCTGAAAAGTGACCTGGCTCACCAAGATCAGGAGTCAGTGATATCGGCTATTGATACGCCTTGGTCGGCACCATCGTCGGCGCGGGCATCGGCTGTGTCGTCGGCATCGTCGGCGGCGCGACGCTGAGTTTGCCGGTGTTCGAGGGCATGGGCTTGGGTCCGGTGCTCGGCTGCCTGGCCGGTGCGGGCATCGGCATTCCGCTGGGCGCGGCGGCCGGCCTGATCCTGACCGGAGCGCCCGCGGCCATCATCATCGGCATCGGATTCGTCCAGCGCATCAACGATTCGGCGAACCGGTAGTTATCGGCTCGCGAATGCGGGGTCCCCAATGGGGGTGTGAGGCGGGCCTCTTTATGCGCCGAAAGGTTGCCTGGATCACTCATGCGGGCTCAGCGAACGCCATTTTTACGCAAAACGTACGTTACGAACTGTCTTTGCTACGGTTTGGCAACAAATAGGCAACATTTGCTGACTTATCCTGTATGGGGTGCTCGATGAGGACCTCGCTCCCAGGAGGGAAGCGCCCGTTCAAGAAAGCGACAAGAAGTTTATGCGTTTCACCAAGTTTGCCGCCACCTCGGCCCTGGCCATCGCGGCCCTCGGCATCTCCGCCGGTACCGCCTATGCCGATCCCGCGGCCGCCGCCGCTCCCGGCATCCACTGGGACACCAAGATCGACGGCGCTTCGGTGGTGCTGAAGACCGACGCGGGCTCGCTGACCACCCAGGACGGCCAGTTCCAGGTGCGTGACAACAACGGCGGCCTGGTCACCCAGTTCCCGCTCGACATCATCACCGGTGACGTCGCCCACCCGGTCGCCGCCCGGATCGACGGCAACACCGCCACCTTCACCCCGAACATGGACCCGGCCGCCGCCTTCCCGGCCCCGGCCCTGCCGGCCCCCGTGGTCAAGGACGTCGCCAGCCAGGCCGACCAGGACGCCGCGTTCTCCGCCGCGGTCAACCAGTTCGGCATCGCCACCTCCATGGGCACCCTGCTGGGCACCCTCATCGGCGGTGTGGCCGGCTGCGCCATCGGCGCGGCGGGCGGCGCCATCGCCGGTGTCGTGGTCATGTCGGTTCCGGCCGGCATCGCGGGCTGTGTCGCCGGCGCCGCGATCGGCATCCCGCTGGGCGCCGCCGCCGGTCTGGTAGTGACCGGTGTGCCCGCCGCCATCGCGGTCGGCATCGGCCTGTTCAACCGCCTGAACGCGCCGGACTCCACCCCGGCCGCCAGCTGAGCCGCTGAGTAGGGGCCGGACCGCGACCACCACGGTCCGGCCGGGCCGCGGCAGTGGCGCGCACGCCGCGGCGAGCAGCGGTGCCGATGCAGGAGGCACTGCGTGACAACAGAATTCGGGCCGGGTCGCTTGGGGGCGACCCGGCCCGAATTCGTTCGCGGTGCTGCCGGACGGGGCCGGCAAAACCCGAATGCCCCACGGACGTGTCCGTGGGGCATTCGGGTTTTCGCGTCGAACTAGCGCGGGCGGCGCGACACGATGGAGTCGCGGATCAGGACGAAGGCGATACCGATCGCGAACAGCACCAGGAAGATGTAACCGACATTGCCGGTGCCCGAGGAGCTGCCCTGCTGGTTCTCGAACAGCATGGCCAGCAGGATCACGACGACGACCCAGCCGGCGGTGCGAGCGGTACGGCGCGACTCGCCGCTCCAGCCCCACGCGGCGGACGGAACCTCGGCGGTGTCGACCTTGGTCACAACCTCAGAGGGGTGCGCGGGTTCCAGTTCCGTGGCGGCCACTGTGGCTCCTTTACGGCTCGAATCGATTGCTGGCCAATATCGTGACATACGACCCAGCGTCGTAGCG
This sequence comes from Nocardia sp. NPDC101769, assembly GCF_044766925.1. NCBI lineage: Bacteria > Bacillati > Actinomycetota > Actinomycetes > Mycobacteriales > Nocardiaceae > Nocardia > Nocardia sp. NPDC101769. The sequence continues at coordinate 109,301 of NZ_JBIWMX010000021.1, read as the reverse complement.
AGCAGGGGGCAGGGGACAATGGGTTCCGTGTCCGACGTTGTGAGAGTTCTGCTGCTGGGCAGCACCGGTTCGATTGGTACGCAGGCACTGGAGGTGATCGCGGCCAACCCCGACCGCTTCGAAGTGGTGGGTCTCGCGGCGCGCGGGGGCAATGCGGACCTGCTGGCACAGCAGATCGCGGCCACCGGGACCGGCAACGTGGCGGTGGCCGACCAGGCGGCGGCGGCGAAACTCGGTGTGGCGCTGTCGGGTCCGGACGCCGTGACCGAGCTGGTGCGGCGCACCGACGCGGACGTGGTGCTCAACGCGCTGGTCGGCTCGCTCGGCCTGGAGCCGACCCTCGCCACGCTGGAATCGGGGCGGCGACTCGCCCTGGCCAACAAGGAGTCTCTGGTGGCGGGCGGCTCGCTGGTGACACGGGCGGCCAAGCCGGGCCAGATCGTGCCGGTGGACTCCGAACATTCGGCGCTGGCCCAGTGCCTGCGCGGCGGCAGCGCCGACGAGGTCGCCAAGTTGGTGCTCACCGCCTCCGGCGGACCCTTCCGCGGCTGGACCACCGAGATGCTGGAGTCGGTGAATCCGGCCGAGGCCAAGACCCATCCGACCTGGTCCATGGGACCGATGAACACGCTGAACTCCGCGTCGCTGGTGAACAAGGGCCTCGAGCTGATCGAGACGCACCTGCTGTTCGGCATCGACTACGACCGCATCGACGTCACCGTGCACCCGCAGTCCATCGTGCACTCCATGGTCACCTTCACCGACGGCTCGACCCTCGCCCAGGCCAGCCCGCCCGATATGAAGCTGCCCATCGCGCTCGCCCTGGGCTGGCCGGACCGCGTTCCCGGCGCGGCCGCCGCGTGCGACTTCTCCACCGCCTCCACCTGGACTTTCGAGCCGGTCGACAACACGGTCTTCCCGGCCGTCGAGCTGGCCCGCCAGGCCGGTAAGGCCGGCGGCTGCGTGACCGCGGTCTACAACGCCGCCAACGAGATCGCCGTGCAGGCCTTCCTCGACGGGCTCATCCGATTCCCCGACATCGTGAGAACTGTCGCGCGCGTCGTGGAGTCTGCCGACCGCTGGAGCGCCGAACCCGGTAGCTTGGACGAGGTGCTCGCGGCCGATACGTGGGCGCGTGACACCGCACGCACGATCGTGCGCGGCTGACAGCAGGAGGGCTCGGAACCGGATGGTCTACGCGATCGGCTTCGTACTGTTCGCCCTCGGGATCACGGCCTCGGTCGCCCTGCACGAATGCGGCCACATGTGGACCGCGCAGGCCACGGGCATGAAAGTACGGCGCTACTTCATCGGTTTCGGGCCCAAGGTCTTCTCGTGGCGGCGCGGCGAGACCGAATACGGCCTCAAGGCGCTGCCGCTCGGCGGGTTCTGCGATATCGCGGGCATGACTGCCCTCGACGAGCTCGAACCCGAGGATCTCGACCGGGCCATGTACCGGCAGGCCCCCTGGAAGCGGCTGCTGGTGATGTCCGGCGGCATCCTGATGAACTTCCTCATCGGCTACCTGCTCATCGTGCTGCTCGCGGTGGGCTGGGGGCTGCCGCGTTTCGATCAGCCGCCGGCCACCCAGCTCGGCGCCATGAGCTGCGTCGCCAACATGGCTCCCGACCAGTCGCTGCTGCCCTGCACCGGGCAGGGCCCGGCCCAGCTCGCGGGTCTGCAGCGCGGCGACCGGGTGACCGCGGTCGCCGGCGTCCCGATCAAGACCTGGAGCGACTTCCGCACCCAGACCGAGAAGCAGACCGGCACCTTCGAATACACCGTCGAGCGTGACGGCAAGACGCTGCCGGTCCAGGTCACCCCGCAGATGGCAACGGTCTACACCGACAAGAACGGCACCCCGAAGACCGTCGCCAAGGTCGGCGTCGGCCAGGACTACTACGCGCCGGTCCAGCACAACATCCTCAGCGCGATTCCCGCCTCGGGCGCGTTCACCGGCCAGATCGCGGTGCGCACCGTGGAGTCGCTGGCCCAGATGCCGTCCAAGGTGGTCGACCTGTGGCACGCCGTCACCGGCGGCACCCGTGACCCGGAGACCCCGGTCAGCGTCTACGGCGCCTCCAAGATCGGCGGCGAGACCGCCGAGCACGGCCTGTGGTCGATGTTCGTGCTGACCCTGGCCAGCCTGAACTTCTTCCTCGGCGCCTTCAACCTGCTCCCGCTACTCCCGCTCGACGGCGGCCACATGGCGGTCGTCATCTACGAGAAGCTGCGCAACCTCTTCCGCAACCGCAAGGGCCTGCCCGACGGCGCCCCGGTCGACTACCTGAAGCTGCTCCCCGCGACCTACGTCGTGGTTGTCATCGGCGGCGCCTACATGATCCTCACGCTGGTCGCCGACATCGTCAATCCGGTGAAACTGTTCCCATAGCCGTTGGCGCGCTTGCGGATTCGATTGCGATGTCGCGCAACAGGGTCCGGCAGAGCCGATCGGCCCGGCGGGTGGTTTCGGGCTGACGGTATTCCGGGGTCAGCGACAGGACCTGGGCGCAGGCGGTTTCCAGGTCGATCAGATGACCGACCGAGACGTACACCGGTTTGACGTCGGTGCGGGTTCGCAGCGCGCGGCCGACCGGGTCGCCGTCGATGGTGATGACGCTGGAGGCGCCCCGCTCGCGGGCGGGCTCCTCGAACTCGCCCCAGGCGTTCTTGGCGACTCCGATGGTCGGCATGCCGGTCAGCAGGCCGAGGTGGCAGGCGAAGCCGAAACGTCGCGGGTGGGCCAGGCCCTGCGAATCGCAGACGAGCAGATCCGGTGTGGCGGTGAGGTTTTCGAGGGCGGCCAGGGTGGTGGGGAGCTCTCGGAAGGCGAGCAGGCCCGGCACGTACGGGAAATCGGTGGTGCCGCGTGCGGTGGCGGTCTCGACGGTCTCGAGCGTGGTGGCGTCCAGCACCACAATGGCGGCCGCCACATTGCCGTCGTCGTCATAGGCCGAGTCGAGCCCCGCTACCGTCCGGAATTCCGGTGGCCGGGGGTTGACGGCGATCACCCGCGTGCGCAGCCGATCTTGCAGTGCCACTGCCTCTTCCGGTGTCGCCGGCCACGGATCTGGATTCGCTACCTTCACTTTTCGGAGCGTAAACCTTGGCGTCGATCGCAACGAATATGAACTGTAGGCTCCGGGCCGATTCCGAGTCCCGCAGCCGGCGCGGGTACCCTTGTCGCCGCCGTCACAGGGCGACCGGTATTCGAGCCTCGGTAAGCTCGGAGCCGGTAAGGGTGAGGACTTAGTCGAAAGTAGGCAGCCGATCGTGAGCAGTGCCATCGCATTGGGGATGCCGGCCGCACCGGCGGCCGTCCTCGCACCGCGGCGCAAAACGCGCCAGCTGATGGTGGGCAATGTCGGAGTGGGGAGCGAATTCCCCGTCTCGGTCCAGTCGATGACCACCACCAAGACCCATGACGTCAACGCCACCCTGCAGCAGATCGCAGAGCTGACCGCGTCCGGCTGCGACATCGTGCGCGTGGCCTGCCCACGTCAGGAGGACGCGGACGCGCTGGCGACCATCGCCCGCAAGTCGCAGATCCCGGTGATCGCCGACATCCACTTCCAGCCGCGCTACATCTTCGCCGCCATCGACGCGGGCTGTGCCGCGGTGCGCGTGAACCCGGGCAACATCAAGGAGTTCGACGGCCGCGTCAAGGAGGTCGCCAAGGCGGCCGGTGACGCCGGCATTCCGATCCGCATCGGCGTCAACGCCGGATCCCTCGACAAGCGGATGCTCGAGAAGTACGGCAAGGCCACCCCCGAGGCGCTGGTCGAGTCCGCGCTGTGGGAGGCGGGCCTGTTCGAGGAGCACGGCTTCGGCAATATCAAGATCTCGGTCAAGCACAACGACCCGGTGATCATGGTCGAGGCCTACCGCCAGCTCGCCGCGCGGTGCGACTACCCGCTGCACCTGGGTGTGACCGAGGCCGGCCCGGCCTTCCAGGGCACCATCAAGTCGGCCGTCGCCTTCGGCGCCCTGCTGAGCGAGGGCATCGGCGACACCATCCGCGTCTCCCTCTCCGCCCCGCCCGCCGAGGAGATCAAGGTCGGCACCCAGATCCTCCAGTCCCTCAACCTGCGCCCCCGCAAACTGGAGATCGTCTCCTGCCCGTCCTGCGGCCGCGCCCAGGTCGATGTGTACACCCTGGCCAACGAGGTCACCGCCGGTCTCGAGGGCATGGAGGTCCCGCTGCGTGTGGCCGTCATGGGCTGCGTCGTGAACGGCCCCGGCGAGGCCCGCGAGGCCGACCTCGGCGTCGCCTCCGGCAACGGCAAGGGCCAGATCTTCGTCAAGGGCGAGGTCATCAAGACCGTCCCCGAGCATCTCATCGTCGAGACCCTCATCGAGGAGGCCATGCGCCTCGCCGAGGAAATGGGCGACATCACCGAATCCGGCGCCCCGGTCGTCACCACCGGCTAGCCACACCCCAACCCCGGCCCGGTCCGTATCGGCATCACCGCCGCTGCCGCCCGGGCCGTTCGTCATTCACGCCTTGGCCCGGGACCCGTACCGGCAGGTGTTTTCCGGGGTGGCGTGGGGCGAATGCGTACCAAAGGGCTGGATTGGGTTGGGGGGTTTGGGGTTTTGCCTGATGGGTCGGCGGTTGGGGGCAATCGGGCGGCGCGGGGCGGGAAGTTCTGGCAGGCTGTGAGCGTGCGGAGTGTGCTGGAGCCGACTCGCAGGGGCCGGACGTCCGGGGTCCGTCAGCTCGCGAACCGTGATCTGACGCAGGTCTTGCGTGTGCTCGACACCGATCCGGTGGCGACCTGTATGGTCGCGGCGCGCCTGCAGGAGTACGGGCTGGATCCGCGCGGGCTGTACGGCGAACTGTGGACCCGGGGTGGGCCGGCGGAGTCGCTGTGCTTCTCGGGCGCGAATCTGGTTCCGCTGCGCGGTGGTCGCGACGATATGAAGGCCTTCGCGGAGCGCGCGATCAAGGGGCCGCGCGTGTGCTCGTCGGTGGTGGGGCGGCGCGAGCTGACCCTGCCGCTATGGGAGTTGCTGGCCGAGCACTGGGGGACGCCGCGGGAGGTGCGCGAGGACCAGCCATTGCTCGCGCTGGAACGGCCCGCGAGTATTGCGCCGGATTTGCGGGTGCGCCGGGTGCGGCCCGAGGAGATCGATCGGTATCTGGTCGCGGCGGTCGCCATGTTCACGGAGGAGATCGGGATCGACCCGCGCACGGGCGACGGCGGCCGCAGTTATCGCCGCCGGGTGTCGGGGCTCATCGAATCCGGCCGGGCCTGGGCGCGATTCGAGGACGGTGAGGTCGTCTTCAAGGCGGAAGTCGGCGCGTTGTCGCGACGCACCGGACAAATTCAGGGCGTATGGGTCCATCCGGACAAGCGCGGCCAGGGCTACGGCGCGGCGGGGACCGCGTCCGTGGCCAATGTGGTGGTCTCCTCCGGGCGCACGGCCAGCCTGTATGTCAACTGCTACAACAAGATTGCGCGCCGCGCGTACGGCAAGGTGGGGTTCCGTCAGGTCGCCACGTTTGCGACAGTGCTGCTGGATTGAGTCCACACCCGAGCGCCGGGAGGCGGAGCGGGATGTGGGCGTGAAATCCGTTCCGATACAGAGTGTCGCGCCAGTTTGCCGGTAGTTGGCTCTAGCATCTGACCCGATGTCAACACGGGTCTTCACCACGCTGATCGTCGCCGCGGTCGCCCTCCCGGTCACCGTCGCCGCGACCGGTTGCTCGCCGGGTCCGCAGGGCCCCGCGCAGGCGGCCGAGGCCTTCGTCTCCGCCTTCGCCGACCATGAGGTACAGGCGGCGGCCGACCGCACCAGTCAGCCCGAAAAGGCCGGTGCCGCACTGGCTTCGGCGTGGGACCAGCTGCAGGCCGAGAAGCTGGTGGCCACCACCGGCGCCGCCCGCGTCACCGGCGACACCGCCATCGTCGACTACACCTACGAATGGCATCTGCCCAAGGACCGTGTCTGGACGTATCAGGGCCAGCTGCAGATGGGCCGCGCCAACGGCCAGTGGCAGGTGCGCTGGTCCTCCGCCGACATCCACCCGCAGCTGGGCAATACCCAGACGCTGCAGCTACGTTCGAATCCCGCGCCCCGCGCGCGCGTGAACGAGCGCTCGGGCAGCGATGTCATGGTGCCGGGCTCGCTGTACCGGGTGCTGTTCAAACCGTCGGCATCGGCCGACCCGACCGCTGTCTCCGCGGCGCTGGCGAATGCCCTGCACCGCTTCGACGCGCACCTCACCCCGGACTCGCTGTTGCGCGCGGCCCGCAAGGCCGACGGCGCCTACACCGCGGCGTTGCTCTCGGAATGGGAGTTCGGCCAGGTGAATTCGCAGCTGCTGGGGCTGTCCGGGGTCACCTTCAGCAAGGAATTCGATCTGGTCCCCACCGACCGCCACTTCGCCCCCGACCTCATGACCCAGGTCCGTAAGACCGTCATCGACGAGGTGGACGGCAAGGCGGGCTGGAGCGTGGTGACCGTGAATGCCAATGGCGTCGACACCGATGTGCTCCAGGAGGTCGATCCTCAGACCTCCCCGTCGTTCTCGCTCAGTGTCGACCGCAATATCCAGAACGCCGCCCAGGGCGCGGTGGATGCCCGCGCCGAGCAGACCATGATGGTGGTGCTGCAACCCTCCACCGGCGCGGTGCTGGCCATCGCCCAGAACGAGGCGGCCGATGCCGACGGCCCGGTGGCGGCGACCGGCCTCTACCCGCCGGGCTCGACGTTCAAGACGGTGACCGCCGCCGCGACCATGACCGCCGGCCACGCCACCCCGGACACCGTGGTGCCGTGCCCGAGCCAGATCGTGGTGGGGGAGCGCACGATTCCCAACTACGACCTGTTCAGCGTCGGCAATGTGGCCATGGCGACCGCCTACGAGCGTTCCTGCAACACCTCGTTCGCCAAGCTAGCCTCGGAGCTGGGTGGCCAGGATCTGCGCACGGCCGCGGCCGCGCTGGGGCTGGGCCCGGACTACACGATGGCGGGCCTGCCGACGGTATCGGGTTCGGTGCCGCCCGACGATGATCTGGTGCAGCGCGCCGAGGACGGCATCGGTCAGGGCAAGGTGCTGGCCAGCCCGTTCGGCATGGCGATGGTGGCGGCGACGGTGGCGCACGGTTCGACGCCCGTGCCGTATCTGATCGCGGGTCATCCGACGCAGGTGTCGGGTGATCGGCCGCAGTTGAAGCCGGAGGTCGTCGACGGGTTGCGGTCGATGATGCGCAAGGTGGTGCTCGGCGGTACGGCCGAGCGCATCATCGATCAGGGTGAGGTCTACGGGAAGACCGGTGAGGCCGAGGTGGACGGCGGTTCGCACTCGTGGTTCATCGGCTACCGCGGGGATCTGGCCTGGGCGACGCTGCTGGTGCGCGGTGGCAGTTCGGACAATGCGGTGGCGGTGACGCGGGACATGCTCGCGGCCCTGCCTCCGGGCTACTGAGGACCACCGCCCGGCAGGGTCAGCGCTCGCTGTAGGTGTCGAGTCGAGAGCAGGCGACGGGGTGGATCGTGCCGACGTTGTCGGTCACGAAGCGTTGGTCGGCGAGGGCTTGGACGGGTGGTCCGTCACTGGACGCGTCGCCGATGATCTCGGTGACACCCGCGCCCGCGAGGATCATGCCTGCGGTGGTGATCAGCAGAAGGGCCGAGCGCTTCATGTCCCTCTCCCTTGTTTGGGGATGAGTTGGGAGACCCGAACGTTCGCCTTGTGCGGCGAACACGGTGGTGATCCGATGCTCATTAAGGGTTGGCTGACTATTTGCCAATGGAAGAAACGGTAATCGGTCACTTATGCCGAGGCAACCCGCAATTGTGCTGCCGCATTCCGGTTGGGCGGAGATTCAGCAGTTCGCGGGCCGGATTTGAATCCGAAGTTCACTGTCAGTTTTCCCGGTGCATGGTCGCCGCGAGGTGGTGGGTCAGTGGTTGCTCGACTGCCGCCATGCGCAGCGAGTACTCGAGGGTGTCGCCCGCGACGGTGATGGTGCGACCCAGTGCGGTCACCGATTTCGCGGTGCTGCTGAGGCCGATCGAGGTGGATTCGAGTTCCAGGCGCAGCTCGCCGCCCTCGGTCACCAGGCTGCCCTCGCAGATCTCGGTGATGCCGGTGGGATGGGCCAGGATGAGCTCGATGCGGTCGGGGCCGATCGCCCGCAGGTATCCGGTCTCGCTGTGCATGGGCCGGCTTCCGTCGGCGGCGCGGGTGCGCTGCCGGTAGGTGAGGAAGGGGCGGCCGACGTGGCCGAAGTGCACTTCCTCCAGGTACTCGAACGGCTCGATGGTCGGGTATTCGCCGCGGCCGCGGCCGCGCCAGGAGCCCAGCAGCGGGGCGAGGTGGGCGATATCGGGGTGTGGCGCGACGGTGGTTTCGGGTTCGAGCACGGCGGACAGCTTAGTAGGCCCGGCGCGTAGCTGCGCGAGGTCCACACGCCTGCGCGCCGACATTCCCGGATAGGGGTATTGATCTCAGCGGCGGCTGGCCCGGCGGTAGCCGTAGGCGGCGGGGATGGCGAACACGACGATCAGGCCGACGGTCCAGGCGAGTGTCTGCATGAGCGGGCCCGCCACGGGTCCGCCGTCGGCCAGCGCGCGCATGGTGTCGACGGCGACCGACATGGGCTGATCGCGGACCACGGGCTGAATCCACCGGGGGTAGGCCATGAGTGGCACGAATCCGGTGCTGAAGAACATGAGCAGTGACGACAGCAGTGCGACGGCCTCGACCAGGGTGGACTTGGCGGTGAACACGGCGATGGCGGTGATCATGGTGGCGAAGGCCAGCCCGAACAGCACCGGGATCCACAGGAAGGCGAAGGCCTGCAACGGTCCCTGCTGGAAGCGGAAGCCGAGCGCGGTGCCGAAGCAGATGATCACGACGGTTCCGGCGAAGATGCGGCAGCCTTCGGCGAGGATGCGCGCGGCGAGCCCGGACGCGCGGTGCACCGGCAGCACCCAGAAGCGGGACAGGATGCCCGCCTCGCGTTCCCGGCCGAGCATGACGCCGCTGGCCACGGTTCCGGACAGCGCGCCGACCAGGGTCACCATGGGGGTGGATCCGTACAGAGCGCTGTGGCCGGAGAACTTCTGGATCTGTGAGCCCACCACGATGTCGAGCATGAGCAGCAGCAGGCACGGCACGATGAGGGTTTCGAGCAGCGTGATGGGGTCGCGGACCCAGCGCAGCAGCAGTCGCTGGGTCTGAATCCAGGTGTGCCGCAGCAGGGCCGGGGCCGAGCCTTCGCCGAAGACGATCGTGTCGGCGAGTTCGGGGTGGTCGAGGGTGGCCATATCAGGACCTCTTCAGGTTCTGCCGGGCGATGAAGTAGCAGGCCAGCGCGATGGTGCCGACGAGCCACAGCAGCGGCGGCGTCATGAGAGACCAGGTCACCGGGTGGGCCTTGCCGAGGGTGTCGCCGCCCAGCGCGCGCAGCGCCTCGGCGTATTGGGACACCGGCTGGTTGCGGACGAAGAACTGGACCCAGTGCGGGAATTGGTGGGCGGGGGCGAGACCGGTGGAGAGCATGCCGAGGATGAGCGGCGGCAGTACCAGCACCTGGGTGGTGGCCTCGGGGCTGCGTGTGGCGGTGCCCATGGCGTCCGCGCCGAGGCAGAACGCGATGCCGATGGCCAGTCCGAGGGCCAGGAAGCCCAGGGTGTGCGCGGTGCCGTCGACGAAGCGGAACCCGATCACGTGGGTGCTGACGACGGCCGAGGCGAGCCCGATGAGCAGCCGGAACACATTGGAGGACATGCGCGCCGCGGCGGGGACGATCGGGTGCATGGGCATGGCGTCGAAGCGCCGGTCGAGGCCGGAGACCGCGTCGGTGGCGGCGCGGAAGGCGGCGGAGACCGCGGTGAAGGCGCACGCCTGCAGGATGACGATGGGCGCCATGAACTGCGCGTAGCTGCTGAATCCCAGTCCAGCGAAGGACATCACGCGGTTGAGCGGGATGTAGAAGCTGGCGGTGAAGGTGATGGGTGCCAGGACGGCGGTGATGATTTCGCCGGTTTTGACCGAGGGCACGATGAGCCGCACCGTCAGTACCCACCACTGGGCGAGGGTGGCGGGTGCGGCGCGGACGTTGGTGAGCCACCCGGCGGGTGCGGCCTCGACGGCGGTCATGCCCGGGTCCGATCCTCGGCGCTGAAGCGCCCGTCCGTCGTGCGGAACCGGACCGACGGCGAATCATCCTCGGCCTCTTCAGATTTGGCGATGTGCCCGGTGAGTTCGAGGAAGACGTCGTCGAGCGAGGGTCGGCGCAGCGCGATGTCGATGAGTTCCATTCCGGCCGTGTCGAGCCGGCGCAGCGCCTCGGCGAGCGTCTTGGCGCCTTCCGGTGCGGGGATGGCGATCCGGTCCGAATCTCCGGTCAGCGCTTCGCGATTGGCGGCGGGCAGCAGGTCGCCGAGAGCGCGGGCGATGGCGGGCAATTCCTCGATGCGCAGCGGCACGATCTCGCAGTAGCTGCCGCCGGTCCGGGCCTTGAGTTCGTCGGCGGTGCCGTCGGCGATGACCAGGCCGTGGTCGATGACGATGATGCGGTCGCAGAGCGCGTCGGCCTCTTCGAGGTACTGCGTGGTGAGCAGGGTGGTGATGCCGTGTTTGCGGAATCCGCCGACCAGGTCCCAGACGCCCTGGCGGCTGCGCGGATCCAGGCCGGTGGTCGGTTCGTCGAGGAAGACCACCTCGGGCCGCACCACGAGTCCGCACGCGATGTCGATGCGCCGCCGCATGCCGCCTGAGTAGGTGCCGACGCGGCGTCCGGCGGCCTGCACCAGGTCGAATTCCTCGACGAGTTCGTCGGCGCGGGCGCGGGCGGCGTGCTTGCGCAGGCCCATGAGGCGGCCGAACATGACGAGGTTCTCGTATCCGGACAGGGCGTCGTCGAGGGCGGCGAACTGCCCGGTCAGCATGATGGATCGGCGGACCGCGGCGGCGTCGGTGACGACGTCGTGCCCGGCGACCAGCGCGCGCCCGCTGTCGGGGGCGATGAGGGTGGACAGGATATTGACCGTGGTGGTCTTGCCCGCGCCATTGGGTCCGAGGATGCCGAGTACCTCGCCGGGCGCGGCCTTGAAGGTGATGCCGCGCAGCGCCCGGACCGTGCCGAAGGATTTCTCGACGTCTTCGACGACGACGCCGTCGACGCCGGTGTGCACGCTGCTCGGGGGTGCGGCCGTCTTGGTTTCCACGTTTGTTGTATCGGGTTTGGCACGGTCGGTGTTCACGGCGTCCCTCCCAGGTGTGCGTCGAGAATGCGTGCGATGGCCGCGAGCGCGTGCGGTGCGGTGAGTTCGTCGTGGCTGACGTCGATGTCGTGGTTGCTGATGGTCCCGGTGATCCAGGGTCGCCAGCCGGCGGGCCCGAAGATGTCGGAGGTGTGCACGGTGGCGCTGAAATACAGTGCGTCGCCGTGGAATACGGGCCGCTGGTAGCCGGTGCGGGTGGCGGCGGAGGCGTTGTAGGAGGCGGCCATGCGTTCCAGGGTCTGCGCGTCGACCAGGCTGACGCCGCCCATGTGGTCGCGAATCATGGCCGCGGCCTGTTCGGCGCTGGTGTCGGCGGGGATGCCGGTGATGCCGAAGACCGAGCCGAAGGTCGCGACGAAGGAGCCGGCGGTGAGCGTGTCGATACTGTCACCGTCGATATCGGTGCTGTCCGCGTCGAGCAGGGCCAGGGTGCCGACCTCGTCTCCGGTTGCCTCGAGCTGGGCGGCGATTGCGTGCGCGATCAGGCCGCCGAAGGACCATCCGAGCAGATGATAGGGGCCGCGCGGTTGCAGTCGGCGGATTTCGGCCACGTAGCGCGCGGCGAAGTCGGCGATGCTGCGGGCGTGCGGTTCGCCGGACAGGTCGGGGGCCTGCAGACCGTAGATGGGACGGCCGGGGTTCAGCGTGTCGGCGAAGCCGAGGTAGGTCCAGGCGATGCCGGAGGACGGATGGATACAGAACAGGGCGGGTTCGTCGCCGCCGGGCCGGATCGGCAGCACCACGTCCAGGCCGAGGCCCGGCGGCGAATCTGCCTTGCCGGCAGCGAGTTCGGCCGCGGCCTGCTGGTCGCGCAGATACTGCCGTTCGGCCTCGGCGGCGAGCTCGGCGGCCGGTGAGGTGGCGAAATAGGCTGCGGCGGTGAGCGCGTCGGTCCACAGGTGGGCCAGCATGGTGATCTCGTGGCGGGGCAGCAGGGTTTCGGGGAAGGTGAAGGCGGCCTGCAGGCGGTCCCCGACGACGACGGCATTGATCTCGATCTCGGCGGTGACGGGCACGTCGGCGTGCTCGGTGGCGTGCAGGTCGCCGAACTCGTCGGTGGGCAGCCAGCCGAGATCTTCGAGCCCGGCCGGAATGTCGGCGGTGGCGTAGCGGCCGAGGTAGTTGAAGCCGATGCGGCCGGGCACCCGGTCGGGCAGGTCGGCGGCGGTCCCGGGGTTGAGGTAGCGCAGCATGCCGTAGCCGATGCCCTTGTCCGGCACGGACATCAGCTGGTGTTTGACCGCCCGGATGGCCGCGCCCATGGCCGGGCCGCCGGCGAAGGCGTCGCGAATCGGGATGTCCGACAGGGCGAGTCGCACCGGGTACACGGTGGTGAACCAGCCGATGGTGCGGGACAGATCGGCTCCCGGAACGATTTCCTGCTGTCGCCCGTGCCCTTCGAGCCGGATCAGCACTGCCGCGCCGGGTTCCGTGCGCCAGCGCATGACGGCCAGCGTGAGCGCGGCCAGCAGGGTGTCCTCGACGGTACCGTCGAACAGCGCGGGCAGGGTGGTGAGCAGGGCGGTGGTGACGTCCGGGTCGAGCTCGACCTCGACGGTGCGGACGGCCGGCACCCGGTCGACGGCGGGATCGAGTGCGCGCGGCCCGATCGGCGGGTCGGGGGTGGCGGCGACCTCGCGCCAGTAATCCAGTTCGGCCGTGCGGGTTTCGCTTTGCGCGGCTTCTTCGAGCGAGTGCGCCCAGCGGCGCAGGGAGGTGCCGGTCTCCGGCAGGATCGGTGGCGTGTCCGCGCTGATCTGCGCCCAGGCGGCGATCAGGTCGGGAATGAGGATGCGCCAGGAAACACCGTCGATGACCAGGTGGTGGGCCACCAGGATGAGGTGACCGCGGCGGTCGGCGGGGCTGTCCGGCGCCGGGTCCAGCCACACCAGTTGCAGGACGGTCCCGGTGGCCGGGTCGAGGCGGCCGAGCGCGGAATCCAGTTCGGTGACCGCGTATTCACGCAGGTCGACCGCGTCGGCGGTGTCGAATTCGATGCGATGCAGGAGCGTGTCGACATCGACCGCGCCGGGTTCGCGGATGCTCATGCGCCAGTCGCCGTCCGTATAGGCGAGCTGGGCGCGCAGTGCGTCGTGGTGGTCCACGACGGCGGTGACGGTGGCGACGAGCTGGTCGCGCCCGATGCCCTGCGGCAGTTCCAGCACCGCGGTCTGCGCGAATCTGCGGTGGTCGCCGCCACGTTCGAGCATCCAGTGCACGATGGCGGTGAGCGGCAGCTCGCCGACTCCGCCGCCGGGCAGCTCCTCGAGGACAACGGTCTCGCCGGCTGCCGCCGCGAGCGCGGCCAGCGCCGCGACCGTGCGATGCTCGAAGATCTGCAATGGCGTGAGTTCGATGCCGCGCAGCCGGGCGCGGGAGACCAGCTGGATGGCGAGAATGCTGTCGCCGCCGAGGGCGAAGAACGAGTCGTGCACGCCGACCCGGTCGCGGCCGAGCAGTTCGGCGACGAGCTCGGCGAGCACGGCTTCCAGCTCGGTGCTCGGTGCCCGGTATTCGGTCGCGGCCTCGAACACCGGCGCCGGCAGCGCCTTGCGGTCGAGCTTGCCGACCGCATTGAGCGGGATGGCGTCGAGCGCCACGAATGCGGTCGGCACCATATAGCCGGGCAGCCGGTCGGCGGCGTGGGCGCGCAGGGCGGCCAGGTCGACCTCGCGCCCCGGCGCCGGCAGCACATACGCCGCGAGCGCGATGGCGCCGCCGGGTCCGGGAACACCCAGGGTGACGGCGAATTCGACGCCCTCGGCGGCGGACAGCGCGGCATCGATCTCGCCGAGTTCGATGCGCTGGCCGCGCACCTTGACCTGGAAGTCGGTGCGGCCCAGGTATTCCAGGCGCGGTTCGTCGAGGTAGCCGGTCCAGCGCACCAGATCGCCGGTGCGGTAGAGCCGTTCACCGGGCCGCCCATACGGGTCGGCGACGAAGCGGGCCGCGGTGAGGCCCGGGCGTGCGTGATAGCCGCGCGCCAGGGCCGGTCCGGCCAGGTACAGCTCCCCGGCCACGCCCATCGGCACCGGGCGCAGGCGGTCGTCGAGGACGAGGGTGCCCGCACCGCGGATCGGGGTGCCGATGGTGACCGGCTGCCCGGCGGTGAGGGGTTCGGAAGCCGTTGCCCAGATGGTGAATTCGGTGGGCCCGTAGAGGTTGATCAGCGTGCGCCCGCTCGACCACCGGGCCACCAGGTCCGGGCCGATGGCCTCGCCCGCCACGGCCAGCACCCGCACGCTGGATACCGCCTCCGGGTCCAGGGTCGCCAGCGCCGAGGGCGTGATGACCAGGTGCGTGACACCCTGCGCCGCAATGAGATCCGACAGCGCCTCGCCGCCGAAGACATCGGGCGGGGCGACCACGGCGGTGCCGCCGGAACCGAAGGCCATCAGCGCCTCGAAGGTCGAGGCGTCGAAACTCGGTGAGGCGACCTGGAGTACGCGGCAGTGCTCACCCAGGGCCAGCAGTTCCCGCTGGGCCCGCACCAGGTCGGCGATGCCGCGATGCGAGACGGAGACGCCCTTGGGTGTGCCGGTGGACCCGGAGGTGTAGATGAGCCATGCGGGCTGATCCGGGTACGTGGTCATGGCGCGAATCCGGCCCTGCCCCGGGGCGATCCGCACGCTGGAGGCGGCGGGATCGTCGAGCACCAGCCAGCCGATCGTGTCGGGCAGCAGCGCCCGGTGCGCGCTCGTGGTGAGCCCGAGCACCGCGCGCGAGTCGGTCAGCATGTGATCGATGCGGTCCAGCGGGTGACGCGGGTCGATGGGCAGGAAGGCCGCCCCGGCCTTGGCGCAGGCCCAGATCGCGGTGATCAGTTCGATGCCGCGCGAGAGGGCCAGCGCCACAATCGTTTCCGATCCCGCTCCGGCGGCCGAGAGCTGCATGGCGAGCCGCTGCGACGCGGTGTCCAGCTCGCGGTAGGACACCGCGCGCCCGTCGGCGATGACTGCCGGGCACATGCGGTGGGCGGTGGCGGCGGCCCGGAAAACCTGGGCGAGCGTGGTGATCCGGTCGTGCCCAGGGCCGCACAGCGGCACCAGCGCGGTCCGTTCGGCCGCATCGAGCAGGTCGATATCCGACAGCCGGACCTCGGGGTCGGCGGTGACGGCGGTGAGGATCCGCTGCCACCGGGTCACCAGGCGCGCGGCGGTGGCCTCGTCGAACAGGTCGGTGGCGAAGGTGAGCGTGCCGTCGAGTCCGGCTGCCTCGGTGCCGGGTAGCGGTGCGCGCAGATCGAAGGTCAGATCGAACTGCGAGGCATTCCGCTCGATGGGCTCGACCGCCACCCGCAGCCCGGGGAATTCGACGGTCGGCGGCTGGAAGTTCTGCAGCGACAACGACACCTGGAACAGCGGATGCTGTGCCGTTGACCGCGGCGGGTCCAGGACCTGCACCAGCCGCTCGAACGGCACCTCCGCGTGCGCGAAGGCATCCAGATCGGTGGCCCGCACCTGTGCCAGGAACTCCCGGAACCCCGTGGCGGGATCCACGGGTGTGCGCAGGGCGAGCGTATTGACGAACATGCCGACCAGGTCGTCGAGGGCCGCCTCGCCGCGCCCGGCCACGGCGGTCCCGATCAGAATGTCGGGCGTGCCGGACAGCCGCGACAGCAGCACCGCCAGCGCGGCATGCAGCACCATGAACAGGCTGGTGTCGGTCGCGGCCGCCAATTCGGTGAGCGCACCGTGCAATTCGGCGTCGAGCCGGAACTCCAGGTCCGTGCTCCGCAGGCTCTGCACCGCCGGTCGCGGCCGATCGGTCGGCAGCTCCAGCACGTCGGGCGTCGCCGCCAGCCGCTGCTGCCAATACCGAATCTGCTGTGCGGCACGCGATTCCGGATCCGCCTCGTCGCCCAGTAGTTCCCGCTGCCAGATCGAATAGTCGGCGTACTGAACCCGCAACGGCGGCCGCTCGGCCTCCGCACCACCGCGCGCGAGATACGCCGTCACCAAGTCGGTGGCCAGCGGTGCCATGGAGGCTCCGTCCGCACTGATGTGGTGCACCACCAGCACCACCACGTGCACCTCGGATGCGGTGCCGCCGGTGCGCTGTGCTCCGGCCGGGTCGATCAGCCGGAGCACGCGGACCCGCAGCGGGGCTTCGCGGGTGAGATCGAAGCCAGCCCCGGTGCTTTCGGCGATGGCCGCGCGCAGGTCCGGGCCGTCGTCGGTGTCCGCGACGCTGATCTGCGGCGCGGCCGCTTCGGCGCTGAGCACCACTTGGCGAGGGCCGTCGGCGTCGGCCGGGTAGATGGTGCGCAGCGATTCGTGACGGGCGACCACGTCGGCGACCGCCGAGCGCAGGGCCTCCATATCCAGTTCGCCGGTCAGACGCAGGGCCGCGGTGATGTTGTAGGCGGCGGAGGCCTGGTCCAAGCGGTTGAGGACCCACATCCGTTGTTGTGCGGGGGACAACGGGATTCGGTCCGGGCGGATGCGCGGGGCCAGCGCCGGCAGTCCGGGGGCCTCGGTGCCGGGGACGATGCGCGACGACAATTGCGCGACGGTGGGCGCGTCGAAGAGATCGCGCAGGGCGATGGTCGCGCCGAGGGCGGCGTTCACCCGGGCCACCACGCGGGTGGCGGTGAGCGAGTTGCCGCCGAGGTCGAAGAAGGAGCGGTCGATGCCGACGCGCTCGGCGTCGAGGACGTCGGCGAAGACCTGGGCGACGGCTGTTTCGACGGGGGTGCGCGGGGCCAGGTAGCGCTGGTCGAGGGTCGCGAAATCCGGTGCGGGCAGCGCATTCCGGTCGAGCTTGCCGACCGGGGTCAGCGGGACTTCGTCGAGTGCGATCAGGTAGCTCGGCACCATGTAGCCCGGCAGCGCGGCGGCGACGCGGGTGCGCAGCAGTTCGGTGTCGAGGGTGTGCCCGGCCGCGGCGACCACGTAGGAGACCAGCACTGTCTGCCCGCCCGGGCCGGGGCAGCCCAGGGTGGCGGCGTAGTCGACCTGCTCGTCGGCGGACAGCACCGCGTCGATCTCACCGAGTTCGATGCGCAGGCCGCGGATCTTGACCTGGAAGTCGCTGCGGCCCAGGTACTCCAGTTCCAGCTGTGCGCCGTCGGGTGTCTTGACCTCCACCCAGCGCACCATGTCGCCGGTGCGGTACATGCGCGCGCCGGGCGTGGTGTACGGATTGGCGACGAAACGGGCTGCGGTGAGTCCGAATCGGCTGAAGTAGCCGCGGGCCAGTGCGGGCCCGGCCAGATACAGCTCCCCGGTCACCCCGATGGGAACCGGCCGCAGCCAGCCGTCGAGCACCAGGGCGGCCGCGCCGCGAATGGGCGCGCCGATGGTGATCGGCTCCCCGGGCAGCAGCTCACCCGGACCGGTCGCCCACACGCTGAATTCGGTGGGGCCGTACAGGTTCACCATGCGCCGCCCGGCGGACCAGGCGGCCACCAGTTCGGGCCCGGCCGCCTCACCGGCCACCGACAGGCAGCCGAGTTCGCCGAGTCCCGCCGGATTCATGGTGGCCAGTACCGACGGCGTGATGACCGCGTGTGACACCCGTTCGGTGCGCAGCAGTTCCTCGAGTGCGCTGCCGCCGTACACATCCGGCGGCGAGATGACCAGCCGCCCGCCCGCGCCGTGCGCCATGAGCAATTCGTGCACCGAGGCGTCGAAGCTCGGCGAGGCCACCTGCAGGGTGCTGGAGGTCTCGTCCAGATCCAGCAGACTCTGTTGCGAGGCAACGAGATTGGCGAGGCCGCGATGGCTCAGCAGCACCGCCTTGGGCTTGCCGGTCGAGCCGGAGGTGTAGATGAGGTAGGCGGTCTGGGCGAGGTTGATGGGCCCGCCGCGTTCGTCGTCGGTGATGTGCGCGTCGGACACCGTCATGACCCGGCGGATGGTGTTGAGGTCGTCGAGCAGCAGCCAGTCGATGGTGCTGGGCAGGGTGTCGCCGACCGCGCACACCGTCACCCCGATGGGCGCGCGGGAGTCGCTCAGGATGTGCTCGATGCGCTCGACCGGATAGCTGGGGTCCAGCGGCAGGAACGCCGCCCCGGTCTTGGCCAGCGCCCACACCGCCACCACGGATTCCACCGATCGGGTCAGGGCCAGCACCACGAAACTCTCGCGGCCGACACCGCGCCGCAACAGGACTCGCGCGAAGCGGTTGGACCAGGTGTCGAGATCGCGGTAGGTCATGCTGAGGGCGCCGGAGCTGACGGCCATGCCCTCCGGGTTGGCGCGCGCGCCCGCGGCCAGGATGTCGGGCAGGGTGCGCAGGGGGGTGGGCGCGCCGCCGCGGACGGGCAGCAGCTGGGTGCGTTCGATCGGATCGCAGTGCTGCAGCTGCGCGGTCCGGCGTTCGGGATGGTCGGCGATCTGGTCGAGCAGCAGCACGAACCGGTCGAGCAGCCGGCGCGCGGCGGCCTCGGGCAGTTCGTCGGCCATGAATTTGACGGTGATGGTGAGGCTTTCGCTGCCGTCGGCGGCGCGCTGCGGGATCACCATGAGGTTCAGCGGGTACGGGGTGGCGTCGGTGCCGGACACGTCGATGATCCGCATGCCCGCGATATCCAGTGCACGCGAGAGGGTTTCGCGGTCGATGGGATAGGACTCGAAGACGGTGAGGGTGTCGAACAGCTCGGGCAGCCCGACCGTCCGGTGGATGGCGGCCAGCCCGACGTGCTGGTGGTCCAGCAGCCGCGCCTGCTCGGCCTGCACCCGGGCCAGCAGATCGCCCACGCGCTCACCGGGATCCAGCCGCACCCGCACCGGCAGGGTATTGATGAACAGCCCCACCATCTCCTCGACCCCGGCCAGCTGCGGCGGCCGCCCGGAGACGGTGCCGCCGAACACCACATCGGTGCGGCCGGTGAGCATGGTCAGCAGCAGCGCCCACGCGGCCTGCACGGCGGTGTTGACCGTGGCCCCGGCGGTGCGCACGGTGTCGGTGAGCCGTTCCAGTCGCGCCGCGGTGAATTCGGCCGAGACCATGCCGGATTCGGTCGAGGTGATGCCCGCGAGGGTGGGCACCGCGCGGGTCGGCGCGTCGACCCCGGCCAGCGCCTCGGTCCAGGCCGTCAGGGACGCGGCGTCGTCCTGCTGATCGAGCCAGGCCAGGAATTCGCGATACGAGTGTGCCGGAGCCGGCGCGATCTCGTGCCCGGTGACCGCGGCCAGGTACCCGGCCAGCAGCTCGCGCACCAGCAACGGTGTGGACCAGCCGTCCAGGGCCAGATGGTGATTGGTCATGAGCAGCGTGTACGCCTCGGGTTCGGTGCGCACGAGGCTGAAGCGCAGCAGCGGCGGCCGGGCGAGGTCGAAGCGGGTGCCCGCGTCCACGGCGATGAGCCGGGCCAGTTCCCGCTGCCGTTCGGCGGGTTCGTCGATGGTGGTGAGATCGATTTCCTGCCAGGGGATCTCGGCCTCGCCGAGCACCAGCTGCCGGGGGCCGTCGGTGGTCTCGACGTAGGCCACCCGCAGCACCTCGTGCCGAGCCGTCAGCGCCGCCGCTGCGGTGCGCAGCCGCCCGGCGTCGACCCGTCCGGCCAGCGACAGCCGGGTCTGGACGGTGTACCCGTCGGCGGTGTCGGAGTCGTAGCGGGCGTGGAAGAGCAGGCCGTACTGCAACGGCGACAGCGGCCAGACCTCGGTGAGGTCCGGATACTCCCGCTCCCAGGCGTCGATCTGCGCCTGATCCACCGTGACCAGCGGGAAGTCCGAGGGTGTGTGCCCGCCGGCTCCGGCGTGCCGGGCATGGGTCACCAGTGCGGTGACCGCCCGCCCCCACAGCCGCGCGAACTCCCGCACCTGCCCGGGAGTGAGCAGCCGCGACGCGTAGGCCCACGTCACCTCGAGGCCGGCGGCGGTGTGGAAGGCATTGATGTCGACGACCGCCGCCAGCGGTGCGCGATCGTCCTGGGTGGCGGCGAATCTGACCGGCACCCACGGGGTTTCTGCGCCGCCCGGATGCTCCACTCCCGCGCCCGTGCGGCCGAGATAGTTGAAACTGATCTGCGGCGTGGGCGAATCGTCGAGTCGGGCAGGTCCCGTACCGAGGTAGCGCAGCATGCCGAAGCCCACACCCTTGTCGGGAATCGCCCGCAGCTGCTCCTTCACCGCCTTCAGTGCCGCGCCCGCCGCGGGCCCGCCCCGGAAGGCGTCGTCGAGGTCGAGGTCGCCGAGGTCGAGCGCCACCGGGAACACGCTGGTGAACCAGCCGATGGTGCGCGAGATGTCCGCACCGGGCAGCACCGATTCCTCGCGCCCGTGCCCCTCGACGGTGAGCAGGGTCCGGGTGCTGTGCCGCCAGCGGCTCGCCGCCAGGGCCAGCGCGGTGAGCAGGGCGTCGTCGAGTCCGCAGTGGAAACGTGTCGGAATGAGTTCCTGTGCGGCCGTGGCGGTATCGCTGTCGATGACGGTCCGCAGCTGCCCCATGGTGGCCACGGTGTCCAGCTCCGGATCCAGGGCCCGGATGCCCAGCCGCGGGTCCGGTGTGGTGAGGATCCGCCGCCACTGTGGGATCTCGGCCGCGCGCGCCGGGGTCTGCTCGACCTGCCCGTGCGCCCAGCGCCGGAACGAGGTCCCCACCGGCGCGAGCGATCCGCCCGCCCAGGCCGTGGCCAGGTCCGGCAGCAGGATGCGCCACGATACGCCGTCGGTGACCAGGTGGTGCAGCACCACCCACAGCAGTGGCAGGGCGTCCTCGCGGTCGATGAGCACGAAGCGGGCCACGATCCCGGCGGCGGGATCCAGCAGGTCGGCCGCGCGCTGCAGTTCGTCCTCGCCGTCGCTGCCGGGTGCGGCGGTCACGGTTTCGATGAGGGCTCCGGCCTCGATCGTGCCGGGCGCGCCGACCCGCCACTCCCACGGGCTGCCGCAGTTCGCGGGCCGGTGGACGAGGGTGCTGCGCAACAGGTCGTGCCGGTCGAGCAGGGCCTGCACCGCGACCGTGAGCCGGGATCGGTCGGCCTCGCCGGAGGCGAAAGTGTCTTCAGCGCCGGAGGCGAAAGTGTCTTCAGCGCCGGAGACGACAACGTCTTCAGCGCGGGGGAGCGGAATCTGCACGGCCTGAGCGAATCTGGGCCAGGTCTCGCCCTGCTCGAGCATGGCGTGCACGATCGGCGTGAGCGGTACCGGCCCGACCGCGCCGCCGGGCAGCTCCTGGACCACCGGGGCGGTCACCTCGGTGGCGACGACGGCCAGCGCCGCGACCGTCTTGTGCTCGAACACATCCCGGGCGCGCAGCCCGAGTCCGGCCGCCTTGGCGCGCGCCACCAGCTGGATGGCCACGATGCTGTCGCCGCCGAGGGCGAAGAAATTGTCGTCCGCCGCAACCGATTCCACCCCGAGTACCGCGGCGAAGACCTCCGCGAGCACGCGTTCCCGCTCGGTGGCGGGCGCGCGACCGGCGCTGGGGCCGGACCCGAAGTCGGGTCTGGGCAGCGCGCGGCGATCCACCTTGCCCGCCGGGGTGAGCGGAAGCGAGTGCAGCACCATCACGACCGACGGCACCATGTGCGCCGGAAGCGACTGGGCCACCGTGGCTTTCACATCCTCCGGCGCGACCACCGAATCGGCCGCCAGCACGTAGGACACCAGCGCGGTCGCGCCGCCGGGCGTGGTCGCGCCCACCGTGACCGCCATCTCGACCCCCGGATACCGCGCCACCGCGGCGTCCACCTCGCCGAGTTCGATGCGGAAGCCGCGCACCTTCACCTGGGTGTCGCCGCGGCCCAGGTACTCCAGTTCCCAGCGGCCGCCGCGCCGGCGCCACCGCACCAGGTCGCCGGTGCGGTACATGCGCGCGCCCGGGCCGAACGGGCTGGCCACGAAACGCTCGGCGCTCAGGCCGATGCGCTGGTGGTAGCCGCGCGCCAGGCCCGGCCCGCACAAATACAGTTCACCCGTCACCCCCGGCGGCACCGGACGCAGCCACGGATCGAGCACCATCGCCCCCATGCCCTGCGAGGGCGCGCCGATCGTAATGGGATCGCCCGGGGCGAGTGGGGCGGACAGGGTCGCGGTGACGGTGGCCTCGGTCGGGCCGTAGCCATTGATGACGCACCGCCCGGCCCAGCGGACCGGCAGCTCGGGCGGGCAGGAGTCGCCGCCCACCACCACCGTGCGCATCCGCGGCAGCGTCTCCGGTTCCAGTGAACCCGCCACCGCCGGCGTCACATTCAGGTGGGTGACCTCCAGGTGCCGCAGCACCCGCGCCAGCTCCTCGCCCGCGTAGGCGGCCGGCGGCACCACGGCCACCGTCGCGCCGACCGCGAGGGCGACCAACAGCTCCTCCACCGAGATGTCGAAACTCGGCGAGACCGCATGCGCCACCACGGCATCCGAGCCGACGCCGAACGCGGCCCCGGAACCGGTGACCAGATTCGTCAGGCCGCGATGGGTGACCGCGACGCCCTTGGGCAGCCCGGTCGAGCCGGAGGTGTAGATGAGGTAGGCGACCTGGTCCAGGTGCAGGGGCGCGTGCCGGTCGGCGTCGGTGATCGGACCGGAATCGCTTGCGGCGATGAGCTTCTCGGTGGCCGGGTCGTCCAGCACCAGCCACTCGACCCGATCCGGCAGGGCCGGCCGGGAGCCCGTCATCGTCACGCCCGCGACCACGCCGCTGTCGGTGAGCATGTGCTCGATGCGGTCGATCGGATAGCCGGGGTCGACGGGCACGAACGCCGCGCCGGTCTGGGCGACCGCGCACATGGCCAGCACCGACTCCGCGGAACGCGGGATCGAGATCGCCACCGTTCGTTCCGGCCCGGCCCCCGCCGCGATCAGCACCCGGGCCAGCCGATCGGCGTACTCGGTGAGCTCGCGATAGGTGAACGCGGTCCCGTCCACCCGCAGGGCGATGGCCGACGGAGCCCGGCCCGCACCCGCCGCGAGGATCTCGGGCAGCGTGCGCGGTCGGGCGCCGCCACGGCCCTGCGCGGGCGCCAGCTCGGCGCGTTCCGTGTCGGAGAGCGCGGTCACCGCCGCCAGCGGCTGTTCGGCGCCCCCGGCCAGGAAGCGGTGCAGGAACTCCAGGAACCGCGCGTGCAGCACCGCGAGTTCGGGCCCGTCGTAGCGATTCGGATTGGCCTGGAAGTCGATGTGCGTGCGTTCCGCGCCGCCGCCCGGATAGACGTTCACGAACAGGTCGTCGATGAGGCCCGAGGTCAGCACGTGCAACTGCCCGGTGCACCCGCCCAGCCGGATCCGGGCGTCGGCGAGCATGAGATTGACCGTCGGGCCGAAGCCCGCCACCTCGTCCATGGCCCAGCCGAGGTCGCGGATGATGTCCTCCTGCCGGTACCGCTGGCGGCGCAGCGCGGCGGTGAGCTCACCCTGGGTGGCGCGGACGAGATCGCCGACCGTGGCGGTGGGGGAGGGCCGCAGCCGCAGCGGCACCACATTGGCGACCATGCCGCCGGAGCGGCGCAGGATGGCGGTGGTGCGGCCGGACACCGGCAGGCTCAGCACGATCTCGCCCGCCCCGGTCATGGCGCCGACATAGGCGGCGAAGGCGGCCACCACGACCGGCGCCGGACTGGTGGACAGGGCGGTGGTGAGCGAATCCAGCAGGGCCGCCGTGGATTCCGGCAGCGCACCGCTGAGCAGGCGGGGATGGGCGTCGACCGCGCCGGTGCGCCTGCCCAGCTGGGCCGGTTCGGGCAGGCCCGCCAGATGCGTGCGCCAGTACTCCCGGTCGGTTTGGAGCTTGTCCGAATTCCGGTATGCCGCATCGGCTTCCACGATGCGCTGCAACGGCTCGGCCCGGCCGGGCGGAATCTCGTGCCCGGCGGCGGCCTCGTTGTAGATCTCGGAGGTGCGCTGCAGCATGGTGAGCGCGCCGACGCCGTCGATCAGGATGTGGTGGAAGCGCGAGTACCAGTACCAGCGGTCCGGGCCCAGGCGCAGCATGGCGATCAGGCACAGCCGGTCGCGGGTCAGGTCCAGGGGCGCGGTGTACTCGGCGCGCATCCACGCCCGCGCGGCGGCCTCCGGATCGGGCGCGCCGCTCAGGTCGACGGTGTCGATCGGGTCGTCGAGCGTGGTGTCCACGAGCTGCCGGGGTAGCTCGTCGATTTCTATCAGGCGCAGGTAGCCGGTGCCGAACTCGCGCCCGGCGCGGCGGGCCGCGTCGGCGAGCAGCTCCACGTCGACGGGGCCGGTGAGCTCCACGTACTGGGCGATCGAGACGGGTGTGTCACCCGCGACCTGCTGGGCGAACCAGATACCGCGCTGGGCCGCCGAGAGGGCGAAGGCCGCGGACGAATCAGGGGTGGATACGGACAGGGTGCTGGAAACCATGCTCCTGAGGCATTCTGCGGGCGATGACGATTCGGTGCGGTCAGGCTGCAGCCTCTCGCGCCGGCTGCAGTTCCGCCTCGGTGAGCGGCGCGTCCGAGCCGGTGAGGTACTGCACCAGCGTGGAGCGGTCGTCGAGCACCAGCCAGCGGCTCGGATCGGTGATCAGCTCCCGGCCGTCCTTGGTGGTGATGCCGAAATCGGCACGGGCCACCGTGGTCCCGGTGGTGAGCGGCACCGGAATCGCGCCGGTCTTGGTGATGGCCAGACGAGACACCGCGGCCTCCAGCGGCGGGGTCTCCGCAATCGCGATGCGGGCCCCGGGGTGGGCTCCGAGCCGCAGCAGCATGCGCGCCAGGCGATTGCTCCAGCGATCCAGTTCGGCGTGGCTCAGTTCGCAGTCGGCGGCGGTCATCGCGATGGCGGCGGGCGATTCGACCGGCTTGCACATCGAACATCATCCTCTCGGAGGGGCGCTTGCGGTGGCGTTCGGTATGTATCAACTGTCGCCGCCGCGCGCCGTGTCCGATACCGACCACAGTGCTACCGGAACCCGCTCCGAGGGTGCGGGTGTACCCACCCTGGGGTGGGCGGAAGATCAGCCTCCCAGGTCGTCCATGGTCTGGCAGATCATGGTGATGGAGTCGCGCGGGCTCAGCGCCATGGCCCTGAGCTGGTCGAACATGACGCCGTACCGGCGCACCTCCGGGTGACCCTCGATGAGCTCGTCACTGGCGATGCCCTCCACGTAGACCAGCTCCGGGTCCGCGGGGTCCGGGAAGTCCAGCAGCGTGAAGGAGCCCAGCATGCCCGGGTGCGCGCCGGCGTCGAAGGGCAGGATCTGCAGGATCACATTGCGTTTCTCGGTGTGTTCCAGCAGCAGGGTGAACTGCTGGAACATCACCTCCGGGCCGCCCACCAGCCGGCGGATGACGGCCTCGTCCAGCACCACCCACAGCTCCAGCGGATCGTCCTTGGTGAGTACCTTGGCCCGCTCCTGGCGCGCCCGGATGCGTTGCTCGATAACCTGATCCGAGATCTTGGGCATGGTGGTCTGGTAGACCGCGTTCGCGTACGCCTCGGTCTGCAGCAGGCCGGGGATATAGGTGGACTGGAAGAACCGAGCCGAGAGCGCCTCGGCTTCGAAGTTGATGTAGGCGCCGTAGACCTCCGACACCGCATCCTCGAAAGACCGTGCCATGCCTGGGCGGAGCGCATCCACCAGCAACTGCAAGGCATCTGAACGTTGCGGCTCGCCGATGCCGTAGAGGTCCAGCATGGCCGTCAGGGTGCGGCGCTGGGGTCTGGCCTGAGCGGTTTCGATGCGGTAGAGGGTGGTCACGTTGATGCCGGTCTTGGCGCTGACCACTTCTTTGCTGAGCTGCACGTTCTCGCGCATCTCGTGCAGCATCGCGGCGAGTCGCCGCAAACGGACGGTTAGCACGGTGCGCTTGCCTGCCATGACAACCCTTTCCCTTGTCGCACTTGCTAGAACGCAGTATTGCGTTCTTGCATTTGTAAGAGCATGATCCAGCTAGCCTATTCGTGAACAACCGATCCGATGACCGGTATAGCTGAATCCGGAGACCAATCATGTTGGTGCGATTAGTGATGCTGTCGGGTGCGTATAGGGAGTCTCGATGACCATGTCGATAGCCGGCGTCCTGCCGACCGCTCCGCAATTGCTCTGTGCCTTCCAGGGGAGGCGATTTCAAGATCGAGTATTGCTACGGTCGGCGCACGCCCTCGCCGAACTGCACGAACGTCGAGGCCAGATACGGGATCCCATGATGGTCAGCGAGATCGATTGTCGCCGCAGCGAACTCGTTGACGATATCAACGATTGGGTGGAACAGGAACTGCCGCAACACCGCAACGGCGCCACGCTGCACACCGAGAGCCTGGGCGCGGTCGTCGACCGCATGGCCAGGAGCTGGGTGAAGGCCAATCAGGTGATCGATCACGAGGGCGCGGCCAGTGATAACACCCATAAACACTGGTACCATCTGGCCGAACTGGTGGACGGCTACACTGATCTCGTAATCGACGTGGCCGGTGGCCGCCGCCGTTTACCAGAACAATGATTCCAAATGCATTGACACAATTGAGGTATTGCTAACGAATCGTTGATCATCAGCGGTGACGTCAGCCGAGTCGTGCTATCGGACAATAGCTCGCTCGAACCGTAGGACGTCGCCCGCCCGAGACGGCGGGCGCAACGGGGCGCCCCGCCCGGCGTGCCGCGCGGTCGACTGGCGCGGCACGCCCGCCCTGGATAAATCGCGGAGCGCTCAAAAACCATCCGAGCGGTATTTATTCACGCCATGTTTCATTCACATGGCGGCGGATTCACAAAAGTGCGGGTGTAATACAGCATTTCACAATACGAGGGAGGGAGTTCGTCATGAACACGGGCGAGAGCACGGCCACCGAGTTCTACCGGCGGGCCCAGGACGGCACGTTCCGCCTGGAGGTGGGGGCGGCGCGCACCTGCGCCGCACACTTCCTGCGGTTCGCGGACGCACTGGACCCGCAAATCGAGCGCAGCCACGATACTCACACCCTCACCGGCTTCGGGGATTTCGACTCCGCCCACCAACTCCGGCGCGGCTTCGAACGCAAGGGCCGCCAGCTCACCGAGGCCCTGACCGCCCTGCGGCACTCCGCCCTCGACATGGCCGCCGCCTACCTGCTGGCCGCGGGCCTGATCGACGCCACCGACGCCACCTACTCCCGCACCCTCCTGGCCGCCACCGCCGGCCTCTGAAACTTCGGGTCTTGTTGATCCCTCGCCCGGAGAAGGTTGGGCCGGTATCCGCCAAACGGGTACCGGCCCAATTCTTGTCGTCCGGACCCGGCGCTGTCGGTGGACGGCCAACCCGTTCGGCCGCGGCCGATCTCATCCGTTTCCGGAGAACGCCACCGTCGTCCCCACCCCGATGATCATCGCGCCGCCGGTGGCCCCCACCGCCTCCAGCCGCCGCGGTGAGCGCACGAACCACTCACGCGCCGACGCCGCACCGAGCGCCCACACCACATCCGAAAGCACCTGCAGCACTGGGAAGATCGCCCCCAATATCAGGAACTGCACCGGCAGCCACCCGTTCGCGGGCACCGCGAACTGCGGCAGCACCGCCGCGAAGAACACCACCGTCTTCGGATTCGTCGCCCCCACCACGAACCCCTGCCACACCACCCGCCGCTCCGCCCCGTCCGGCACTCCCGCCCGCAAGCTCTCCCCGAGCTTCCGTCGCCCCCGAATCGCCATGCCCCCCAACCAGATCAGATACACCGCCCCCGCAATTTTCACCACCAGAAACAACATCGCCCAGGCCATCAGCAACGCCCCCAACCCCACCGCCGCCCCCACCAAACACACCACCGTCCCGGCCCCCGTCCCCACCACCGACAACACCGCAGCCCGCCGCCCCAACACCAACGCCCGCCCCACCGCGAACATCACATTGGGCCCCGGAATCACAATCAGGATCACCGCCGCCACCCCGAATGCCACCACATGCGACCAAGGCACCATCCCCCCAGGGTAACGGCCCGCAACGGCTGTGAGCGCCGAAAACCGTTGTCCCGCTGATGATCTATCCGCCGAGTCTCATCGATTGAAATGGGTTGGGGTCAGCGGGTTTTCCAGTAGTTGTCGGGGCCTACCAGGTTGAGGATGGTGCGGGAGGGGGCCTCCAGGTTGGGTTCGAGGGAGGAGTCGACTGCGAGGTTGATGTAGAGGGAGTAGGACTCGTAGAGGTAGCGGTATTCCTGGCTGCCCCAGCTGGAGTAGGTGGCCTTGAAGAGGGTGTCGGTGTTGGCCTGGCAGACGCTGGAGCCGACGCCCTGGGTGGGGCACCAGACGTCCCAGATCTGGTCCTGGCCCTTGAGGCCGTTGTAGAGGGTTTGGGCCTCGGTGTTGGAGGGGAAGGCGAAGACCTCGATGGAGGTCAGGATCTTCTCGGACGCGTCGAGGTAGACGCCGGTCATCATCTGCTGGCAGTTGTTGTTCTGCAGCGCCGTCTTCACGTTCTGCGACATGTTGCTGGAGACGCAGTCCTTGGGGCCGAAGGAGTGACGGGTGAACACCACGCCCTTGCTGTCGGTGAAGCTCTGCGGCAGCAGGGCGTCCGCGGTGAACGGGGTCTTGTCGGTGGACTGCTTGTTGAGGGTGTTCTTGTCGAAGCCCGCGGTGGTGCTGGTCGGCGGGGCCGTCGTGGTCGTGGTGATGGTCGTCGTCGAGGTGCCCGAGGCCGAGTTCTTGTTGGAGTCCTTGCGGGTGAGCACCACCGCGCCCACCGCGATGGCGATGACCAGCACCACCAGCAGGACCCCGAGGATCACCTTGAGCGCCGTGTTCGCCGAATTGGGCTGCGGTGCAGTCGGATACGCCGCCGGCTGCTGCGGTGTGGACCAACCGGTCGGTGAGCCCGGGGTGGCCGGCGAACCGAACGCCACCGTCGGTGTGGCGGGCGCACTGGCCGGCTGCCCGGCGTGCCGATCCAGCACCGCCAGCGCCTCGGGCACATAGTTCGCGCCGTCGGGCGTCAGATACACCGCACGCAGCGTGTCGCTCCACTCCGTCGCGGAGGGCCGGGCGTCCCGCCCGAATCCGCCATTGCCGAAGGCCCGGTCGAACAGCGCCCGCACCCGCGGATCGAGATCGGCGGGCACCCCGGACGGCTGCCACGGCGCACCGGGCGCCCCCACCGCCCCGGCATCCGGCAGCAGCGTCCGATACACCAGCACCGCCAGGTCGTACCGATCCTTGAACCGGTCGTAGGCCGCGTCGATCGGCGTCAACCCGGCGGTGTCGATGAGGTACGCCAGCGGCGCGGCCGGCTGCCACAGCACGTTCTTGGCGGACAGGTCCCCGTGCACGAATTGCCGATCCTCGAGCAGTCGCACGATATCGCTCAGCCGGATCGCCAGTCCGGCCCGGAAATACGACGCCACCTGCCCGGGCGCGGCCCACAGCTGATCGAGCGTGCGCGGCCGCCCGTCCGGCTGCAGGAAGTCCATGGGAATCAACGGCAGCACGGTCCCGGCCAGCACCCCCTCGCGCAGCACCAGGTCGATCGGCCAGTTCACCGCCTCGGCGGCGTCCCCGGTGGATCCGCCCGCGGCCTCGGCGGTGAGGACGGTCTGCCGCCCGGAGAGCATGGCCTGCCGAGCCGATTCGATGGCGTCGGGACCGGTGACCGGAGTCCGGTACAGCTTGTAGAGCCTCTGCTGCCCGCGCGGATCCCGGCACAGATACTGCACCGACCGGCTGCCCGCGGCATAGAACGGTTCGCCGTCCACGTCATAGGAATCACCGGACAACCCTGCGACAACCACCATCGAACTAACCCCCGCCCGAGCAGTTAACTCCGACAACGCGAACGACTCCGACAACGCGGCGAGCCTATCGGTTCAACTGTCCGCCACGCCCGGCAATAAACGCAAGACACCGCTGACCGTCCCCTCATTCGCGGTCAGCGGTGTGGTGCGGTCGACCCGAAAGCTGACCCGGCAGTCAGCGCAGCGCCGCACGACCTTTCAAGCGGCCCAGGATCACCAGGGCGAGGAGGGTGACCAGCACCAGCAGCGTGGTACTGGCCGCGGCATCGAAGACCGCGCCGCGGTCGGTGGCCGCGAAGATGGACACCGGCAGGGTTTTCCAGGTCGCGGGGTAGACCATGATGGTCGCCCCCAGCTCACCCATGGACAGTGCGATGGCCAGCCCCGCCGCCGCGCCGAGCGCGGGCAGCAGCAGCGGCAGCGTGATCCCGAACAGGACCCGCGCCGGTCCGGCGCCGAGCGATTCGGCGGCCTGCCGGTAGCCGGGGTCGAGCCGGTCCAGCGCCGCGGAGACCCCGCTGAAGGCGTAGGCCAGCACGAGCACCGTATGCGCCAGGATCACGATCCATTTGGTCCCGCCCAGCAGCAGCGGCCGCTCGTTGAAGGCGATGAGCACGCCCAGGCCGATCGCCACCGACGGCACCGCTACCGGCACGTGGAACACCGCGTCGGTGATCCGCCGCAGCCACCCGGGCGCCTCCACCGACGCCAGCGCCGCCCAGGTGCCCAGCGCCAGCGAGAGCAGTCCCGCCAGTAGCGCGGTCTGCAGGCTCACCGACAGGCTGGCGGACTCCTCGCCCGACAGCGCCCGGGAGAAGTTCGCGAACCCCAGATGCGAGGGCAGCGGCCCGTTCCAGCGTCCGGCCAGTGCCGCCGCCACCACGGTCGCGATGGGCGCGACGAACACCACGGCGACCACGACCCCGAACACGGCGAGCACCGCGGCCCGTCCGCGCCTGGTCCACACCAGCATGGTTCAGCTCTCCTTCCGCGCACCGATGAGGCGCGCGAACAGCAGTCGGTATCCGAGGTACAGGCCGAGCGACAGCAGCACCTGCACCGAGGCCAGCACCGCGGCCCCCGGCAGATCGAAGGTGACGATGCCGCGCGTGTAGATCAGCGCGGGCAGCGTGATGACACCCTTGGCCCCGGTGAACAGCACGATGCCGAATTCGTTGAGGGTCAACAGCAGCGTGAGGCTGCCGCCCGCCGCCAGTGCCGGCCACGCCTCCGGCATCACCACCTGCGCCAGCACCCGCCACGGCGAGGCGCCGAGGCTGGAGGCCACATCCAGCTGTTCGCGCGGCAGCTGCGCGAACGCGGCCAGCAGGGGCCGCACCACGAACGGCGTGAAGAAGGTGACCTCGGCGAGGATCACGCCCCAGGGCGTGCTGAGGAAATTCACCACCGGCCGCGTACCACCGGTGATCTGGTCGATGAGCGCGTTCACCGCCCCCGCTGTCCCGTACAGGAACGTGAAGGCCAGTGTCACAAGGAAAGACGGCAGTGTCAGCACCGAGTCGATGAGCCGACCCACCAGCTGCGAACCCGGAAACGGCACGAATGCCAGCACGATCGCCAGGAATGTCCCCAGCAGCAGGCAGCCGATGGTCGAGCTGACCGCGATGGTCACGGTGCGCGTCAGCGCATTCCGGAACGACTCCTCGACCAGCACCGCCGACCAGGTCCCGACCCCTCGCCCGGACTTGGTCTTGGTCGACTCCAGCAGCACCCGCACGATCGGATACACCGCGATCAGCAGCACCGTCAGCACCGGTGGCAGTGTCCACAGCACCGGCCGCCACGACCGTCCCGGCTCGCGTGACCCGGGAGCCTCTGCCGCGGAGGGAGATTCGAGCAGCGCGGTCACGACGGCCCTCCGTCCCGCGCCGCGGCCGACCCGGCGAACGGCTCGGACCATTCGTCGGCGGTCATCGCGCGCCGCCGCGACACCGTCCGCCCTTCCTCGCGCTTCGGGCTCGATGTTACTGCGGCATAGGCGAATTCACCCGTAGCCCGACGGGTCGGGAACGCGGTCATGCGCGGACCTCGCGGTCGGCGGCGGAGTCGGTGCCGATGCCCGGCGGGATGAGCACCCCGGCCGGGTCGGGGAGGCGCACGCCGATGTGGTCGCCGGGCGCGATCTCGGTGTGGCCCAGGACATCCGCGGCGAGCTCGGCGGGGAGGCCCGCCACATCGAGGTGCAGCCGGGTCGAAGCGCCCTTCCAGACGCTGGTGATCACGGTGGCGCGCAGCGCATCTCGTTCGGTGAGCGGCACGATGCGCACGGTGTGCGGCCGGACGCACAGCTGGGCGTCGGCATTCGGGGCCCAGTCCGGGCGTCCCACACCGGGCGGCGGCGCGTCGGCGCGCAGCGTGTGCTCGCCGACGGTCACCAGTGCGGCGGTGCCGGAGACGTGTTCGACCGCGCAGGCCAGCAGATTCGCGCCGCCCAGGAAGGACGCGGTGAATTCGGTGGCCGGCTGCTGCCACAGTTTGTGCGCGGTATCGATGTCGACCAGCCGCGCGTCCCGCATGACCGCGATGCGGTCGGCGAGCGCCAGCGCCTCGGCCTGGTCATGGGTCACGTACAGCATTGCCGTGTCCGGCAAGGCTTTTCGCAGCTGCTGCAGCTCGCCGAGCATGTTCTGGCGCAACTGGGCGTCCAGCGCGGCGAGGGGCTCGTCGAGCAGCAGCACCCGGGGTCGGATGGCGAGGGCCCGCGCGATGGCGACGCGCTGCTGCTGCCCACCCGACAGCTCGCGTGGCAGCCGCCTGGCGTAGGCGCCCATGCCGACCATGTCCAGGGCCTCGGTCACCCGGGCCCCGATCTCGTTGCGTGGCACGCGATGTGCCTTCAGCCCGAAGGCCACATTGTCGTGCACCCGCATGTGCGGGAACAGTGCGTAGGACTGCACCACCACTCCGATGCCGCGCTTGGCGGGGGAGAGGTCGGTGACGTCGCGGCCGGCCAGCCGCACCGCGCCCGAGGTGGGCCGGACGAACCCGGCCAGCGCCTTGAGCGCGGTGGACTTGCCGGAACCGCTGGGCCCCAGGAGCGCGACCGTTTCCCCCGCGGCCACCCGCAGGTTGAAATCGGCCAGTGCGACAGTGGATTTACGGCCGCGACCGTAGGTGACCCCGACCCGGTCGAACACGATGGCCGGTTCGGCGGTGGTGTCGGTGACCACCGTGGATGTCGTCAACGCGGAGGACATGGTTGCTGCTCCTGGGGCTGGTATCGGACTGACGCCGTGCTCTAGCTACCAGTGGCCTTGGTGTAGGCGGCCACGTCGGCGTCGAGGTTGTCGAGCACGGAGGTCCAGTCGGGGTGCAGGACGGTCACGTCCTTGATGGTCGAGGCCGGGGACGGACCGTTGCCGGTGGCCGGGGCGCTCGCCAGATCCGTGCGGGACGGGATGGCGAAGGTGTCGGGCAGCGACTTCTGCACGTCGGCCGAGAGCAGGAACTCCATCAGCTGCTTGGCCGCGTCCGAATGCGGCGCGCCCTTGGCCATGCCCATCAGGTAGGGCAGCGAGACGGTCGACTTCTTGCCGTCGGCGGACGCCGGGAAGAAGACGTCGAACTTGGAGCCGCTCTTGACGCTTTGCAGGTTCATCTGCACATCGCCGTTGGCGATGAGGATCTCGCCCTTGTCGACCTTGGCCTGCAGCTTGCCGGTGGAGGAGGACGGGCCGACATTGTTGGCCTGCAGCTTGGCCAGGTAGTCGAGCGCGCCCTGCTTGCCCATCAGCTGCTGCAGCAGCACCAGCACCGCGGTGCCGTCACCGGCCTGGCCGGGGGTGGAGTACTGCAGCTTGCCCTTGTAGTCGGGCTTGAGCAGGTCGTCCCAGGTCAGCTTGGCGGCGTCGACCGACGGGTTGGCGATGAAGCACAGGTAGTTGCCCGCCAGGGAAACCCACTTGCCGTTGGCGTCCTTGTCAGCGGCGGCGACCGCGCCGGTGTCCACGCCGCTGGCCTGCAGCAGTCCGGACTTGTCGGCCTTCTGCATGAATGGCGGCAGGGTGACGACCAGGTCGGCCTGCGGGTTGGACTGTTCCTTCTCCACCCGGCTGACGACCTCGCCGGAGCCGGCCTCCACCTCGTTGACCGTGATGCCGGTCTGCGCCTTGAACTTCTCGAAGACGGGCTTGTACCAGTCCCCGAGGCCATCGACGGAGTAGACGGTGACCGTCTTGCCGTCCTTCGAGTCGCTGCCGGTGCCGCCGCAGGCGGTCAGGCTGAGGGCGACGGCGGTGGCCGAGGTCAGGATGAGAGCGGTGCGGGCGATGTTGCGTGCGAGGCGGTTGTTCGAAATACGCACGGTGACTGCACTTTCAGTTCAGGGGACGGTCGAGTCGAAGGAACAGGGGGTACTCCGCCCCCAGGCGAGGCGCGCCCGGGCGGCGGAATTCTCTAGCCGCGCTCGGCCAGCAGCAGCTGCGCGAATTCGGTGACCGACGGCACCACGTGGGTCGCTCCCGCGGCCCGTAGCTGCTCCTCGGTGTGCGCGCCGGTCAGCGTGCCCGCGACGATGCGCGCGCCCGCGGCCAGGCCGCTGGCGATATCGCTGGACGTATCACCCAGCACCGCGACACGATCCACGGCGTCGGCCTGCAGCCGCAGCACGGCGGTGAGCACCATGTCGGGGTAGGGGCGGCCGCGCCCGGCGTCGGAGGGGACCAGCGCCAGATCGGCGATGTCGTTCCAGCCCAGCGCTTTCAGCAGCTTGTCCTGGGTCTCGCGGCTGAACCCGGTGGTCAGCGCCACCTTGATGCCCGCCGCCCGCAGCGCCGAAATGGCCTCTGCGGCACCGGGAATCGGGTTCACGCCCGCCTCGGCGAATTCCGCGTAGGCGGCCTCGAAGGCGCGGTTGGCCAGCTGGGCGCGGTCCTCGTCGCCGAGCAGGGTGCGGAAGCACCAGATCTTGGACTGGCCCATGGTGTCCTGGACGAATTTCCGGGCCGCCTCGCGCTCCGGGCCCTCGGCCGGCACGCCCGCGGCGGTGATGGCGGCCTCGAACGCCCGCTCGACCAGCCCGTCGTCGGCGACGGTGGTGCCCGCCATATCGAGCACCGCGAGTTCGATCTGCTTGTCGGACATGGTGATTCCTCTACAGGTTCAGAAGGTCGGCGGTCTCTTCGCCCAGTGCGGGGCCCAGCGTCATGCCGCGCCCGCCCGGGCCCGTGACGACCCAGACGCCGTCGGACGCCTGCGCGCGGGTGACGATGGTGCCCGGATCGATGGACTGGCTGTACACGCCCGCCCAGCGCCGCACGATCGGCGGCAGCTTGCGGCCCAGCAGTTCCTCCATCACGCCGGTGAGGTGCTCGTAGGGGGCCTCGTCCACGTCGAAGGTGAACGGTTCGTCGTACTCGTGGGTGTCGCCGATGGTGAGCCCGCCGTGCAGGCGCTGCACGGCCAGCAGCTGCATCTTGTGCTGGGCGGCCGTGAACGGCTGCGCCTCTTCACGATTGAGCCGGTCGAGCTCCGGGCCGGCGAAGGCCGGGTAGTAGCGGAAGCTGTCGCCGTCCGCGATGGCGGTGGTGAGCGGTTCGCCCAGGGGGGCGGTCTGCATCATCTGCAGCCGCACCCGGCGCACCGGAATGTCACCCACCAGTTCGCGGGTCAGGCCGGTGTGCGCGGCGCCCGGGCAGACCAGCACCAGATCGCCCTCGTGGCGGCGGCCGCGGTCGTCGATGACGGTGGTGCCGGTGACGGCGCGGGCCTCGGTGCCGGCGAAGAAGGCGTAGCGTTCGCTGGCCTCCATGTAGCGCCGCAGGGCGGGCAGCGCCTGCCGGGACTCCACGGCGGCGTCGGTCGAACAGTGCAGGCCCGCAAGGAATTTGCCGCGCAGCGCGGGGTTCAGCGCGCGCACCCGGTCGACATCGAGCAGGTCGAAGCCGCGTTCGGCGGCCGACGGGTGGGCCGCGGCGGCCTCGGCCACCGCGAGCTCGTTCTCCGAGCGCACCAGCGTGAGGGAACCGGCCGGGCGGAAGCCGACGCCGGGGACCCGGCCGCCGATCTCCTCCCACAGCTGCCGCGAGCGCAGGGTGAGCTCCAATTCGTGTGCGCTGCGCCCCGATACCCACACCAGACCGAAATTGCGTACGGTCGCGCCGCGGGCTTCGACCTCGCGTTCCAGGTGGACGACGTGGTGGCCGCGCCGGATGGCGGCCAGAGCGTGGGCGGTACCGAGGATCCCTCCGCCGATGATGACCAATCGCATGGGAATCATCCTGAGCAATGGTCTAGACCTACGAGTGTTTCGTGTGGAAACGATAGGTTAATAATTGGTATAGACCAATCTTGTGTAGGCTGGGGGCCATGGACACGAGGGAGGCTGCCGGGGTGGAACATCAGGTGGAGCGAGGCCGTACGCTGGGCGAAATGCCCAGCGCCGGAACCGATTCCGCATCGAATGCGCGCCTGCCGAAGTCGTACCGCGTGCGCGCCGAACTCGAGGCGCTGCTCACCGAACTCTCCGAGGGCGACCCGCTGCCCTCGGAACGCGAACTGGCCCTGCGCTGCGGCGTCGCCCGCGAAACCGTGCGTCAGGCGGTGCGGGAACTCTTGGTGGAAGGCCGCATTCGCCGTCAGGGCCGCGGCACTGTGGTCTCGCGCCCGAAGATGGTGCAGCCTCTGTCGCTGCGCTCCTACACCGAGGGCGCGATCAAATTCGGCCGCAAACCGGGCCGTCTGCTCGTCGAATGGACCGATATCCCGGCGGACGCGGACACCGCCCAGGACCTCGCGCTCGAACCCGGCACGCCGGTCATGCATCTGGAGCGCATCCTGCTGGCCGACGGCGAGCGCATCGGCCTGGAGAGCACCTGGATGCCGCTGGACCGCTTCGCAGTGTTGCGCGAGTTCTACAACCCGGAGACCTCGCTGTACGCCGCCACCCGCGGCATGGGCGTGGTCTACGCGGTCGCCACCGAGCGCATCGAAACCGTGCTGGCCTCACCGCGCGAGGCCGCGCTGCTGGAGTGCACGACGGCTCTGCCGATGCTGCTGTTGCACCGCCGCAGTGTGGACGGTGAAGGCGTGCCGATCGAACGCGTGCGCTCGCTCTACCGCGGCGATCGCATCGCGTTCCAGGCCAAACTCACCGATTACTGAATCGTGCGCGAAAATCGGTGTGCGCGAGTCGTATCGGCCGATCCCGACCGGCCGATACGCCGCGCCTCAGCGAACCTGCGGAGCCACCTTCGCGCCCAGCAATTCGATGTTGTGCAAGACCTTTTCGTGCGGCAGCGTTCCGACGCTGCTGTGCAACATGAATCGATCCAGCCCGAGGGTGTCGCGGACATCGGCGATCTTCTCCGCGACATGGTCCGGCGTGCCCACGAACAGCGAACCGCTCTGCGAGCGCAGCGCGTCGAACTGCTGGCGGGTCATCGGACCCCACCCGCGCTCGCGCCCGATCCCGGACATGGCCCGCGCGTACGGCGCGTAGAAGTCCTCGACGGCTTCCTTGTCGGTGTCGGCGACGTACCCGTGCGCGTGCACGGCCACCGGCCGCGGCTCATGCCCGCCTTCCTCCAGCGCCCGGTGATACAGATCCACCAGCGGCTTGAACCGCGCAGGCTGTCCGCCGATGATGGCGATGGCCAGCGGCAGCCCCAACAGCCCTGCGCGCACGACGGATTCGGGACTTCCGCCCACCGCGATCCACACCGGCAGCGGCCGATTCTCGGTGCGCGGGTAGACGATCGCGTCCGTCAGCGGCGCGCGGAACCTGCCGGACCAGGTGACCGGCTCCTCCTCGCGGATCTTCAGCAGCAGCGCGAGTTTCTCCTCGAAGAGCTCGTCGTAGTCGCTGAGGTCGTACCCGAACAGCGGGAACGACTCGATGAACGACCCACGCCCGGCCATCAATTCGGCCCGCCCGTTCGAAATCCCGTCCAGCGTCGAGAAGTCCTGGAAGGCGCGCACCGGGTCGGCGGAGCTCAGCACGGTCACCGCGCTGGTGAGCTGGATCCGTCCGGTGCGTGACGCGATGGCCGCCAGCACGACGGCCGGCGAGGACGCGGCGAAGTCCTTCCGGTGATGCTCGCCGACGCCGTACACGTCGAGCCCTGCCTGCTCGGTGGCCACGGCTTCCTCGACCACCTGCCGCAACCGCTCGCCCGCGGTCGGCACCGGCCCGTCCCCGCCGACGGGATGCGTTTCAGCGAATGTCGTCAGCCCCAGTTCCACGGCCGGAACCCCTCTCCTGTCTTGTTTCCAAGTCAACCGAGAGCATAAACGGACTGCGGTCCGGAAGAATTCCCCCGTCCCTGGACCTGGGAATCCCACGATCCGGACCGGCAGATAGTCTGGTACCCATGTCTGTGCGCACCCGCAAGCCCCTCGTTCCCGGCACGCAGTCGCCCATTCGCGAGGTCCCGAAAAGTATCGAGCGACCCGAGTACGTCTGGAAGAAGACCGTCAAGGAGGGGCACGAACCCTGGGTGCAGACCCCGGAGACCATCGAGAAGATGCGGATCGCGGGCAAGATCGCGGCCCAGGCCCTGGAAGAGGCCGGCAAGGCCGTCGCGCCCGGCGTCACCACCGACGAGCTGGACCGGATCGCGCACGAGTACATGCTCGACCACGGCGCCTACCCGTCGACCCTGGGCTACAAGGGATTTCCCAAGTCCTGCTGCACCTCGCTGAACGAGGTCATCTGCCACGGCATCCCGGACTCGACCGTGATCGAGGACGGCGACATCGTCAATATCGACGTCACCGCTTACATCGACGGCGTGCATGGCGACACCAACAAGACCTACCTCGCCGGTGACGTGGACGACGAGGTGCGACTGCTGGTCGAGCGCACCGAGGAAGCCACCATGCGGGCCATCAAGGCCGTCAAGCCCGGCCGTGCGCTCAATGTCATCGGCCGCGTCATCGAGGCATACGCCAACCGCTTCGGCTACGGCGTGGTCCGCGACTTCACCGGCCACGGCGTCGGGCCGACCTTCCACTCCGGCCTGGTCATCCTGCACTACGACCAGCCCTCGGTGGAGTCGGTCATCGAGCCGGGCATGACCTTCACCATCGAGCCGATGATCAACCTGGGTGGGATCGACTACGAGATCTGGGACGACGGCTGGACCGTGGTCACCAAGGACCGCAAGTGGACCGCCCAGTTCGAGCACACCCTCGTCGTCACCGATGACGGCGCCGAGATCCTCACGCTCCCGTGAGGGTCGCGATGCCCCAGCGGGGTACCAGAACTCGGGCGATCGGCTCCCGCGGCCCGCGGCGGAAGAATGCGCGGGTTCTTCCGCCCAACCCCCGCGACGAGGGCCTGGGCGCGCTCCGCGCCACCATGCGACGCCACGTCGAACTCGCCGCGGGACGACAGTTGCCGGAAACGGACGATGCCCCCGGCGCGCAGCCCGACGTCGAAGTGACCAGCGGTGCGGACGCCGAAGCTGACGACGGCCGCGACGTCTACACGAGCCGGGACGCCTACACGAGTAGCAGCCGAGACTCCTACAGCAGCCGGGACGCCTACACCAGCGGTGCGCGAGCGGGGAACAGCCCGCGGTGACGGGTGCGCTGCCGGTCGCAGGCGCCGCCAGGAAAAGCGTTGTGGTGGCTGGGTTTGGCCGACCGCCGGCACAGCGGGTAGCGCGGAAGGCGCCCGGCGACGTCATCCTCGCCCTCTTCTACCGGAAGAGCGTCGGATGGCCGGAGTGAAGGGCGCACTTCTGGTGGCAGGCACCACCTCCGACGCGGGAAAGAGCGTTGTGGTGGCGGGGCTCTGCCGCATGCTGGCGCGGCGCGGGGTGCGGGTCGCACCGTTCAAGGCGCAGAACATGTCGAACAACTCCGTCGTCACCCTGGACGGCGGGGAGATCGGCCGGGCGCAGGCGCTGCAGGCCCGGGCGTGCGGGCTGGAGCCCAGCGTGCGGTTCAACCCGGTGCTGTTGAAGCCGGGGAGTGACCGGCGCTCGCAGCTCGTGGTGCGGGGTAGAGCCGTCGATACCCTCGGAGCGAAGGACTACTTCCGCCATCGGCAGCAGTTGCGCGCCATCGTCGCCGAGGAATTGGCTTCGCTGCGAGCCGAATTCGATGTGGTGATCTGTGAGGGCGCGGGATCGCCCGCCGAGATCAACCTGCGGGCAACGGATCTGGCGAACATGGGATTGGCACGGGCCGCGGATCTGCCGGTGCTGCTGGTCGGGGACATCGATCGCGGGGGCGTGCTGGCGCACCTGTTCGGGACCGTTGCGATCCTGGAACCCGAAGACCAGCACCTGATTTCCGGGTTCGTCATCAACAAGTTCCGCGGCGACGTGGACCTGCTGCGGCCCGGGCTGGATCAGCTCACCGAGCTCACCGGTCGCCCCACGCTCGGCGTCATCCCCTTCGCCGAGGACCTCTGGATCGATGCCGAGGACTCCCTGGGCACCGTCGCGGACGCACCGGTGGGCCGCTCCCGGCCGCCGCTGGGCGGGGACTGGCTGACCGTGGCCGCCATCCGGCTGCCGCGCATCTCCAACTCCACCGATGTCGAGGCCCTGGCCTGTGAACCGGGCGTCGCCGTGCGCTGGGTGAGCGACCCGTCCCGGCTGGCCGGAGCCGATCTGGTGGTCGTTCCGGGCAGTAAATCCACCGTGAGCGATCTGGAGTGGTTGCGCCGCACCGGAATCGCCGATGCTCTCATCGCTCGTGCGGCCGCGGGTGCGCCCATCCTCGGCATCTGTGGCGGCTACCAGATGCTGGCCCGCACCATCGTCGACCCGATCGAATCCGCGGCCGGCACCGTCCCCGGCCTGGGCCTGCTGGACCTGGAGATCGAATTCGCCGACCCCAAGGTGCTGCGCCGTTCCAGCGGCCGGGTCCCGAATCATGGTGTGCCGGGCCGTGACAGCGATCTCCCGGTGCACGGCTATGAGATCCACCACGGCCGCGTCACCCGGCAGGGCGACGACCCGTGGTTCGAACTCGACGGCGCTCGCGAAGGCAGTGTGCGCGAGGCGATCTGGGGCACCCATCTGCACGGAGCCATGGAATCGGACGAGTTCCGCCGCGCCTGGCTGCGTGTGGTCGCCGCGCGGGCGGGCCGCACCGATTTCGTTGTCTCCGACACTGTTTCGGTCGCCGAGGTGCGCTCCGCCCAGCTGGATCTGCTGGCCGACCTCATGGAGAAGCACCTCGACCAGGACGCCCTCGAACAGCTCATCACCGCTGGTGCGCCCGCGGATCTCCCGGTTCTGACCGTTGAGAAGTGACCGCCGTCACAATAATCCGCCCGACTCGCGTTCGGCTCCTCCGGGGCTCCTGTAGCGTGATCGAACATGGAATCTCGGCGGATCACGGTCGGTGACCGCGAGTGGGCGGTGCGAGTCGGCGGACCCGAAACCCGGCACCACGTCCTGCTGCTACCCGATGCGGGCGATCCGGCCGACATTTACGACCAGGTCTGTGCACGCTTGCAGACCTCGGACCTGCACACCATCGCGATCGAATCGATCGACGGTCTCGACACCACCACCGTTTTCGCCATCCTCGACCAGCTGAAGGTCCCGTGGGCCAACCTGGTCGGCAGCGGCGCGGGCGCGGACCTGGCCTGGCAGCTGGCCGCCCGCGGCTTCGGCCGCTTCATGAGCCTCATCGTGGCCGGCGGCGGTCACCCGGCCGCACCGGGCGCGGACGGCGCCGTCAAGGACCCTTCCTGCCCGCCGGTGGAGATCCCCACCACGCTGCTGGCCACCAAGCGCCTGCCGCGCCCGGTGGCCGAGGGTTCCAGCCGGTTCGTCTACGGCGAATTCCGGCTGGTCCCCATGGATGTCACCGATGTGGCTGCCGAAGCGGGCCACGAGCTGGCCACCGAAGTGGTGCTACGCACCAGCTTCTGGTGAGTCGGCCAGCCACTTCAGCCAGGAATCCAGTTCTCCGAACGCCTGGGTGCGCGGCGTCTCCGACGACAGGAACACGTCGTGCCGCGCACCCTCGATCGGCACGATATTGGTGCGCTCGCCCAGGCAGCCCGACCAGCGCTGGATCTGCCGCACATCCAGCACCACATCCGACACGTCGGCGGCGGGCCCGTACTCGCGCATGAACTTGGTGACCTTCGAGCGCAGGATCAGTGCGGGCACCCCGATCTCGAGGCCCTTGTGCAGCCGCAGGTGCCCGCGCCGGATGGCGCGCAGCCAGCCCGCGTGAACGGGGTAGCCGCTCAACGGTTTCCAGTCCAGGTTGTAGTCCCACTCACCGGCCTGGGTGTGGTGCAGGCTGTCGCCGTAGGTGGTGGCCACGCCCAGGGGCAGCTTGGCGAAGGCGCGCAACCGGCCCAGGCCCTCCAGCAGCGGCGTGCCCACCGAGCGGTAGTAGCCGGGACCCTGCAGGTCGAACCACGGGCTGTTGAGCACCAGTCCGGTAATGCCCTGTGCGCGAACGCCACCGGTCGCCTCCAGCCGGTTCAGCCACAGCGAGGTCACCAGGCCGCCGGTCGAGTGCGCCATGATCAGCACCGGCAGCTCGGTCTCCTCACGGATGACCTGCAGCGACCGGTTCAGTTCCCCGTCGTAGAGCGCCAGGTCGCTCACGTAGTGCGGGGTCTGCCCCGCCCGCTGTGAGCGTCCGCATTTGCGCAGGTCCAGCGCATAGAAGGCATAGCCCTGGGCGGCCAGGTGCTGGGCCAGGTGCTCCTGGAAGAAGTAGTCGGTGAACCCGTGCACGTACAGCACGGCCCGGGTGGCGACCGGGACGTCGGCCGGGGCATAACGGACCAGGGTGGCGACCACGTCGCTCTCACCGTCCGGATCCGGACCCATCGGGATTGTCAGCTGCTGGTAGTCGGCACCCAGCACATCGGGCTGCCAGGTGGTGGTCGACGACGTGGTGGATGACGTTTCGGAGGTCACACGCCCAACATAGACCGCGACGCAACGATGTCCATTTGGGAGGGATCTCTCACAATCAGGGATTTCGAAGCGGGATTCGGGAATGGTCAGGGGCAGAATTGAGTCCAAGTGAACGACGGGTAACCTAACCCCCACCTGGTGACCCCAAATGACAAGGAAGTCGATCAACGCCGTGTCGAACGCTGCCACGATTGAAAAGACCGATGTAGTACTCATCGGTGCCGGCATCATGAGTGCCACCCTCGGTGCCTTGCTTCGACAGGTGCAGCCGGACTGGTCGATCACCATCTTCGAGCGCCTGGAAGCCGCGGCCGCCGAGAGCAGCGACCCGTGGAACAACGCCGGTACGGGCCACTCCGCCCTGTGCGAGCTGAACTACACGCCGCAGAACGCCGACGGCTCGGTGGAGATCACCAAGGCCATCGACATCAACGAGCGCTTCCAGGTCTCGCGCCAGTTCTGGTCCTACTCGGTCGAGAACGGCGTGCTGGCCAACCCGTCGAACTTCATCAACCCCATCCCGCATGTGAGCTTCACGCACGGCGCGGACGGCGTGGAGTACCTGCGCAAGCGCCACGAGGCGCTGTCCAAGCACCCGCTGTTCGAGGGCATGGAATTCATCGACGACGCAGCCGAATTCGGCCGCCGGCTACCCCTGATGGCCAAGGGCCGCGACTTCTCCGACCCGGTCGCCCTGAACTGGACCGACTTCGGCACCGATATCGACTTCGGTGAGCTCACCAAGGAACTGCTGGCCTACCTGGGCGCGTCCGGCGCGGACATCGCATTCGGCCACGACGTGCTGAACCTGACCAAGCAGTCCGACGGCTCCTGGCTGGTCAAGGTGCGCAATCTGCGCAGCAACAAGGTGCGCGTGATCAACGCCAAGTTCGTGTTCGTGGGTGCCGGCGGCGGCGCGCTGCCGCTGCTGCAGAAGTCGGGCATCAAGGAGATCCGCGGCTTCGGCGGCTTCCCGGTGTCGGGTCTGTTCCTGCGCTGCACCAACCCGGAGCTGATCGCCCAGCACGAGGCCAAGGTGTACGGCCAGGCGTCGGTCGGCGCGCCGCCGATGTCGGTGCCGCACTTGGACACTCGCGTCATCAACGGTGAGAAGGGCCTGCTGTTCGGCCCCTATGCCGGCTGGACGCCGAAGTTCCTCAAGGACGGTAAGCTGACCGACCTCATCAAGTCGGTCAAGCCGAACAACCTGTTCTCCATGCTGGGCGTGGGCGTCACCGAGATGGGCTTGGTCAACTACCTGGTCTCCGAGCTG
Organism: Nocardia sp. NPDC101769; assembly: GCF_044766925.1. NCBI lineage: Bacteria > Bacillati > Actinomycetota > Actinomycetes > Mycobacteriales > Nocardiaceae > Nocardia > Nocardia sp. NPDC101769. The sequence goes on along the minus strand of NZ_JBIWMX010000021.1, from coordinate 65,310 downwards.
CTCAAGTCGCAGAACGGCCGCATCGGCGCCATGGAGGAATTCATCCCGCGCGCCGACGGCAGCGACTGGGAGCTGATCATCGCCGGTCAGCGCGTGCAGATGATCCGCCGCAAGGGCATCGGCGGTGTGCTGGAGCTGGGCACCGCGGTCGTCGCGGCCGAGGACGGCACCATTGCCGGTCTGCTCGGCGCGTCCCCGGGCGCGTCCACCTGTGTGAGCGCCATGCTGGATGTCATGAAGAGGTGCTTCCCGCGCGAATTCTCCACGTGGGAGCCGAAACTCAAGGAAATGGTGCCGTCGCTGGGCGTCAAGCTCTCCGAGAACCAGGCCCTGTACCGCGAGGTCTGGGACTGGTCCACCAAGGCCCTGCAGCTGGATTCGGTGGATTCGGACAACACGCCCAGGCCCGTCGGTATCGCTTCTCACGCCTAGATGTGATAGCAAGACGCGATGATGTCAACGGTTGCTCTCAAACGGTCGTGGTCCCAAGACCTGGACACCGCGACGCTGTACAAGCTGTTGAAACTTCGCGTCGAGGTGTTCGTCGTCGAGCAGAAGTGCGCGTATCCGGAACTGGACGGGTTCGACCTGCTGCCGGAAACCCGGCACTTCTGGCTCGACGATGAGGGCGAGGTCATCTGCACCCTGCGCCTCATGGAGGAGCACGAGGAGGGCGTGAAGTCCTTCCGCATCGGCCGCCTCTGCACCGCCCCCGAGGCTCGCGGCCACGGCTACACCACCCGCCTGCTGCAGGCTGCCCTGGCCGAGGCGGGCTCGGCGACCGTCCGCCTGAACGCGCAGACCTACCTGCTCGACATGTACACCAAGCACGGCTTCAAGCCCGACGGCGAGGAGTACATCGAAGACGGCATCCCGCACATCCCGATGCGCCGCGGCTGACCCCGCACCGACCGAACAACCCCGCGCCCGCTGTGAAACCCACAGCGGGCGCGGCTGTTTCATGCCGGTGAGCGGCCCGGAGGCACGCCGGTGAGGATTCGTGGGTTGCCGCTCGCCGATGGACGACCTGGCGCCGGCGGAGAGGGGCCGCTGGAGACTCGACAGCGTGGCGACGTGGGGAATCGCCCGTCATCCGCCGTGCCGGTGCGCAATCGGGCGGATCGGCGCGTGTGGGGCGGCGGAGGTGGGGGACGGTGGCCCGCTTAGAGTTGTGCGCGTGTCCGTTTCTCCTGTGGCTTACTCCGAGAGTGTTCGTGCGGCCGATGACGAGGCCGGGTTTCCGTTCTCCGCGGTGGTGGGGCAGGAGCGGTTGCAGCTGGCGCTGATCCTGTGCGCGGTGCATCCGGGGATCGGCGGGGTGCTGGTGCGCGGGGAGAAGGGGACCGCGAAGTCGACCGTGGTGCGGGCGCTGGCGCAGTTGCTGCCGCCGGTGGTGGACGAGTCCGGGGCGCGGCCCGCGCGGCTGGTGGAGCTGCCGGTGGGCGCCACCGAGGACCGGGTGGTCGGGTCGCTGGATCTGGAGCGGGTGCTGCGGGACGGGGAGCAGGCGTTCAAGCCGGGGCTGCTGGCCGCCGCGCATCACGGCGTGCTCTACGTCGACGAAGTGAACCTACTGCACGACCATCTGGTGGATGTGCTGCTCGACGCGGCCGCCATGGGGCGGGTGCACATCGAGCGCGACGGTGTCTCGCATACGCATCCGGCGCGATTCGTCCTGGTGGGCACCATGAATCCGGAGGAGGGCGAGCTGCGGCCGCAGCTGCTGGACCGGTTCGGGCTCACCGTGGACGTGGTCGCCTCCCGCGATGTGGATGTGCGGATGGCCGTCGTCCGCCGCCGCCTGGACTACGAGGCGGATCCCGGCGCCTTCGCCGGCCGCTATGCCGCCGCGGATCGTGAAGTGGCCGAACGCATTCTGACCGCCCGCGACCGGCTCGCCGACGTCGGTCTCGGCAATGTCGAGCTGCGCCGCATCGCCGCCCTGTGCGCGAGCTTCGATGTCGACGGCATGCGCGCCGACCTGGTGGTGGCGCGCACCGCGACGGCCCATGCGGCCTGGCGCGGAGCAACCGCGGTCAGCGAGGCCGACGTCCGCGTGGCCGCCGAACTGGCGCTGCCGCACCGCCGTCGCCGCGATCCCTTCGACGAACCCGGCATCAGCGAGGAGCAACTCGACGACGCCATGCGGAACGCGGCCGAGGAAGCGGCCCGCGCCGAGGAGGACGACAGCCTGGGAAAAGGTGAAGCGGTCCCGCCGAACAACGGTGCGGGACCGCAGGATCCGGCGGACGGGGCCGAGGACTCCGGCCTGAACCCGGACCACGCCAATTCACCTGGCGCCGACCCGGACTCGCACGATGGCGGCCCGGATTCGGACAATGGCCTCGATCTCCCGGACCGTGGCCCGGATTTCCCTGGGGGAGACCAGAATCCACCGGATGCCCCGCGCCCGGACGACGGCGATCGGCGTGACCGGAACGACTCGGCCGGCCGTCCCGGCCGCGAGGGCCGGGTCGCCGCCCCCACCGCGACCCTGCCCAAGCCCCCGCGCTGGGAGGTCCCCGGCGTCGGCGAGGGCGCGCCCGGCCGCCGCTCCCGTGCCCGCACCCGGCAGGGCCGCGTCGTGCGCACCACCGACGACACCTCCACCGGCCTGCACCTGCTGGGCACCATCTTCGCCGCGGCCCCGCGCCAGTTCGAGCGCGGCCGCCAGTCGGGCCCGCTCGCCTTCGCCCCCGGCGACCTGCGCGGCGCGTATCGCGAAGGCCGCGAAGGCAACCTGGTCGTCTTCGTCGTCGACACCTCCGGCTCCATGGCCGCCCGCGACCGCCTCGCGGCCGTCACGAACGCTGTGGTGGCGCTGCTCCGCGACGCCTATCAGCGCCGCGACAAGGTCGCTGTCATCACCATGCGCGGCCAGGACGCGGAGCTGGTCCTCCCGCCCACCTCGTCGGTCGACATCGCCGTCCGCCGCCTCGCCGACCTCCGCACCGGCGGCAAAACCCCACTCGCCCAAGGCCTCCTGAAGGCCCGCGACCTCATCCGCCGCGAACGCACCCGAGACCCCCACCGCCGCCCCCTCCTCGTCCTACTCACCGACGGCCGGGCCACCGGCGGCGCCGACCCGCTGCCGCGCGCCCGAACCGCCGCCCGCATGCTCGCCAACGACGCCGTCACCGCCATGGTCATCGACTGCGAACGCGGCATGATCCGCCTGAACCTCGCCCGCGACATAGCCACCGCTCTCCGCGCCGGATACCTCCAATTGACCGCCCTCACCGGCGATTCCGTCGCCGGCATCGTCCGCGCCACCCGCGCCGCCTGACGACAACCGGTGGTCGGCCGTCGTGCCGGACCGGGGCGCGGATCGGCGCGCCGCGTGCGTATGGCACCGTGAATCCTCGGACTGGTTGGTGTGGAAGGAGCTGGAGACGATGCCGAAGGGTGTGCCGCTGCCGGAGAGCATTCCGGATGACGGGCTGACGACGCGGCAGCGTCGGAATCTGCCCGTGCTCGCGGTGCACACCGGGCCCGGGAAGGGGAAGTCGACGGCGGCGTTCGGGATGGCGCTGCGGGCCTGGAATCAGGGGTTCGATGTCGCGGTGTTCCAGTTCGTGAAGAGCGCGAAGTGGAAGGTGGGGGAGGAGGCCGCGTTCCGGACGCTCGGGAAGTTGCACGACGAGACCGGGGTCGGCGGGGCCGTGGAATGGCACAAGATGGGCGAGGGCTGGTCGTGGACGCGGAAGCAGGGGTCCGATGAGGACCATGCGGCCGCGGCGCTGGCGGGGTGGCAGGAGATTCGCCGCCGCCTGGAGGCCGAGCAGCATCGGTTCTATGTGCTGGACGAGTTCACCTACCCGCTGAAGTGGGGCTGGGTCGACGTGGATGAAGTCGTCGAGACGCTGCGCAACCGGCCGGGCAACCAGCACGTGGTGATCACCGGCCGCGACGCACCGCAGGCGCTGATCGAGGCCGCGGACCTGGTCACCGAGATGACCAAGGTGAAGCATCCGATGGACGCGGGCCGCAAGGGCCAGCGCGGCATCGAATGGTGAACACGCCCGCGGTCGTCATCGCCGCGCCCGCGTCGGGGAGCGGGAAGACAACCGTCGCCACCGGATTGATCGGGGCACTGCGCCGGGCCGGGCACCGGGTCGCGCCGTTCAAGGTGGGCCCGGACTACATCGACCCGGGATATCACGGGCTGGCGGCCGGGCGGCCGGGGCGGAACCTGGATCCGGTACTGGTCGGGTCCGACCGCGTGGTGCCGTTGTACCGGCACGGGAGCCAGGGCTGCGATCTGGCGGTCGTCGAGGGCGTCATGGGCCTGTTCGACGGACGCATCGACGAACACCACACCGAACCCATCGCCGAGGGCTCGACCGCCCAGATCGCCGCCATGCTGGGCGCGCCGGTCATCCTGGTGGTCGACGCGCGCGGGCACAGCCAGAGCCTGGCGGCCCTGCTGCACGGATTCGCGACCTACGACAGCGGAATCCGGCTCGGCGGAGTGATTCTCAACCGGGTGGGCAGCGAGCGCCACGAGCAGGTGCTGCGCGCGGCCTGCGCCCGCGTCGGGCTGCCGGTACTGGGTGCACTACCGCGCCTGGCCGAATTAGCGGTGCCGTCACGGCATCTCGGCCTGATTCCGGCGGTGGAGCACGGCTCGGCCGCCCAGGCCGCCGTGGACGCCATGACGGATCTCGTTGCGGCACATATCGATCTCGCGGCGGTGGCCGCCTCGGCCGTGTCGAGCGCACAGGGACGGGACTGGGATCCCGCCACCGAGGTGACGGCGGCGGAATCCGGGCCGGTGGTGGCGATGGCGGGCGGACCGGCCTTCACCTTCGGATACGCCGAACATCGCGAGCTGCTGGCGGCGGCGGGCGCCCAGGTGCGAGTCTTCGACCCGCTGCGCGACGAATTGCCCTCCGGTACAGCCGGTCTGGTCCTTCCGGGCGGTTTCCCCGAAGAGCACGCCGCCGAACTCGCCGCCAACACCGGCCTGCTCGCCACCATCGCCGACCAGGCCGGCCGCGGCCTCCCGGTCCACGCCGAATGCGCGGGCCTGCTCTACCTGACCCGGACCCTGGACGGCCACCGCATGGCCGGGGTCATCGACGCCGAAGCCGAATTCGGCCCGCGCCTCACCCTCGGCTACCGGGATGCGGTGGCGCTCACCGATTCTCCGCTCTGGAGCGTGGGCGAACGCGTGCGCGGCCACGAATTCCACCGCACCCGCCTGGTCACCCCCGGATCGGGCGCCCCGGCCTGGGCCTGGCGCGCTCCCTCCGGGGAGGCCGTCCGCGAGGGTGCGGCAGTGCATCGCGTCCACGCGTCCTACCTGCACACCCACCCCGCCGGGAATCCGTCGGCCGTCGGCCGATTCGTCACCGCCGCTGCTGAGTTCACACGGAGCCATGCCCCGGCCTGAATTGGCTGTCGGGGTCGGACTCCGTCCCGGGACAACCGTCGACGCGATCCTCGCCGCCGTTCGAAACGCGGTCGGTGACAGGGTGATTCGCTGCTTGGCGACCGTCGAGCGGCGGGTTGGAGAGCCGGGGATCAGAGCGGCCGCCGACCGGTTGGGTGTCGAGCTGGTGGGATTCACGCTCACAGAGCTGGAGGCCGTTTCCGTCCCCAATCCGTCGGAGCGGGTTGCGCTTGCCGTGGGGAGCGCGAGCGTTGCGGAGGCGGCTGCTGTGCTGGCCGGTGGCGGGAATTTGGTCATCGCTAAAACCGTTTTCGCTGGGGTTGTTATCGCTGCGGCAGAATTGAATTCGTAGTCACAGATGTGAAAAGCCAAGTAATATAGGCCATTTCGGGTTCCTGGGTTGTTGCTGTAGCGGTAAAATCAATGCATGAATTCGATGGGGGGTGACACTCGACGCATGCGGCATCGTCGACCTGGCGGCCGCCGTCGAAACCCTGTCGAATTCCGTCCTCCATGGCGACCTCACCCCGTTTTCCGAGGGGGATGTCGTGGGGTTGATGCAGCGGCTGGAGACCTGCAAACGTCAACTGTCGGCGCTGGATTCACGTTTGATTGTCGAGGCCTGCAATCGTTCGCTGCCCGAAGGTCGTGGGGCGAAGGCTGTGGTGCCGTTCCTGCGGCAGACGTTGGGCCTGTCGAAGTACGACGCGTCGGTGCGGGTGAAGATCACCCGGCAGTGCGGAGAATTCTTCGAACCCACCGGACACCAGCGTGCCGCCTCCCTGGCCGCGACCGCCGCGACACCGGTCAGCGCACCCACGACGCGCTGTTCGCGTTGCTGCAGCCCGGCCTCGACCCCGCCGAGCTCGGCTCCCACCGCGGTCTGCCGGTCCAGGCCACCCTCACCGTGAACCTCGCCGACCTCGAGCGTGGGGCCGGGGTCGCGACCACCGCCACCGGCGGCCACGTGAGCATCGACGAGGTGTTGAAGATGGCCGAGGGCACCCGCCCGGTGCTGGCGGTCCTCGATGCCGACGGGTTGCCGCTGTTCCTGGGGCGCTGCCAGCGGCTGGCCACCCCGGCCCAGCGGTTGGCGTTGATCGCCCGCGACAAGGGCTGCACCCACCCGGGGTGCGACGCGCCCGCGAGTACACGTGGGGCAGTGGGTCGCCGCTGCCATCGAATCCAGTTACTCGAGGTGGGGTTCACGGGCGGCGTGATTCCCGGCTGCTCGTGTCGGGCTGGTGTGCGCAGGGCATGGGGAGGTGTGGTTGCCTCATCGCCGCCGCGACCACCACGGCTTCAGAGGTGAGGGCTGGTAGGTGTAGGTGCGTCCGTGAGCCTGGCCCCCTCCCTTCTCCAGGCGTCTTTGTCTTTCGGTCTTTTGTCTTTTGCGTTTTGTTCTTTATCTTTTGCCTTGTGGCCTATCCCACCCTCGAACCCGACGGCTGGCGCAGCTTCCTGATGTGGTGGCGTTTCTGGGGCACCGTGGGCCTCTGCGCCACAGCCTTCCTGTCCTTCCTCATCATCAGAGACCTGGACGGCATCCCAGAGTTCTGCGCCTGGCGGCACCCTTGCCCACCCCAGATCATCCTGGGCCTGGGCGCGTTCCCTCTGTACACCTGGGCAGCCGGTGGAGCCGTCTCCTGGCAACTGGGTCGCATAGCCGTACGTCATGGCTGGCGTCCCACCTGGGGACTCGCGATCGGCGCCCTGATCTTCATCGCAGGCTTGATACTCAGCCTCTACATGGTCGTCAATTACTGGTGGCCCTCCACCTGACCGCTCCCTCAGCTGTCTGAGGGAGCCCTGTCGCCGGGAAAGAGAATCGGGCTGAGGAGGTATGGCCCGCGGCCCGGCCCCGGCTTGTCCGCTGGTTCGTGGCACGTCGGGCAGTCGTTCGCGCGGATGAGACCCACACGCCGCAGCCCCCGCCGGGTGGTTGGTTATCCGGCGAGGGCTGCGGCTGTGCGCGATCAGGGTGCGACAGAACCCCAATCGGCGAATCCGGTCGGATCGTGGCGACCCATGGTGCCGTGCTCGAACAGTCCCCAGCCCTCGGCATCGCCGCAGCGCGCCTTGCCGACGTGGTCGATGACGCCGAACGGAATGCGCCCGGCGATGGCCGGGTCGGTCAGGTCGTAGAGCTTGCTCTCGGACCAGTCGCGACCCTTCCATTGGCCGTGCTGCCAATCGGGGTCGCCGCCGTAGCCGCAACCGACATTGAGGGCCATGAAGGTTCCGGCCTCGACCTCGACCTCGAGCGGCTTGCCGTCGGGTGTGGTGAGATCCAGGCGCACCCGCGTCGGGATGCGCGTGCCGGACTTGTAGGTCAGATGCACACGGGGCCAGCCCAGTTGCTCGACTCGCCCGTCCTTCCAGATCCGGGTGGCGTCATTGAGCGTGCGGAAGCCGTTGGGCTCCTCCTGCACGATGACGATGATGGAGAACTCGTCGAACAGCAGCGGCACGTACAGCCACCAGAAGCCTTCGGACGGTTCGGACGCCAACCGGCCGGGGTGATCGGATTCGCCGACCGGACGGATCCCCCAGGACCGGTCGCGGGTGCCGCACCATGCGGACGGGTCCACGGCGATATCGGTGCCGTCGACATGCAGTGTGCCCGACCAGGTTCCGACCTGCGCGAAGCGCTGCGCGTCGATGATGGGCCGGTGCACGCCGGTGAGGATGGTGTGCGGCTGTTCGGCCATGGCCGGGAAGGAACCCTCCCAGGTCAGGTCGAAGGACAGGTCCTCGTGTTCGCAGAGCACGCGGATCTTCTGCAGCGGTTCGGCGATCTCGATCCGGTAGCCGCCGACCTTGGGCTCGAGGCTGCGCTCGGCCAGGGCGTCGGAGAACCGCACGGCCCGCTGCGTGTCGCCGCGGCGCACGGTCGCGAACGCGTCGGTCACTCCCAGGTTCGGGTACACCCCGAAACCGGTGACCAGGAAGGTGTCACTGCCGGTGTCGAGTGCGTTGAAGTAGTTGCGGTCGTAGAAGTTTCGATCACTGGTCCCGACCCGCGACATGGACAGCGGGGTCTGGTGGATCGGATATTCGTCGAGCGAGTTGATCTGATTCTGCGTCATCTCTCAATCCCACGAGTAGGTGCCGTCGAGCATGGCTTCCAGCAGATGCCGGTGCATCACGTAGTCGTCGCGATCGTCGTTGTCGGCCGCCTCGCCGAAGTGGATCATCCGCCGCCGGATGCGAGCCATCACGATGCCGTGCCGCAGCGCGGCGTACATGAGGTACCAGTCCAGGTCGCGCACGGCGTGCCCGCTGGCCTCCTCGTAGAGCTTCTCCACATCGGAGCGCCGCATGTAGTCGGCCAGGCCCGGCTGGTCGAAACGCGTGGCGATGTCCTGGAAGAACCGGTGGATGAGAATCGTCCAGGCCACGTCGAGTTCCCGCGGGCCGATGGCGGCCATCTCCCAGTCCAGGACCGCGACCGGATCGAACTCGTCGAACATGACATTGCCCGGCCGGGCGTCGCCCCAGCTCAGCACGTCCGGTCCGGTATCGGTGGGGAAGTTCTCCTCGAGCCAGTCGAAGGTGCGCTCCAGCAGCGGGATGCGGAAGCCGTCGCGCGCGAGTGCCCAGTCGTACCACGCCCGCTGGGCCTCGAAGTGCCGCCGCAGCGCCGAGCCCTCGCCCGCCAGCATCGGGAACCGCTGGGCCGGATCGGGAATCGAGTGCACCTCGGCGATGATCTCGATGGTCCGGCGGGTCACCTGATAGCGCTGCTCGGGGGTGGCCTCGTGCAGCCAGCCGATGAACACGTACGGCGGATTGTCCTCGGGCACACGGCCGTTCACGCGTCGCATGACGAAGAACGGTGCGCCGAGCACATTGTCGGAACCGGTTTCCAGCCAGCACAGCGGTGGCACCGGCAGGTCGGTGGCCTCGGCGACCCCGGCCATGACCGCGAACTGCGTTGCCAGGTCGTAGTTCTCGAACACGGGGAAGGAGTTCTGATCGGGCGCGAGCCGCGCCACGAAGGACCCGCCGGCCGCCTGCCCCTGCTCGGTCCACGCGGCGTCGAAGAGCAGCGTGGTGCTGGACATGCCGCCGGCCTGCGGCCGGGTGATCGAGGTGACCTGCGGCGGCTCGTCGGCCTCGACCTTGGTCGCGAGCCACTGCGCGAGTTCGGTCGCGAGCTCGTCGAGGTTCTGGTCGGAGACGGTGAGTTCCATCCGCTGGTTGGGATCGGCGTGGGCCGAAGTCATGGGGTCCTCCCTGCGCGGGTGTGACGGAGTGTGCCTGCGGGATCGCCGGGTGCGGGTGAGTGGCCTGTGTGGTAAGCCCGGGCGGCACGTTGGGTGAAATGTAACGCGTTCTAAATGTGTCCGTAAGGGGATCGGGGAGACCTGTTTCATCAGTACCGGTGACCGGGATGGGCCTTGGTCGCTCAGAGGTGGTCGTGCTGGCACGTAGTCCTCGAGAAGTAGTTCCTATCAGGCATATTCCGGGTCGGCTCAGGGTGATTCCGGAAGCGTGCGGGCGGCGCCGCGGCCTAGCGTCGGAGTTTCCGAATGGAAGCGAGGGGATGTGGAATGAGCATGCAGACAATCGATGCCGCGACCGATCGGGAGGGGAGGGACACCGCACCCACACGGTCCTGGAATCCGATCGGACGCATTCTTTTCCGCTTCGGATTCCTGTACTTCGGGCTCTTCTGCGTCTTCTACCCGCAAATGTTGATCGACTTCGTGGGACCGCTGCAACACTGGCTCCCGCACGACTGGCCCCGCCTCTGGATGAGCGTGTCCCTGCCCGTGGTGAAGTGGGTGGGCCACACCGTCTTCGGGACCGATGTGGCGCTGCACAACTCGGGCAGCGGTGACCAGGCGGTCTTCTGGATCCTTGTGTTCTGCATGCTCGTGATCGCGGCGGTCGGGACCGTGCTCTGGACGATGCTGGATCGCGCCCGGACCGAGTACCACCGCCTGTCCGCGTGGTTCCTGCTCTTCATCCGGTTGTGCCTGGCCGGTCAGATGCTCGGATACGGGTTCGCCAAGGCGATTCCGACGCAGATGCCCGAGCCTGCGCTCAGCACGCTGCTGACCCCGTACGGCGACTTCGCGCCCATGGGTGTGCTGTGGAGTCAGGTCGGCGTGTCACCGGTGTACGAAAGCCTGCTCGGTACCGCCGAGGTGCTGGGCGGTCTGCTCCTACTGCTGCCGCGCACCCAGTTGGCGGGTGTGCTGCTGAGCCTGGTGAGCATGGCGCAGGTGTGGGTGCTGAACATGACCTTCGATGTGCCGGTGAAGCTGCTGTCGTTCCATCTGATGCTGCTCTGCCTGGTCCTGCTGGTGCCCGAGGCGCCGCGGCTCACCGCGCTGCTGACCGGCCGGGCCGCCGGCCCCGCCGCCACACCACAGCCGTTCCGCACTCGCCGGACGGTGAGCTGGGCGGCCGCCGCGCAGGTGCTGCTGATCGTGTGGTTGTCGGCGGGCTACGCCTGGATCGGGGCGAACAACTGGCACGAATACGGCGGTGGCAGCGCGAAATCCGAGCTGTACGGTATCTGGGCGGTCACCGACTTCACCCGCGACGGCCAGCCGGTGCCGCCGCTGCTGACCGATGAGAGCCGCTGGCGGCGACTGGTTTTCGACCAGCCTGAGATGGCCGTCGTGCAACGCATGGACGATGAGTTGATGCCTCTGGGCGCGCAGATCGACACCGGCGCACACCGATTGGTGCTCCGCGGCGAGCAGGCGACCACTGACCTGGCGGATCTCGGCTACCAGCAACCGACGCCGAGCCGGCTGGTGCTCAGCGGTCAGCTGGACGGCCACCCGGTCACCATCACGCTCGATCAGGTCGACCTCGGCCAGCTGCCGCTCCGGAAGGGCCGTGGCCTGCACCTGATTCAGGAAGACGCGAACTTCGGCAAGGTCATGGGGTAGTGATGTCGCTGATCTGGTTGGTCCACAGCGGATTCGGGGCGAGGAATTCGCCGGATCCGGCCGTGAACGCCCGCTGGGCGTCCGCGCGGCCCAGCAGGCGGGCGGCCAGCCAGGCCGTCGGATAGCCGAGGTAGCCGGAGACGCCGGAGGTGCACGGCCAGGAGGCGTCGGCGCAACCCGGTTGGCCCTGAACATCATTGTGATTCGGGCCGACGAGAGTGCCCCACGCCTTCGTGATACCGGCGGGCACCGAATCGTAGAAGGCCCGCAGTGATTGCAGGCCGACGGCCGCCGGCGGGAAGGTCTGCTCGGACGGCGAGATGACGGTGTCGGCCGAACCGTTCACGAAGAACACCGAACCGCCGGCCAGTCCGTGGGTATCGAAGCACGAGCCCAGGAAGCACGACAGCTGGATGGGCAGCTCGATCGGCACCGCGGTCTTGATCCGGCCGCCCGAATGCATCATGGCGTTGAGGACGCCGGTCGCTCCCTGTGAATGCCCCACCGCGCCGATCGCATCCGGGTCGAGCCGGTCGTGGAAGACGCTGCCCGGGTCCGTGGCCAGGGACAGCAGCCTGTCGACCGCCCCCGCGATGTCGATCCCCGACCCGGTGGCCGAGTTCTCGGTGGCGATCACCACGAACCCCCAGGACGCGAAATGCCGCAGCAGATACGCGTATTGGCTCGGATGCGCGTTGGTCCCGTTGCCCCAGGTGATGATCGGATGCCGGAACTCGTTGGCCCCCAGCTCGGTCGGATACCAGATATCGTAGGCCGCACCGGTCGAATCGCAGCAGGCGAAGGCGTGCTGCTCGGTCACGGCCCAGGGCCCCGGCTGCGCATAGACGGCCTCCACCAGTGGGTCCGCGTGACCGATTCCGAGGGGAATGCCGAGCATCACCAGTGCGGCGACCAGGCAACAGCGAACAAGCACGGTGGCACGTGTCATAGCTATTCAGCATAGAAATGACCGGCGTGTTCACGGCGCACGATGGCCGCGACCGTTGTGAACTCTGTATCGATTGCCACCCGGATGCCGGGCGATTGTCGTGCGCTGCCGCTCACGCCGTACCCTGAATCCTTGTGCAGAACCCCGTAGCCACCCCCGATGACCAGCCGGTTCCCGAGTCCCGGGTCGACACCGGTGATCCGAACTACCTGGTCGGCCTCGATCTGAACGGTCGCCGCGTGGTCGTGGTCGGTGGTGGCACGGTGGCGCAGCGGCGGCTCGGGCTGCTCATCGCCTCCGGTGCGGATGTGCACGTGATCAGCCGCGAGGCCACGCCCGCGGTCGAGGGCATGGCCACTTCGGGACAGCTGACCCTGGAGTTGCGTGCCTACGCCGACGGCGATCTCGACGGCGCCTGGTACGCCATGGCCTGCACCGACGAGCCCGAGACCAATGCGGCCGTGGTCGCGGAGGCCACCCGCCGCCGCGTGTTCTGTGTCCGCGCCGATACCGCGCGGCTGGGCACCGCGGTCACCCCGGCCACCGCGCGCTACGACGGCATGACGCTGGGCGTGCTGGCCGGCGGTCAGCACCGCCGCTCGGCCGCGGTGCGCAACGCGCTGTTGGAAGCCCTGCAATCCGGTGTGGTGACCGATGATTCGGCCCCCGTGACCCCGGGCGTGGCGCTGGTCGGCGGCGGCCCCGGCGATCCGGATCTCATCACGGTGCGCGGCCGCCGCCTGCTGGCCCGCGCGAATCTCGTTGTCGCCGACCGGCTTGCGCCGCCGGAGCTGCTGGCCGAGCTCGGGCCGGAGGTGGAGGTCATCGACGCGGCCAAGATTCCCTACGGCCGGGCCATGGCACAGGAGGCCATCAATGCCGCGCTCATCGAGGGCGCGAAGGCGGGCAAGTTCGTGGTGCGGCTCAAGGGCGGCGACAACTATGTCTTCGGGCGTGGCTACGAGGAACTCGAAGCCTGCGTCGACGCCGGTATCCCGGTGACCGTGGTTCCTGGTGTCACCAGCGCGATTTCGGTGCCGGCCCTGGCCGGTATCCCGGTCACCCACCGCGGTGTCACGCACGAGTTCGTGGTCGTCAGTGGCCATGTCGCCCCCGACCACCCGGATTCGCTGGTCGACTGGCCCGCGCTGGCCCGGCTGCGCGGCACCATCGTGCTGCTGATGGCGGTGGAGCGGATCGAGAAGTTCGCCGATGCGCTGATCTCGGGTGGCCGCGCCGCCAACACCCCGGTCACGGTCATCCAGGAGGGCAGCCTGCGCACCCAGCGCATCCTGCGCGCCGATCTGGCCACCGTCGCCGAGCGGGTGCGAGCCGAGGGCATTCGCCCACCCGCGATCATCGTCATCGGCCCGACCGCGGGCTTCACGGCGGGGGCGCCGGACCAGGACAACTCCTGACGTCGCGTAATGAGTTCGGTTCGCTGGATAGCGCATCCATTACAGTGGGCGGGTGCTCGATAACCCCGCTGCGACGATGCAGTATCCGGTGACCAAGCGAGCGTTCGGGCTCGCGATTCTCGTCCTCAGCGGGCTTCAGCTGATGGTCGTGCTGGACGGCACCGTCATGATCCTGGCGCTCCCGCGACTTCAAGAACAGCTCGGCCTGTCCAGCGCGGGCAGTGCGTGGACGGTCACGGCCTATGGTCTTCCGTTCGCGGGCCTCATGCTCCTGGGTGGGCGTCTCGGCGACTCGTTCGGCCGCAAGCGCATGCTGATCCTCGGCGTCGCGCTGTTCACCCTCGCCTCGGCGCTGTGCGGCACCGCGCAGAACGAGGCGTGGCTGATCGCGGCCCGCGCCCTGCAGGGCACCGGCGCGGCCATTGCCGCGCCGACCGCCTTCGCGCTGGTGGCGAGCACCTATGCGCCCGGCCCGGCGCGCAATCAGGCGGTCGCCATCTTCGGATCCATGGTCGGTGTCGGCTCGGTCGGCGGTCTGGTCATCGGCGGCGCGCTGACCCAGGTCGACTGGCGCTGGATCTTCTGGATCAATGTGCCGATCGGCATCCTCATCGTCTGGGGCGCGATCTACCAGCTGCGCGACACCGCGCGCCACCGCATGTCCATGGATGTGCGCGGCGCCATCCTGGGCACGCTGGCCTGTGTGTCGATCGTGTTCGGCGCGACCGAGGGGCCCGAGATGGGTTGGGGCAGCCCGGTCATCCTGGGCGCGGTTATCGGCGGCCTGATCCTGCTGGTGGTCTTCGTCTTCGCCGAGCGCGATGTCGCGAACCCGCTGCTGCCGTGGTCGCTGTTCAAGAGCCGCGACCGCGTGATCACCTTCGGCGCCATCTTCCTGACCTCCGGCGTGCTCGGCGCGACCACCTTCTTCGTGGCGCAGTTCCTGCAGAACGTGTTGCGCTACAACCCCTTGCACGCGGGTCTGGCCAGCATCCCGTTCACCCTCGGCGCGGGCGTCGGCACCGCGGTCGCCTCCAAGGCGTGCATGTATGTCCGGGCGCGCTGGCTGCTGCTGGCGGCGGCGGTCGTGCTGGCGGGTGCGCTGTATTTCGGTTCGACGCTGGACAGTTCGGCCGACTACTTCCCGACGCTGCTGGTCATGATGTCGGTCGTCGGCTTCTGTGTCGGCACCGCCATCGTGATCCTGCCGCTGTGCGTGCTGGTCGGCGTGGACATGGCCCACATCGGCCCGCTGTCCGCGGTGGGGCAGATGTTCATGAACATGGGTACGCCGTTCGCGGTCGGCGTTCTGAGCCCGGTAGCCCTGTCGCGCACGCTGTCGCTGGACAAGGGCGCCACGGGCAAGGTGAGCGAGATGTCGCAGCATCAGATCGACGCGCTCGGCAGCGGGTACACCCTCGTCCTGCTGGTGTGCGCCATCGGCACCGCCGTCATGGGCCTGCTGGCGTTGACGTTGCGGTACACGCCGACGCAGCTGGCCCAGGCGCAGCACACGCAGGACGAGGCTCAGAAGAGCTAGAGCACAGCTCAGGAGACCTGAGGCACCTGGGTCACGGCGATCGCCGGTTCCGAGAGGCTGCCCAGATAGATCGTGCCGTCCCGCTCCGCGACCCCGGTGACCATGGCGTAGTCGGTGCCCTCGCGCTGCAGGTCGTGGACGAGATTCCCGTCGAAGTCGAAGGCCTGCACCCACACCGTGCGGGCCGGTTTCGGTTGCAGCGCTTCGGGAATCGCCCACACCAGTCGGCGTAGCACGCCGGGCAGCGGAAGCAGCATGTCCAGCAGCGGATTTCGCGGCGACACCAGCGCCACCCAGGCCAGCCCGTCACTGCCGAGGCCCATATTGTCGGGGAAGGCGGGCAGGTTCTCGGCGAAGTAGTCGTGGGTGCCCGCCTTCGGCCCGGTCAGCCAGTAGCGGGTGATGCTGTAGCCGCCGGTCTCGGCGACCAGCAGGCACGAGCGGTCCGGGGCGAGCACGATGCCGTTCGCGAATTTCAGTCCGTCGACCAGGGTTTCGACGCTGCCGTCGGGATTGCGGCGCAGCAGCCGACCGGTCTCGGAGTGCTCGAGCATGTCGCCCATGTATTCGCCGAGCGGCCAGCGTCGGGTGGATTCGGAGAAGTAGACGGTGTCGCCGTCGGCGACCACATTGCTGGTGAAATTCAAGGGAACGCCGTCGACTTCGGACACCAGCACCTCGACCTGCCCGCCCGGCTTGTCCAGGCGCAGCAGTCCGCGGTCGGCATCGCAGATCAGTAGCGAGCCATCGGGATTTGCGTGCAGGCCCAGCGGCCGCCCGCCGGTGTGCCCGATCCGCTCGACCGTGCCGTCGGCCGGGTCGACCGCCACCAGGGTGCCGTCCGCGAGGCCCGCGACGACTCTGCCGTCGGGGATGATCACCACATCCTCCGGCCCGTCTCCGGGCACCTCGAGCCGCCGCACGGGCGGCATGGGTGGCGCGCTGTGGTTTTCGTGGGCGCGGGCCGTCGCCTTGGGCGGCGTCCAGCGCTTGGGCTGCATGGACATGGCTCACTGTAACCCGGCACTTGGTAGTCAACAGTTGTTGGCCTACACTTGTGGGCATGACTGTGGAGACGGGTCCGCGGCGGTCGGATGCGACCCGCGCGGCAATTCTGGAGGCAGCGCGCCGCCGCTTCGCCGAGGACGGCTACCGGAAGGCGACCATCCGGGCGATCGCGGCCGACGCCGGGATCGACCCGTCGATGGTGATGCGCTACTACGGCAACAAGGACGGATTGTTCGACGCCGCACTGGATGTCGACCTGGAGCTGCCGGATCTCGGTGCGGCCGTGCCGGATTCGCTGGGCGCCCTGCTGGCCGAGCGCTTCCTGGAGCTGTGGGAGCAGCCGCCGACCAGCGAGATCCTGCTCACCCTCCTCCGTTCGTCGCTGACCGACGAGGCCGTGGTGGAACGCACCCAGCGCATCTTCGCCCAGCAGCTCATGCCGGCCGTGCTGCGTTTCGGCGATCCGGCCGACGCGCCGCATCGCGCGGGCCTGATCGCCACCCAGATCCTGGGACTCGCCCTGTGCCGCTATGTCTTACGGCTGCCGCCGGTGGTGGCGCTGAGCTCGGAGCAGGTCGTCGCCGACATCGGACCCACCATTCAGCGCTACCTCACGCTCGGGAACGCTTGACCGTATGTGCCAGTGGTGAAAACCACGCTGCCGGAGGGGTTTTCTCCGGGCCGAAGATTCGGCACACTGCCCCGATGGGGATGAGTCTGGACGCGGATCTGCTGGACCGCTGGACGAAATTGGCCGGGCCGCAGGCGTGCGCGGTGGGGGAGGACCTGGTCCGCCGCTACCGTGAGCCGCACCGCCGCTATCACACCGTCGAGCACCTGGCCGCCATGCTGGCGGTCATCGACGATCTGGCCGCCGACGCCGAAGATCTGGACGCGGTGCGCTATGCCGCCTTCTTCCACGACGCGGTCTACGCCGTCGACGGCACCGACAACGAGGAGGCCAGCGCCCGCCTGGCCGAAATCGCCCTGCCCGCACTGGGAGTCGGCGCGGGCACGGTGGCGGAGGCCGCACGGCTGGTCCGGCTGACCGGCGGCCACCACCCCGACCCGTCGGACCGCAATGGCGCGGTGCTCTGCGATGCCGATCTGGCGATCCTCGCGGCCGACGCGGCCGCCTACGCCGCGTACACCGCAGCCGTCCGCGCCGAGTACGCCCACGTCCCCGACCCGCTCTTCCGCTCGGGCCGGGCGGCCGTGCTGGCGGCGCTCGCCGGGCAGCCCGCCCTCTTCCGCACGCCTACCGCCCGAGCCCGCTACGAGTCCGCGGCCCGCGCCAACCTCGCGGCCGAACTCGCCACGCTCACCGTGGAGCAGGCGCGCGAACCCGGGGCCGAGTGAGGGTCGCGACCCGATCAGCGGGTGCCGTACTTGTAGGTCTGCTTGCGCAGCTTGAGGTACACCATGATCTCGGCGTGCCGGACCCCGGCCAGTCCGCGAATGCGGTTGGACACCAGGTCGAGCAGGGCTTCGTCGTCCGGGCACACGGCCTCGCAGAGAATGTCGTAGCGGCCGGCGCACACCACGACATAGTTGATTTCCTCGATGGCCGCCAAGGTGTCGGCCACCTGCTGCACCGGCCCATCGACCGTGATGGCGATCATGGCCTGCCGGAACAACCCCACCTGCAGGGGATCGGTGACCGCCACGATCTGGATCACCCCGGCATCGGCCAGCTTCTGCACGCGCTGGCGGACGGCGGCCTCCGAGAGACCGACGGCCTTGCCGATGGTCGCATACGCGCGTCGCCCGTCCTCCTGGAGCTGGGAGATGATCCGCTTGGAGATGTCGTCGAGGATCGGAGCTCCCCGGCCGGAGTTCTGGTCGATCACGAGATCATCCTTCCTCATCGCGGCCGGTCGGGCGAACACCCGACCGGCGGCCGCGAGCGCGCGGGTATGTTGGGATCGGTCGCCGGGTCCGGCGGTTCTCGGTCCGACAAGGATGATCTCCCGTGAAGTACGTTCCGCGCGCGGTTCTGTTCCTCGCCATTCCCGCACTCCTGTTCGTCCTCCCCTGGTGGCTGCTGGTTTATACGACGATGTCCGGGACGTGGTTCTGGTTCGGGTCGGCGGTGTTCCTGCTCGGCTATCTGGCGCTGCCCGCGGGCATGCTGCTCGGGCACGGCCCGCGGCAGTCCGATGCGGCGTCGCTGGTGGGCGACACCATGCTGGGTGTCATGTGGGTGGCGTTCACCTGGTCGGTGATCGGCGCCGCGGTCCGGGGTGCGCTCGCTGTCGCGGGGGTGGATGATCCGGTGCGCTCGCGTGTGGTGGCCGTCGGGGTGCTGGCGGTGTCGGTCGTGCTGTCCGCCTGGGCGATCTACGAGGCGCGCCGGGTACCGCGCGTGCGTACGGTCGAGGTCGAGATCCCCGGTCTCGGT
The DNA here is from genome assembly GCF_044766925.1 of Nocardia sp. NPDC101769. Lineage (NCBI taxonomy): Bacteria > Bacillati > Actinomycetota > Actinomycetes > Mycobacteriales > Nocardiaceae > Nocardia > Nocardia sp. NPDC101769. Next base: position 46,687 of record NZ_JBIWMX010000021.1, on the reverse strand, counting down.
GCGGGTTTGGACGGCTTCCGGCTGGTGGTCGTCACCGACACCCATTACGCCGCGACCGATCGGTTGCGCTGGTCGGAGCGGGTGGTCGAGGAGGTCAACGCGCTGCGTCCCGATATCGCCTGCCACGCGGGCGATCTCGCCGACGGCTCGGTGGACAAGCGCAGGGCGCAGGTCGACCCGCTGGGCAAGGTCGAGGCCGAGTACGGCCGTTTCTACATCACCGGCAATCACGAATACTTCGGCGACGCACCGGGCTGGATCGACCACATGTCCGGCCTGGGCTGGCAGCCGCTGCGCAACCAGCACGAGGTCATCACCCGCGACGGCGACAGCCTCGTGCTGGCGGGCATCGACGACCCCACCGGTCGCAGCCTGCCCGGCCACGGGCCCGATATCACCGCGGCCCTCGCCGGCGCCGATCCGGCACTGCCGGTGGTCCTGCTGGCCCATCAGCCCAAACAGGTCACCGACGCGGTGTCGGCCGGTGTGGCCCTGCAGATTTCGGGCCACACCCACGGCGGGCAGATCTGGCCCTTCCGGTACCTGGTCCGCCTGGATCAGCCCGTGGTGGCCGGGCTCAGCCGCCATGGCGAGCGCACCCAGCTCTACACCAGCCGGGGCACCGGCTTCTGGGGGCCGCAGCTGCGGCTGTTCGCGCCGAGCGAGATCACCGCGCTGATCCTGCGCCGGCCCAGCTGATTCCGGCCGGTCAGCTGTCGAAGCCCAGGCCGGTGTAGTCGAGGGTTTTCAGCCACAGATTGCGCCGGCCCTGGTGCGCGTCGGCGCGGGCCAGGGACCAGCGGGTGAGGTGAATTCCCGCGGAGCGCAACGGTTCCGGCGGCAGCGGCAGGGGCCGGGAGCGGACCATGCGCAGGCGGGTGCGCTCGGTGTCACGGCCCCACAGCTGGTCGAGCATGACTTCCGCACCGAAGCGGGTCGCGCCCACACCGAGCCCGGTGTAGCCGGCGGCATAGACCAGCCGGCCCTTGTAGGCGGAGCCGAAGAAGGCGCAGAACCGGCCGCAGGTGTCGATGACCCCGCCCCAGCGGTGGGTGAAGCGCAGGCCGTCGAGCTGCGGGAAGGTCTGGAAGAAGTGCCGGGCGAGGGTTTCGAAGGTGGCCTCGTTGTATTCCAGGGCGGGGGCGATGCGATTGCCGAAGTGGTAGATGGCGTCGTAGCCGCCGAAGAGGATGCGGTTGTCGCTGGTCAGGCGGTAGTAGTGGAAGCGGTAGGAGGCGTCGCCCAAGCCCATGCGGGTGCCCCAGCCGATGCTGTCGAGCTGTTCGGCGGTGAGCGGCTCGGTCATGAGCGCGTAGTCGTAGACCGGCACCACATGGCGTGACACCTTGGGCACCGGGCCCGCGAAAGCGCTGGTGCACAGGGCGACCCGGGGCGCACGGACCTCACCGTGCGGGGTGTGCAGGGTCAGCGTGCCGCCGTGGGATTTCGAAAGACGTTGCACCGGAGTGCCTTCGAAGATGCGCACACCGGAATCCAGGCAGGCGCGCCGTAGTCCCCAGGCCAGCCGGGCCGGATCGAGCATGGCGACGCTGTCGCGGTCCCACCAGCCGCCGAGGTAGGTGGGGGAGTGCACCATGCCCTGCACCTGGCCGGCGTCGAGCAGTTCGGTGCGGTAGCCGAGGGACTCGGCGGCATCATGGCTCTCCTGCAGCCATTCGACCTCGTGGGGCGCGGTGGCGACCTCCATTTCGCCGGTGCGCTCGAAATCGCAGTCGATGCCGTACCGGAGGATGGCCTTCTCGATGTCGTCCAGGTTGGAGCGGCCGAGGCGTTCGAGCTCGCCGATCTCGTCGGGGAAGCGTTCCATGCCATTGGCCAGGCCGTGGGTCAGGCTGGCGGAGCAGAATCCGCCGTTGCGACCCGAGGCCGCGTGTCCGCAGAGACCGGACTCCAGCAGCACCACATCGGTGCCGGGATCGCGTTCCTTGGCCAGCAGCGCGGTCCAGAGTCCGCTGTAGCCGCCGCCGATGACGGCCAGATCCGCGGTGGTGGTGGTGATGAGTGGGTCGGTGGGGGTCGGCCGCTCGGGCCGGTCGGTCCAGAACGGCGTCGGCGCTGCATCGATGAGTGCCGACGCCCACAGTTTGCTTCCTTTGGCCGACATGGCCGATCAACTCCTTCTCTCTCGTGCCGATACGGCGAACGTTCGCGCCTGCGAGCTCGGGGTACGCGGAAGCCGCCGATGGTCACCCGTGGGGGGACCAGTCGGCGGCTTTCGAGAGAGTCAGCTGGTGGCGGCGCGATCCTCGGAGCGGCGGGGCATACGCACGGTGGACCGCAATACCTGCGTCGGCGACGTCGGCCGGTCCATTTCCGCCTCCTCCTGTGTCATGAGGATAGCCCAGAAATTCGCGGGCGGGCCCTATCGGAGCCCGCCCGCCCGATATCGCCGCCGTCTACCCGGCTCGGAAGATGACGTCGTGCCAGGGCTTGTGCGCCGCGCCGGTGATATCCGACATGACGTGCTTGATATTCGTGTACTCCTCGAACGCGTAGGCGGACATGTCCTTTCCGAATCCGGAGGACTTGTACCCGCCGTGCGGCATTTCGCTGATGATCGGAATATGGTCGTTGATCCACACGCAGCCGGCCTGAATTTCCCGGCTCGCCCGCTGGGTGCGGAACACATCGCGGGACCAGGCCGAGGCGGCCAGCCCGTAGACGGTGTCATTGGCCAGGGCGATGGCCTCGTCGTCGGTGTCGAAGGGCAGTACGACCAGCACCGGGCCGAAGATCTCGTGCTGCACGATCTCGGAGTCCTGGGCCGCACCGGTGATCAGGGTCGGCTCGAAGTAGGAACCGGCCGCGGGAGTGTGTTCCGGAATCCGGCCGCCGCGCACGATTTTCGCGCCGGATTCGCGGGCGCGTTCCACCATACCCAGCACTTTGTCGCGGTGCGCGCGCGAAATGAGCGGTCCCATATCGGTTTCCGGGTTCTCGACCGGACCGAGCACCACCCGGTCCATGAGATCGGCGACGCGGCCGACGAATTCCTCGAACAGCGGTCGTTGCACATAGGCGCGGGTGGCGGCCGTGCAATCCTGGCCGGTATTGATGAGTGCGCCCGCGACCGCGCCCCGCGCCGCGGCTTCGGGGTCGGCGTCGTCGAAGACGACGAAGGGGGCCTTGCCGCCGAGTTCGAGATGGACCCGCTTGACCGCACCGGCGGCGGTGGCCGCCACCCGTTTGCCGACCCCGGTGGAGCCGGTGAACGACACCATGGCCACGGCCGGATGCTCCACCAGCGGTTGTCCCGCCTCGGCGCCGGTGCCGGTGAGCACATTGATGACGCCCGGCGGCACGCCCGCGTCGGTGGCGGCCTCCGCGAACAGCAGTGAGGACAGCGGGGTCAGCTCGGAAGGCTTGAGCACCACTGTGTTTCCGGCGGCGACGGCGGGCAGGATCTTCCACGCCGCCATTTGCAGCGGATAGTTCCAGGGCGCGACGGATCCGATGACGCCGAGCGGTTCCCGCCGGATCGACGAGGTGTGGTCGCCGGAGTATTCGGCCGACGCCTTGCCTTCCAGGCGCCGGGCGGCTCCGGCGAAGAAGGCCGTGTTGTCGATGGTGCCGGGCACGTCGAATTCCGCGGCGAGGCGAATCGGCTTGCCCGCGTTGACACTTTCGATCGTCGCGAGCTCCCCGGCACGAGTGCGCAGGATTCGCGCCCATTCGTGCATGAGATCCGACCGCGCGCCCGGGGTGAGCCCGGCCCAGCCGGGGAAGGCCGCCCGGGCCGCGGTGACCGCCGAATCGACGTCGCCCGCGTTCGCGCCGGCGCCCGAGGCGATGTCCGCGCCCGTGGCCGGCGCGATGATCGACAGCGGCGCGCCCGACCCCGATCGTCGTGCGCCGCTGATGAATTGCAGTTGTTCCTGGTTCACCGCGCTCCTCACATTCTCGAAAGTCACCGTCTCCGCGTCACACGGCATGGGCGTCGGCCACCGTGAGCGCCTGGTCGAGGATGGCGAGTCCCTCCTTGGCCTCGGCCTCGCTGATGGTGCAGGGCGGAACCACGTGCAGGCGGTTGAAGTTCACGAACAGCAGCAGTCCGGCGGCCCGGGCGGCGGCGACGGTCTCGTTCATGGCCGGGCTGGTGCCGCCGTAGGGCGCCAGGGGTTCGCGGGTGGCGCGGTCGCGGACCAGTTCCACCGCCCAGAACACGCCGAGTCCGCGAACCTCGCCGACGCTCGGGTGCCGCTCGGCCAGTTCCCGAAGGCCCGGGCCGATGACGCGCTCGCCCATGTCGGCGGCGTTCTCGACGATGCCCTCCTCGCGCATGGCGGTGATGGTCGCGACGGCCGCGGCCGTGGCCAGCGGATGCCCGGAGTAGGTGAGCCCGCCCGGATAGGCGCGGTCGTCGAAGGTGGCCGCGATGTGCGGTGCGATGGCGACGCCACCCAGCGGCACATAGCCGGAGTTGACGCCCTTGGCGAAGGTGAGCAGGTCCGGCGCCACGTCGAAATGGTCGATGGCGAACCATTCTCCGGTGCGGCCGAAGCCCGCCATCACCTCGTCGGCGATGAACACGATGCCGTACTTGTCGCACAGTTCGCGCACGCCGGCCAGGTATCCCGGGGGCGGCACCATGATTCCGGCCGTGCCCGGCACCGATTCCAGAATGACGGCCGCGATGGTGCTCGGCCCCTCGAACGCGATGGTCTGCTCGAGGTGCTGCAACGCCCGTTCGGTCTCCTCGGCCTCGGTCGTGGCGTGGAACTGCGAGCGGTACAGGAACGGTCCGAAGAAGTGCACGACTCCCGCATTACCGTGGTCGTTCGGCCAGCGGCGCGGGTCACCGGTCAGATTGACCGCGGTCTCCGTGCCGCCGTGATACGAGCGATAGCGCGCGAGCACCTTGTACCGCCCGGTGTGCAGCCGCGCCATACGCACCGCGTGCTCGACCGCGTCCGCGCCGCCATTGGTGAAGAAGATCCGGTTCAGCTCACCGGGAGTGAGTTCGGCGATGAGCCGCGCTGCCTCCGAGCGGGCGTCGTTCACGTACGGCGGGCCGATGGTGCACAGGGTGGCCGCCTGTTCCTGGATGGCGGCCACCACTTTCGGATGCTGGTGTCCGATATTGGTGTTCACCATCTGCGAGGAGAAGTCGAGCAGCCGGTTGCCCTCGCCATCCCACACGTAGCAGCCCTGAGCGGCGGTGATCACCATGGGATCCAGCGACTTCTGCGCGGACCAGGAGTGGAAGACGTGCTTACGGTCCAATTCGTAGGCGCGGGCCGCCTTTTCGCGGGCCGCCTCCGGGGTCAGCCCATTGGGCAGGGTCATCGCGGACTCCGTTCAGTGGTTCTGGGGGAAGCCGAGGTTCAGACCGCCGTGGCTGGGGTCGAGCCAGCGGGTGGTGACGGCCTTGGTGCGGGTGAAGAAGTGCACGCCGTCGGTGCCGTGCGCATGCGAATCGCCGAACAGGGAGTTCTTCCAGCCTCCGAAACTGTAGTAGGCCATGGGGACCGGGATGGGGACATTGATGCCGACCATGCCGACCTCGACCTCGTTGTGGAAGCGCCGGGCCGCGCCGCCGTCATTGGTGAACAGGGCGGTGCCGTTGCCGTAGGGGTTGGCGTTGATCAGGGCCAGCGCCTCGTCGTAGCTGTCCACGCGGACCACCGACAGCACCGGGCCGAAGATCTCGTCGGTGTAGACGCTCATATCGGTGGTGACGTGGTCGAGAATGGTGGGACCCAGCCAGAATCCGTCGGGCGCGCCGTCGGCGGCCACCGCGCGGCCATCGAGAACCACGGTGGCGCCCGAGGATTCGCCCGCCGCGATGTAGGCGGCCACCTTGTCGCGGTGCGCCTCGGTCACCAGCGGGCCCATATCGGTGCCGCGGGTGCCGTCACCGGTGCGAATGGTCTTGGCGCGCGTGGTGATCCGCGCCACCAGGTCGTCGGCGATATCGCCGACCGCCACCAGCGCGCTGATGGCCATGCAGCGTTCACCGGCCGAGCCGAAGCCCGCGTTCACGGCGGCATCGGCGGCCAGGTCCAGATCCGCGTCGGGCAGCACCACCATGTGGTTCTTGGCGCCGCCGAGAGCCTGCACGCGCTTGCCGGCGGCGGTGCCGTGCTCGTAGACGTACTTGGCGATCGGGGTCGAGCCGACGAACGACACCGCCTTGATGGCGGGGTTCGCCAGCAGTTCGTCCACCGCCACCTTGTCGCCCTGGACCACATTGAACACCCCGTCGGGCAGCCCGGCCTCGCGCCACAGCTCGGCCAGCCACAGCGAGGGCGAGGGATCCTTCTCGCTCGGCTTGAGCACCACGGTGTTGCCGGCCGCGATGGCGACGGGGAAGAACCACATGGGCACCATGGCCGGGAAGTTGAACGGCGAGATGATGGCCACCGGGCCCAGGGCTTGCCGCACGGAGAAGATGTCGACCTTGGTGGAGGCGTTCTCGGTGTAGCCGCCCTTGAGCAGATGCGGTATGCCGCAGGCGAATTCGACGACCTCGAGGCCGCGGGTGACCTCGCCCAGCGCGTCGGCGAGCACCTTGCCGTGCTCGCCGGTGATGAGGGCGGCCAGCTCCTCCTTGCGCTCGTTGAGCAGTTCGCGGAAGCGGAACAGCACCTGGGTGCGCTTGGCCAGGGAGGCGTCGCGCCAGGCGGGGAACGCGGCCACGGCGGATTCGATCACGGTGCGGACGTCGGCCGCGGAGGCCAGGGCGACCCGTCCGGTCACCACGCCGGTCGCGGGATTGGTGACCGGTGCGGTCGCCGTGCTGGAACCGGTGAAGGACTTGCCGTCGAGCCAGTGTGCGATGGTCTGCATATCTCCTCGATTCCGTGAGTGTCCGTCCCTACTCTGCGCCATTACCCGCCGGTTGATTCCCGACGTTGTGTATCCATCTTCCAACTTCGTATTACGATTCGTCGGTGCTCCTCTGCGTTGCTGATGTGCTGGCCATGCCGGTCGTGCGGGCCGGGCAGCCGCAGGTCGTGGGCGGCGGTCCGCTGGATCGGCCGGTGCGGTGGGTGCATGTGAGCGAACTGCCGGACGTGGCGAAACTACTGGTGGGACGGGAATTGATTCTCACCACCGGACAGGCGCTGGCCGGTAGCGACGCGGCCGCCGTGGCCTATCTGGAATCGCTGGCCGCGGCCGGGGTGTCCGGGCTGGTCATCGAATTGGGCACCTACGTGCGGGAATTGTCGCCGGTGGTGGCCGAGACCGCCGACCGGGTGGGGTTGCCGATCGTGGCGCTGCACCGGGTGGTGCGGTTCGTGGAGGTCACCGAGGCCGTGCACCGGGTGATCGTGGCCGACCAGTACGCCGAGCTGGAATTCGCGCGCACGGTGCACGAGACGTTCACGGCGCTGAGTGTCCGGCGGGCGTCCCTGGCCGAGATCGTGAAGACGGCTGCCGGGATGCTGGACGCCTCGGTCGTGCTCGAGGACCTGGCGCATCGCGTGCTGGCGCTGACCGCGCGCCACACCGGCACCTCGGCCCTGCTCGAGCACTGGGAGACCACCTCCCGGCTGCTGCCCGACACCGACCCGAATGTGGTTCCGGTGGGCCCGCATACGCAGCGCTGGGGCCGGCTCATCCTGCGCTCCAGCCGGGTGCCCACGGCCCGCGCGCGCACGGTGCTCGAACGCGCGGCGCAGACGCTGACCCTGCACCGGATGATCGAGCGCGACCGTTTCGGCCTGCACCGGCAGGCCCAGACCGGGCTCATCGACGATATGGTCGACGGCCGCCTCACCGACGAGCGCGACGCCGTGGCGCTGGCGGCGGCGCTCGGGCTGGCCCGCCGCGCCCGCTATGTCCCGCTCGCGGTGGATGTCGCGGCGGCGGCCGAAACGGATCCGGTGGCGCAGCAACGCCGTACGGCCGCACTGCTCGACGCTGCGCTGCACGGGGTTGCGCTGGCCAAGGCCACCGCGCTGGCGGCACCCGACCACGGCAATCGGGTCACCATCGTGCTGGGCGTCTCCCGGAGCGGCGACCTGGACAACGCGCTCACCGCGATCTGCTCGGCCATGCTCGCGGAGATCCGCCGTGTGGCGGGTGTGGAGCGCGCGGTCATCGGCGCCGGCGGCGAATCGGACTCCCTCCTCGACACCGCGCGCGAGCTGGCCCAGGCCGCACACGTCGCCGAAGTCGCTCTCTCCCTGGACCCTTCGGTCCCACGCCCGTTCTATCGCAGCGGCGACGTCCGTCTGCGCGGCCTGCTGTCCCTTATCCGCGACGAGCCGGGCGTCCAGCGCTTCGCCGAGACCGAGCTGAGCGCCCTGCTCCGGCACGACATCCGCAATGCCACCGACCTCGCCCGCACCCTGCGCCAATTTCTCGACCTGGCGGGCAACAAGACCGAACTCGCCAAGCGCCTCAATATCAGCCGGCCCACCCTCTACGACCGCCTGTCCCGCATCGAACGCATCCTCGACGTCGATCTCGACAACGGTGAGACCCGCACCTCCCTCCACACCGCCCTGCTCATCCGAGACCTGGTCGCTGCGCCCGAACCCCGCTGACCGCAGCCCGCAGGATCCTCCGCCCGCCCGGGCATACTGGCCGCGTGGAGTTCGGGATTCTGGGTCCGATCGAGGCACGGCGGGCCGATGGAGGCCCGTTTCCGATCGGAGGTCCGCAGGTGCGGGCCTTGCTGGCGGTGTTGGCGTTGGATGCCGGGCGGGTGGTCGGCCGGGAGCGGCTGATCGACGACCTGTACGGGGCCGAGCCGCCGGGGGATGTGGGGCATGCGTTGCAGTCGCAGATGTCGCGGCTGCGGCGGGCATTGCGGAATGCGGTGGGGGACAGGGAGTTCGTCGAGTCCGCCGGGGCGGGTTATCGATTGGCGGTCGATCCGGACGCGGTGGATGCGCTCCGGTTCGCGCGGCTGGCCGAGCAGGGGCGGAAAGCCCTGCGGGACCGGGATTCCGGCGCGGCGATGACGCTGCTGGACGAGGCCCTCGGATTGTGGCGGGGTCCGGCGCTGGCCGATGTGCGGGACGCGCCCTTCGCCGAGAGTCGGGCCGCGCGGCTGGACGAGGCGCGGCTGGCCGCCGAGGAGGATCGGGCGGAGGCCGCGCTGGCGGTGGGGGAGTCGCAGGCGGTGGTGGCGACCCTGTCGGAATTGGTTGCGGCACATCCCCTCCGGGAGCGGGCGCGCGCTCTGCTCATGCGTGCCATGTATTCGGCGGGCCGCCAGGCCGAGGCACTGGAATCCTTCGAAGTGGGACGGCGGCTGCTCGCCGACGAGCTCGGGGCCGATCCCTCGGCCGAGCTGATGGACGCCCACCTGGCGATCCTGCGCGCGGATGGGGGTTCGGCCGTGTCGAATCGGCGGCTGCCCACACCGCTCACCAGCTTCGTCGGCCGGGAGGACGAACTCGCGCGTCTGGTGCCACTGGTCGCCCGGGCTCGTCTCGTCACCCTGATCGGCCCCGGCGGCACCGGGAAGACGCGCCTGGCGCTGGCGGCGGGCAGCCGGGTCCGCGGCGACGTCTGCTTCGTCGAATTGGCGCCGCTGGTGGACGGTGTGCAGGCGGCCCAGGCGATCGCGAGCGCCCTGGGCGGTCGCGACCTGTCGGCGCATTCGGCCCCCGGACCCAGCGATTCCGAGTCGCAGCTGGTCGCCATGCTCGCCGACCGTCCGCTGCTGCTCATCCTCGACAATTGCGAGCATGTCGTCCTCGACATCGCCCGCCTCGCGCACCGCCTGCTGGTGGCCTGCCCGAGCCTGCGCATTCTCGCCACCAGCCGCGAAGCGTTGCGGGTCACGGGCGAAACGCTGTTCCCCGTCCCCCAATTGCCCATGGCCTCAACCGATTCGGTGCTGGCCGACCAGCTGGCCGCCCCGGCCGTGCGCCTGTTCGCCGACCGCGCCGCCGCGGTCCGCCCCGGCTTTCTCCCGGACGCGGGCACCATCGCCGTGGTCGCCCGCATCTGCCGCCGCCTCGACGGCCTCCCGCTCGCCATCGAGCTCGCCGCCGCCCGCCTGCGCACCCTCGACCTCCCCGAGATCGATGCCCGCCTCACCGACCGCTTCCGCCTGCTGGCCCGCGGCGACCGCACCGCCGAACCCCGCCACCAGACCCTGCAGGCCGTGGTGGCCTGGAGCTGGGAACTCCTCGACCCCGCCGAACAGCAACTGGCCCAGGATTTCTCGGTCTTCGCGGGCGGCGCTACCACCGAACAGGCCCGCCGGGTGTGCGACATCGACGATATCGACGACCTCCTCGCCGACCTCACCGACAAATCCCTCCTGGACATCGCCGCCGGGCGCTACCGCATGCTCGAAACCATCCGCGAATTCGCCCGCACCCGCGCCATCGAATCCGGCGAGCACAAGAAAACCCAACGCGCCCACGCCGAATACTTCGCCGACATAGCCGAGACCGCCGACCCCCTACTACGCACCGCCACCCAACTACAGCACCTGGCCCGCCTCGCCACCGACCACGACAACCTCCAGTCCGCCCTGCACTGGTCCGCCACCGCCGACCCCGCCCTCGCCGCCCGCCTCATTGCCGCCCAAGCCTGGTACTGGTGGCTCACCGGCCACTCCGGCGACGGCCCCGCCCTCGCCAACCGCCTGCTCTCCGAACTGTCCCGGCCCGGGTCGCCGGTTGCCGTGGATGCCGAGCAATACGCGGTGGTGGTGGCGGTGGCGGCGCGGGGACGGGATGATCTCTCGGCCGAGGTCGAGCGGGCTGCGGCGAGGGTTGCGGCGCAGGAGTATCCGATGCGGCGACCGCATCTGATCTTTCTGCTCGCCCTCGCGGGCGGGATGCTGCCGGGGGAGCCTGCGGAGTTGCGCCGGCTGTTCGGGGCGGATGACTGGTCGCAGGCGTTTCTGCGGCTGGGGGACGGGATGGGGTTGTTCATGTCCGGGCGGGTCGACGAGTCCGAGCCGGAGTTCGCCGTGGCGCTGGCGGGATTCCGGCGGATCGGGGACCGGTGGGCCATCGCTGCCACATTGGACAAGCTGGCGGCCGTGGCCGAGCGGCGTGGCGATCGGGCGGCCTCGCTGGCTCTGATCGATGAGGCGATCGCGGTGAACACCGAATTGGGTTGGGCCGCAGACACTGCCGACCTCTTGACCCGTCGCGGCGACATTCACCTCGGCGGGGTGGCGGAGCGGGATACCGACGCGGCACGCGCGGATTATCAACGGGCGGCCGAGCTGTCGCGGACGCACGGCGCGATCGATATGTACGCCGGTGCACTTCGTGGCCTGGGGGATATCGCTCGTGCCGAGGACCCGGCCGCAGCGCGGAACCTGTACAGGTCGGTGCTGGAGATCCCGGCCGGTGGTTCGATCGCCATCACCGAGGCGCACGAGCGGGCGCGGGTGGGGCTCGCACTGTTGGGAGACGCCTGAAATCGCAGGTCATGGTGTTGATGAGGGCTGGTGAGCCGACGGTGAGGAGTTGGTGAGCGCCCCGGCCGAAGCTTTGTGACATGACCAGCACACAGCAGTTCGCCAACAAGACCGTCCTCATCTCCGGCGCCAGCGTCGCCGGGCCGGCCCTCGCCTTCTGGCTGAAGAAGTACGGCTTCACCGTCACCGTCGTGGAGCAGGCACCGGCCCTGCGCGAGGGCGGGTACAAGGTCGATATCCGCGGCGTGGCAATGGAAGTCGTGGAGCGCATGGGACTCACCGACGAGATTCGCAAGGCATCCACCGATATGCGCGGCGGCGCGTGGGTGGACGCGACCGGTAAGGCGATCGCCACCCTCGGACCCGACCTGATCGGCATGCGTTCGCCCGGCGACGACGAGGTGCTGCGCGGCGACCTGGCGCGAATCCTGTTCGACGCCACCAAGAGCGGCGTCGACTACCGGTTCGGCGACGCGATAACCGAGCTGATCGAGCACGCCGACGGCGTCGAGGTGCACTTCCGGCACGCCGCTCCCCAGGTGTTCGACCTGGTGATCGGCGCGGACGGCATGCATTCCACAGTGCGCCGCAGCGTCTTCGGCGCGGAGGAGCAGTTCGCCCGGCACACCGGCATGGCCGCCTGCGTCGTCTCGGTGCCGAACTACCTCGACCTCGACCACTGGGAGCTCATCCACGCCGCCCCCGGCAAGGTCGTGCAGGTCTACAGCACGCAGCGCTCGGCGGCCAAGGCGCAGTTCATCTTTCCCGCCCCCGAGCAGCTGCTGGACCGCCGCGACACCGCCGCACAGCAGCGGTTGGTGGCCGAGGCCTTCGCGGACGGCGGCTGGGAGACGGCGACCCTGCTCGACGCCATATCGGACTCGCCGGACTTCTATTTCGACACGGTGAGCCAGATCCACCTGGAGCACTGGTCCTCCGGCCGTATCGCCCTGGTCGGCGACGCCGCCTACTGCCCGTCGCCGCTGTCCGGGCAGGGCACCAGCATGGCTCTGGTCGGTGCGTACGTGCTGGCCGGTGAGCTGCGCGCCGCCGCGGGCGACCATCGCGTCGCCTTCACCGCCTACCAGGAGCGCATGCGCGAGTACGTCGGCGAGAACCTGACCCTGGGCTGGAACAACGCCACCCAGATGGTCGCCGCCGACGCCCGCGCACTGCGCATGCAGATGACCATGATGCGCATGCTGCGCTGGATGCCGTGGAAGGGCATGGCCCTGCGCCCGATCATGAAGCCGATCGAGAAGGCCGCCAATGCCATTCGACTCGAGCGGTACTGATCGGGACGCGGTCTCGGCATCAGGTCTGATCCGGGGTGGCCAGAGTTCATTCTCCGGGTGGATCCCTGATGCCGGCCGATCCCGTTTGATGGTTATCTCGAACTGGAAGGGAGTCCGACGTGACCATCGCCGTGTACACCACCTGGGCGTGGATGGCATTCGAGATCGCGCTGCGGGTACGGGATCGTGTGCGCGGCACCGGCTCCACCGCCGGGGACGGCCATACCAGGCTGCTCATCTTCGTGCTGGTGGCCGCCGCCATGACGGTCGGCAGCTTCGCCGGCATCTTCCTCCCGGCCGACAGCCCGCTGCGCTTTCCCGGTCCGGTCCTGCCGTGGCAGATCCTCGGCGTCGCTCTCATGTGGCTGGGCCTGGTCGTGCGAGCCTGGGCGATCGCGGTGCTGGGCAAGCACTTTCGCACCACCGTCGAGGTGGACCGCGACCAGCCGGTCATCAGCAACGGCCCCTACCGGTGGATCCGGCACCCCTCCTACACCGGCATCCTGCTGCTGACGCTGGGCTTCGGCCTGGCCGCCGGCAACTACGTGTCCCTGCTGCTCACCACCGTGGTCCCGGTCTACGCGTTCCTGCGCCGGATCACGCTCGAGGAGAAGACACTGGTGGCGACTCTGGGCGCACCCTACGAGATCTATCGGCACACGACCAAGCGCCTGGTTCCCGGAGTCTGGTGACCTCAGGCGGGGTCGGCGCCCATCGGGTTCGGATAGGGGACCTCGCCGCTGCGGACCACGGCGCGGGCGGCGGGGGTCAGGGCGGACAGCGTTTCGAGGATGCCCGGGACGCCGCGGTAGGCGGTCATGGCCAGGGCGTCGGTACGGGCCTCGATGTGCGCGCGCAGGGCGCGCCCGGCCTCGGTGATGCCGTCGGCGTTCAGCAGGCCGCGGTCGGTGAGCCGCTCTCGCGCTGCCTTCCAATCGGTTTCGCTCCAGCCGCGATTGTCGCGCCACAGCTGCGCGGGGGTGCCGGTGGACGCCGAGAACAGCACGTGCGCCTCGCAGCCGTCGATTTCCTCGCTCAGCAGGCACGCCACATGGCCGTCGCCGCGGTGTTCGCGCAGGGCCGTGACCGCCTGCCAGAGGGCGTGGACGGAGTCGTCCGGGACGGGAAGGTCCCGATTGGCGGCGAAGAGCGGGCGGCCCGCCGCCGGCGCGGTGGCAATGGCCTGCTGCAGGCGCGGGACCGCGCGGGCGGCGATGTCGGCGATATCGGGCACGACGGTGCGCAGGACCGCGGCCGCGGCGATGGTGCGGGTGGCGATGATCGCGTCCGGTGTGGAGAAACCCCAGGCATCCGGGATGGCCCGCCGGACCATGGCCGGATGGAAGTTGTAGAAGGTCGCCTCGACGACCGACGGTCCGACCGCGCCGAGCGGGGCCGACCGCGACGCGAAGTAGCCCATCCAGAATCCGCGCAGGCCAACGGCTTTGTTGGCGGCGATGCAGTCGGCGGCGAAATAGGTGACGGCGTGCAGAGGCTCCAGCACGCGCCACACCTCGCGGGCGAGGTCGTTGTCCATGCACCCACCCTAGCGTCTGAGTTCAGCGAGCTGAAGCCAGATCGGTGACGCGGAGCGCTGGGGAGTGCGCATCAAAATGGCTGTGCGCCATACGATCCGTAAAGCACTGGCCAGTGTTTCCTGCTGACTGTAAGAATAGTGACCTGAGTCATGCCTTTGGTTTCTGCCGGTAACTCCGTTTCATATCCAGGCAACATTCCCGCCCGAACATTCCTCGCAGGTCAGTCGACCAAGATTGAGGAGATTCACCATGGAATCGAGTGCACCATCCGTACTTTCAGGGGGATCGGACACATCCGCAGTTCGGGTGTCGCGGCTCAAACCCAATGTGGTCGGTCTGCTCGGCGTGGTGTTCATGGCCGTCGCGACGGCCGCGCCCATCACCGCTATGACCGGGAACGTGCCGTTCATGATGTCGACCGGCAGCGGAATCGGCACGCCCGCGGCATTTTTGATCGCCATGGTGGTGCTGGCCATCTTCACCGTCGGCTACACGACCATGGCCAAGCACATCACCACCACCGGCGCGTTCTACGGTTTCATCTCCTACGGCCTGGGCCGCACCGCGGGCCTGTCGGCCGGGCTGCTGGCCACCTTCGCCTACATGGTGTTCGAGCCGTCGCTGATCGGCATCTTCTCGAGCTTCGCGCACAACACCGTCTCCGATCAGGTCGGCGTGAACATTCCGTGGTGGGTGTTCGCCATCCTGATGCTGGTCATCAGCGGCAGTGGTACCTGGTTCGGCGTCGCCGTGGCCGAACGGCTGCTCATCGTGCTGCTGGTCACCGAGGTGACCGTGCTGACCGTCATGGGGCTGTCGGTGCTGCTGCACGGCGGCGGGCCGGACGGGTTGTCGCTGGCCCCGATCAATCCGGTCAACGCCTTCCACGGCGCGTCCGCCGGCCTGGGACTGTTCTTCGCCTTCTGGTCGTGGGTCGGGTTCGAATCCACCGCCATCTACGGTGAGGAATCCAAGGATCCGAAGCGAATCATCCCGCGCGCCACCATGATCGCCGTTCTCGGTGTCGGCGTGTTCTACCTTTTCATCTCCTGGATGACCATCTCCGGCAACGGGCAGGGCAGGGCCGCGGAACTGGCGGCCTCCGACAATCCGATGAATCTCTTCTTCGCGCCCACCGAACGCTATGTGGGGCACTGGGCCGTGGACACCATGCAGTGGCTGATGGTCACCGGTTCGCTGGCCTGCGGCATGGCCTTCCACAACTGCGCCTCCCGCTACCTCTACGCGCTCGGCCGCGAGGACGTGATTCCCGCGCTGAAACGGACGATCGGAAAGACCCACCCGCAGAACGGATCCCCGTACATCGCCGGCCTGGTGCAGACCGTCTTCGCGGCCATGCTGGTGCTGGCCTTCGGCCTCGCGGGCAAGGACCCCTACGCCAGCCTCTACACGTTGATGGCGGTGCTCGGCACCATGGCGATCCTGATCGTGCAGGCCGTATGTTCCTTCGCGGTCATCGCCTACTTCCGCAACCATCACCCCGAAACCCGGCACTGGTTCCGTACTCTGGTGGCCCCACTGGTGGGTGGCGTGGCAATGATCGGCGTGGTGCTGCTGCTGGTCCTCAATATGGACACCGCCGCCGGAAGCGAGGCCGGATCGCTGATCCTGAAGGCGACGCCGTACCTGGTGGCCGCGGTCGCCATCGCCGGTATCGGCTACGCCCTGTACCTCCAGCGCACCGATCCCGGTCGCTACGCGCTGCTGGGCCGGACCGTGCTGGAAGAATCCCACGAGCGCTGAGAGGCGGAAAGCCATGACCGACACCGAGATCCGGCCCGCTTACGGCGAACGCGTGATAGCCGTCGAGCCCGGCGGCGACGACTATATCCCGGAGGACGCCCGGCACGGCACGCCGCGAAAACTGTTCTGGACGTGGATGTCTCCCAACATGGAGTTCGCCACCGTCTTCGTGGGCGTGATGGCCGTGACCGCGTACGGCATGAACTTCTGGCAGGCGAGCCTGGGCATCGTCGTGGGTACCGGGCTGGGCGCGGCCGCCCACTACCTGCTGTCGGCGCGCGGGCCCCTGCACGGCGTCCCGCAAATGGTGCTGGGGCGCTTGGCCTTCGGCTATCGCGGAAATACCCTGCCCGCCACGTTCATGTCGGTCATGTGCGGGGTGGGCTGGTTCGCGACGAACTCCGTCAGCGGCGCGTTCGCGCTGAATTCCCTGACCGGCATGCCGAAACTGACCGCGCTGCTGGTGATCGTGGCGGTGCAGACCGCCTTCGCCTTCTGCGGCCACAATCTGGTGCAGGCGGTGGAACGCATCGCCTTCCCACTGCTGGCCATCGTGTTCGCCATCGTCACCGTGGTGATCTTCAGCAAGGCGTCGCTGGGCGCGCCAGCACCCGCCGGGGGTGTGGGCGGGATGGGTGGATTCCTGCTCACCGTCGGTACCGCCTTCGGCTACGGCGCGGGCTGGAATCCCTACGCGGCGGACTACTCCCGCTATCTGCCCGCGACGGTGTCACGGGTCGCGACGGGCGGGTACGCCTCGGCGGGCCTGTTCATTTCCTGTGTCTGGCTGGAGGTGGTCGGCGCGGCCTCGGCGACCGTGGCGAGCACCGCTCAGGGCAGTCCCACCGATGTGTTCACCGCCAACCTGCCCAAGCTGCTGGCGGACCTGACCCTGCTGGCCATCGCGGTGGGCGCGGTGGCCGCCAATGCGCTCAATGTCTACTCGGGTGCAATGGCTTTCGTGACCATGGGTTTCACGTTCTCGGTGCGCACTCAGCGGGCGCTGGTGTCGGCGGCCTTCGGGGTGATCGGGTTCCTGGTGGCCTGGTGGGCGCTGCCGGACGCGGCGGCCAGCTACGAGGGCTTCCTGCTCATCGTCGCGTACTGGATCGGCCCGTGGCTGGGTGTGGTGTTCGCCGACGAGTACCTGCGTCGCGGTCAGCGCATCGACCATCTGCTCTACGACCGCGGCCACCGCAATTGGGCCGGCGTGGCGGCGTTCCTGGCCGGGCTGGTGGTGTCGGTGCTGCTGTTCTCCAATCAGGAGAAGTTCGTCGGCTTCGTCGCCAAGGCGGTGCCGCAGCTGGGCGACATCACCTTCTTCGTCGGCTTCCTGCTCTCCGGCGCGGCCTATCCGATCGTCAACCGCTTCCGGATCTCCCGCGCCGCGGTGGCAGCATGATCGGCATGATCAATGCGCAGGATCTGCTGGTCACCGCCTACCAAGAGGCGCAACTCGGGCTGCGGGAAGGCGGGATTCCCATCGGGGCGGCCCTGTTCGACAGCGCCGGCATCCTGCTCGGTCGCGGCCACAACCGCCGCGTCCAGAACGACGACCCCAGCGTGCACGCCGAGACCGACGCCTTCCGCAATGCCGGCCGCCGCCGCGACTACCGCGACACGATCATGGTCACCACCTTGTCCCCGTGCTGGTACTGCAGTGGTTTGGTCCGCCAGTTCGGCATCGGCGCGGTCATCGTGGGGGAGTCGCGCACCTTCACCGGTGGCCACGACTGGCTGGCCGCACACGGGGTTTCCATCACCGTGCTCGACGACCCGGCCTGCGTGGACATGATGACCCGCTTCATCGCGGAACGGCCCGAGCTCTGGAACGAGGACATAGGAGCAGCCGAATGACCCCCATCGCGACCGTCGACCTGGACCGCTGGCGCGAAGGCGGCGAGTCCGCGGCCGCGGTGCTGCGCGAGGTGGACGCGGGCATGCAGCGCGCCGGATTCCTCCTGGTGCGCGGACACGGTGTGCCGCACGGGCTTCCGGCCGACCTGAGGGCCTCGGCCCGGCGCTTCTTCGCCCTCCCGCCCGAGGTGAAACAGCGCTACGCGGTCTCCGTCGGCGGGCGCGGCTGGATCGGTCCCGGCCTCGAGGCCAACGGCTACGCCGAGGGCACCGAGACCCCGCCGGATCTCAAGGAGACCTTCGCGATCGGCGCGGACACCCGCACCGGCGACGCGCTGATCGACACCGTGTGGTTCCTCGACAATGTCTGGCCCGAGGAGGTGGGCGAACTGCGCGAGCTGTTCCTCGCCTACACCGCGGCCATGCGCACCCTGTCCGACGAACTGCTCGCCCTCTTCGCCGCCGCACTCGACCTGCCGCACAACCCCTTCGAGGGCCTGGCGAGCCGCCCGACCTGGACCTGCAATATCAACCGGTACCCGCCGCTGGCCGAGGTCGGCCCGCCCGAACCTGGCCAGTTCCGGATCGGTCCGCACACCGACTTCGGCACCGTCACCGTCCTCGACCGCGAACCCGGCGCGGGCGGATTGCAGGTCTACACCGCAGACGGCGGCTGGGAGGACGCGCCCTACGACCCGTCCGCCGTGACCGTGAACATCGGTGACCTGCTGGCCTACTGGAGCGGCCAGCGCTGGCCCGCGGGCCGCCACCGCGTACTCCCGCCCCAGGAGTCCGCACCCGACGAGGACCTGGTGTCGCTCATCTACTTCTACGAACTCGACCATGACGCCCGGGTGACACCCCTCGAGCCGCCCATCGGCCGAGTCTCCGGCCTGGCGCCGGTCGTCTCCGCCGAGTTCCTGCGCACCCGCCTCGACGCCATCACCCTCGGCTGAGGCCGCCCGGCGAGTTCCCGCGGCCGTCGCGTGCCGGCGGCCGCGGGTGCGACCCGTATCCGCCCACCCGGTGACCGCCGGAGAATCTCGCGGGAACATTGCCCGCCGGGACCGCGTTGCCAGCGGGCATGACAACGCTCGGATTGATCGGAAGCGGAAATATCGGCGGCACCCTGGCCCGGCTGGCCGTGGCCGCAGGGATCGATGTGGTGCTGAGCAATTCACGAGGGCCGGAGAGCCTGGCGGAGCTGGTGGCCGAACTGGGGGAGCGGGCCCGTGCCGCGACCCCGGCCGAGGCGGCCGCCGCGGGGGACATCGTGGTGGTGACGGTACCGCTCAAGGCGTACCAGCAGGTACCGGCCGATCCGCTGGTCGGCAAGGTCGTCATCGACACCAACAACTACTATCCCGACCGCGACGGCGAGTTCGCCGATCTGGTCGCGGGTGTGGCCACCAGTTCCGAACTGCTGCAACGGCATCTGCCGCGCTCACGGGTCGTGAAGGCGTTCAACAACATCCTGTTCAAGCATCTGGCCGTGCTGGCCCGCCCCGCCGGGGCGGCCGATCGCACCGCGCTGCCCATCGCCGGTGACGATGCCGCGGCGAAAACCGCTGCGGCCGAACTGATCAGCAGGCTCGGCTACGACACCGTCGACATCGGCTCGCTCGCCGACAGCTGGCGCACCCAGCCCGAAACCCCCGTCTACGGCACGCCCTACGCCGTCGCCGCGCCGTTCTGGGAGAACGAGGCAGCCCCGGCCGATGTGGAGACGGTGCGCAAGGCGGTCGAAGCCGCCGAACGCTGAAGCCCCCGAAAGGGGCTTCAGCGCAAGGAATCCGGGGTCGGCCGATCAGGTCAGGGCGGTCGTCCGGCCCCGGTGGTTCAGTCGTTGCAGATCGCCGTTCGCACGAGGTACGAGTCGGGGTACCACTTGGCGGAGTTCTCGGCGTCGTCCGGCGTCGCGCCGTAGCCGCCGGTGTACTTGTTCATCGAATCCGAGAAGGCCACCGCGCCGCAGCCGGTGAAGGTGGTGACGGTCGAGCAGCTGGCCTTGGCGCACTTGTCGATGGCGGCCTGGCTCGCCGCGCCCTCGGTGTCGTAGTTCCAGGACCAACCCAGGTCGCCGTAGTCGGACACCGCGATCGCGCCCCAGGACCCGGGGGCGGCCTGTGCCGGGGCCGCGGGCAGCACCGCGGCCGCGGTGGCGAAGGCGAGGCCGGACAGGGCGAACAGAGTCTTGCGCATGTTGTTCCTTGTGTTGATCGAACTGGCGCGCGCATCCCGGTGGGGTGGGGGTGCGAGCGCCACTGTCGAGTCAAGATCGGCGGGCCTCGAAAACGCGTTAACCGGCAAGTGATTGGGGCGCAGCGTGTCCGGGGTCGGGTGGACGCCCGCATCGCATCCTTGAATCGGCTCGGTAGGGTAGCTGTGCAACAACGGATTTGACGTCCGCGCGAGTCACTGCGCGATGGAGGAGTCCGCGGCTGGCGTCGATGCGGTCGGCGACACGGAATGTTTCGGACAATCGATCGTTGGTGCCGCGTGGTGGGTGATGATCGAGCACCATCCGATGTCAGGAGTCCTGTCGAGTGACGATGGTGTCCGATCGATGTGCGCGGCAACGGTTTTCAGTTTGACGGACGGGTCGAGCGGATGATCGTCACCGCTCAGTCCAGGGCGCCGGCGAGCGCGAGCGCGGTCGCGGAAATACCGGCTACCGCCACGGCACCGAGCTCGGTCAGGCCGCCCGCCATGGTGAAGTGGTTGTACCCGGCTATCAGAATCGACACACCGAGAAGAGAAACTACGAACTCGGCGCCAACCGCTATGACCAGGCCGTTCTCTTTTCGCAAGAGCAGCCCCGCGCACATGATGAGCGCTATGCCATGTGCGACGAACTCGACCGCCGTCGACGTGAGAGCGACCCCGGCGAATTGGTCGACGCGCTGCGCGCCGCTCACCAGCAGCGCCACCATGCCGATACCGTAGAGTAGCCGGACCGCTCCGGCGCCGCCGATCACCCACGGCGCGGGGGATCCGGTCGACAGTGTGCCGCTCGGGTTCTGGGGCATCATGATTTCGGCGCTCATTGTTTCAGTCCTTCGTGTCGGAGATCTGGTCACGGAAATTCACATACATCCAGGTCCAGCCGCTCTTCTGCACCGTGCCGGCCAGAACCGAGTGTTCGGCCCGTTTTCCGACGGCGCCGTGCAGCCGCGTGCTGGCGATACCGCTCCGGTGGGCAGACCGGTCACGGATGACCGGCGCGAATTCTCGTGCGTCACAACCGCCCTCGGCCATGTCGAGGGCGAAGTGGCAGGTGTGTGTCTTCCTCATCGTCGGTAGGTCGAGTCAGAGAGGTCCGACCCGAACCTGGGGTTTGTGCCTGTCAAAATTGAACCGCGAACGCAGGGAAACACGCAGGAGCACAAGGTCATTGATGAAGGAGGACCTGATTCTCTGCTATCGACGCCGTTGGCGGCGGACCGTACCGTCAGGGGTCCACCCCGAGTTCATGGAAGCCAATGTCAGCGTGAGCTCGCCCTCGTCCTGACGGTACCGGCCCCGAGACGGAAGATTTCAGGAGCTCTTCACACCGGGCCTGTATGGTCGCTGCCCTGCGTCCCTCGTGCCACTCGGCGGGTCCTCGAACCTACAGCGACAGAACAGAACTGAGCGCGCCGGCCACCGCCGCACCTCGCAAGATCAACGGGCACTGGTTTCCGAGGCCGACCGAACGCACGCTACTGCCGATTCCAGTGCACCCTTGCATGTTGTCGCGGCAACATTTATTGTTGTTGCGACAACATGATGGGAGTGTTCGAGGTGTACGAGATTTCGGCCGAAACGGTGATCCGCGGGGATCTGGCTTGCGTATGGGCGACGGCCACCGATGTCGAAAATCGACCCGCGTGGGATCCGCACGAGCGGGCGGCCCGCCTGGATGGGGCGTTCGCACCGGGAACGACCGGGTGGTCCAAGCCCCGGGGCGGGCCGGGGGCCGATTGGGTCATCACGATGGTGGAACCGCTATCTCGGTGGGGTTCGCGGAGTGTGCTGCCCGGCGGGAAACTGGTGGGCGAGAACCTGTTCGAGGATCTCGGTGACGGACGAGTCCGCTGCGTCAAGACCGTGCGGGTCACCGGGCCGTTCGCGGTACTGTTCCGGTTCTACTTCGGCAAACGGATCAGGCGGGACTTCTTCAAGACCTGGGCAGCACTCGAGAACGAAGTCGACCGCCGAACCCGACTCGCCGTCTGAACATCCGGACTGCCGCGACCCGCGCTGACCGAACCCGCCGGCGGGGCGCTGGCGGGCGGAACCTGTTGCGGTGCAGAACGTCCGCTATTGCCGATTGTTTGCCGTCATCGGACGCCCGCCAAGCGGCCGCCTGGGCTGTCGCCGGTCAACGAATCTTCTGCATCACCGGAAGTCGGGTCAACCGCGCCGCGGCAGCATCAGTGCGGGTGCGACAGCGACAGCGCCGATCGCGAGTGCCCACCAGTAGGTGTGGGTGAACGCGTGGGTCAAGACCTGGGTGAGTTCATCGGTTCGGGCTGTTCTGGTGAACGCGTCGGCACCGGGTGTCTGATGTTCGATGTCGCGTTGGATCAGTACCAGCAGCGCCGCGACACCGAACGAGCTGCCTGCGCGGAGGCCGACGTTGGTAGCGGTTGTGGCCGAAGGGATTTCGGAGGGTCGCAAGGTTTGGTAGCTGGTGCCCATCGCTGCGGGCATGATCATGCCGTGTCCGAGGCCGATCACGTACAGTGTTGCCACGACCAGGATGTCGCTGGTGCTGGGCCCGATCTGGGTGAGGCCGAGGATGCCGAGCAACACCACGGGCAGTCCGGTGAGGATCAGCAGGCGTGGGGAGTGCTTGTCGGCGAGTTTGCCGGTGATCAGCGTGGTCGCCATCGCGCCCAGCCCGAGGGGCGCGACCATCGCTCCCGAGCGCAGCGGGCTGTCGTCGTTGACGGTCTGGAAATGCAGCGGCAGCAGCGCCATCAGGCCGGACAGGGCGCCGATGTAGATGAACATCATCACGTTGACCGCGGCGAAGTTCCGATCCCGCAACAACCGGACGTCGACCAGCGCTTCATCGCCCCTGCGGGCCGCGTGCCGGACATAGCAGCCGACCAGCACGACTCCGGTCAGCACGCTGGCGATGACACGGATATCGGTCGGGCTCGTCCCGCTGCCCGCCTGGGCGGTGCCGTACACCAGCGCGCCCAAACCGGGTGAGAGCAGCGCTAATCCGAGGATGTCGAGCCTGGCGTCGTGGTCGCGGACCGGGTCGGTCGGCAGCAGCCGGATCGCGGCGATGACCGCGATCGCGCACAGCGGAACGTTGATGTAGAACATCCACCGCCACGACAGGTGGCCGAGGATCAGGCCACCGACTGTCGGGCCGAGTACCGGGGCGAGCATCGCGGGCACCGCGACCGCGCTCATGACGCGCCCCATCCGGTCGGGCCCGGCGGCGCGGGCGAGCATCGTCTGCCCGATCGGCAGGATCATGCCGGCGCCGAAGCCTTGCAGCAGCCGGAACATGATGAGCGCGGTGATGTTCCAGGCCATTGCGCACAGCATCGATCCGGTGATGAACAGCAGCAGCGAGACGATCCACATCGTCTTCGGGCCGAACCGCACGATCGCCCATCCCGAGAGTGGGATGCTGGCCGACAGCGCCAGGGTGTATCCGGTCAGCACCCATTGGATCGCTGTGAGCGACGTATGGAACTGAGCGCCGAGGGTGTTCACGGCCACGCTGGTGATCGTGGTGTCCAGGATCGTCATGATCGCGCCGAGGACCACCACGATCACGAGTTTGCGCAGGGCCGGGTCGAACTCGGTCGATGCCGTTGGAGCCTGTGTCATTTGCCTTGTTCCCCACCATCACCCGGTTGCTGCCAGCCTCGGCGTGGACGGGCGTAGCGGGGTTTCAGCACGTAGTGGTAGAGGGCGCGAATCGGGGAGAGCAGGAAATCGAGCATCTTGGCCTGTGCGTCGGCGGGCGCGTCGTCGAGTGCCCACGGCAGGTACTCGGTCACGGCGCGCAGTCCGTTGCGTTTGCGCATCTCCGCGCCGAACGCGGCCCATCCGGGCCCGCCGACGGTGCGGTCGATGAGCGGCAGCGCCAGCTGTTCCTCGTGGGTGAAGTGCGTATCGAGCGCCGCGGCGAGTGCATCCACGTCGGACCGCAACCGCAGGCCGCCGCCGGCGGCGGCCATTCCGGATTCCACCCTGGCCAGCAATTCCTCGATGCCCTCGTGTTCGGCCTCCATATCGTCGAGGATCGCCAGGTCTGCCGGATCCGTCACCGCGGCGCGCACCAGTGGCCAAAGGGCGGCATCCTCGGTGCTGTGATGCCGGTCGAGCTGGCGTCGGAACGTCTCCCATCCGATCCGCACGGACGGCTCGGTGAGGCGCCCCTCGGCAACGGCGGCCGTGAGGCGTATCAGGTCGCGCATACAGGCGTCGTGGGCCAGATACATCCCGAAGAAGTCGATTGTCGTGGTCGGTCTGTGGTTGTTCATGGTCATCCTCAGCCGTTCTCGTTGAAAGTTCTTGGGCGTACTGCATATTCAGATCAGGGGCAAACACTCACGGCATGACCGAGCCGCCCGCGATGTCGAGCGTGACGCCGGTGATCCACGACGACGCGGCGGAGGCGAGGAACAGCGCCGCGGAGGCGACGTCGTCGGGTGTGCCCAGCCGTCCCAGCGGGAAGCCCCGCAGCAGGTGCTGCCGTTGTTCGTCGGACATGAAGCGCCGCATGCGCTCGTGCTCGATCGTGGCGGGCGATACGCAGTTGACGCGGACCCCTTGGGGTGCAAGCTCTTTGGCCAGATGACGACTCATCGACACCACTCCCGCCTTGGCTGCCGCGTAGGCGGCCGAAGCCGGGGTGGCCTGCCTGGCCGACGATGACGCCATGGTGACGACGGTGCCGCGGCGGGCGATCAGGTCCGGCAGGAACGCCGAGATGGTCAGGAAGGTGGCCGTGAGGTCGGAATCCACTACGTGCCGCCAGTGTTCGGCGGTCTCGTCGATCGACGGCACCGGTTGGCCGTAGCCGCCGGCGAAGGCGATCACGATGTCGATCCCGCCGAATCGGTCCAGGACCAGGGCGCGTACCCGGTCCAGGTCAGGTTTCGAGGTGCAATCGGCCACGGCCGCCAGGGCCCGCCCGCCCGCGTCGGTGATCGCGGTCGCGACGCCGTCGAGCGCGGTGTGGTCGCGGCCCACCACGGCCACCGCGACACCGTTGCGGGCCAGCGCGGTGGCGGTGGCCGCGCCGATTCCGCGGGAGCCGCCTGTCACGACGGCGGTCTTGCCCGCCAGATCCGGGTGGTTGGCCATCACTACAAGGTCCGGAGTAGTCACGCCACTGTCCTTTTCGTCATTGCGGGTGCCTTGGGTCGAATTTAGTTAGACTGTCTGTATGAATAAATCAGCTTGGCAAGGTACTGTCAAGGCCATGAGCCCACGCCAATACAACCTGGGGAAGCGCACCGCGCAGATCGAGCAGAGTCGCCGGCAGGTTCTCGATGCCGCCAGGGCTGTACTGGGTGAGGCCGACAGCTACACCGGATTCACTCTGGATGCGGTAGCCAAGCGCGCGGACGTGGCCCGTGCAACGGTCTACTACCAGTTCGGGTCGAAAACAGGCCTGCTGGAAGCGGTCTGCGATGATCTCGGCGTGGCCGGCGGCCTGTCCGAACTCGTCAAAGCCTTCACCAACCCCGAACCACTCGCGGCGCTCGCCGAATTCATCGCCTGCTTCGCCCGATTCTGGCAGGCCGATCGCCCCGCCATGCGGCGACTGCGCGCGCTGGCCGCACTCGACGCCGACGTCCACGCGGTCATCAGCGCCCGCGACGAGCGGCGCCGCGAAGGCTTGGCGGTATTGGCAGCTCCCTTCGCCGACGGGAACCCGCCGGAGGAAGGCGCCGATCGGCAGGTGCGTATCCTGCTGGCCCTCACCAGCTTCGAGACGTTCGACACCATGGTCGGACCGGAAGGTGATCTGTTCGATGCCGTTCCGGTGATCGCCGGGATCGCGGCCACCGTGCTGGGAGCAAACGCATAGGTATGTTCGGTCCGCTCGGGCAGACGCGAACGCCCCCCGCAGCAACACCCCATGCTGATACAGAGAGTCCTGAGGACGCACCGCTGATTGCGCGAATCGGCCCCGCCCGTGCGACACCACGGAAGATCAACGGGCCGTAGGCATCCGGCGCAGCCGTACATATGCTATCGCCGATCGAGATACCGGCAGGTTGGTCTCCACCACTCTTGGTCAGGCGATTTCGGCGCCGGAGTCGCCGAACGGGTTGAAACGACAGTGGATACTCTTGGCTGTGCCGCTCACCTTTCCGTCGCATGCGTTGGCCGTGCTCCCGTTGAAAGTCCGGTGGCCTCGTTATCTGGACGGTGTCGCGTTGGTGGTCGGCTCAGCGGTTCCCGATGCCTCCTATCCGGTGGCAGGTTTCTTTTCGATGCCGGAGACCCACGCACTGCCAGCGTTGCTGTGGTGGTGTCTGCCCATGGGGATCGTCGCAACGCTGGTGATCCGCTGGGGCGCCGCGCCGGTGGCCGCGCACCTGCCACGGTTCGGGGCATTCGATCTGCCCGCCTATGGCGTACTCGGTGCTGTGCGGCACCGGTGGTATGTCACGGGATACTCGATCCTGATTGGTGCGTTCACTCACATCTTTTGGGACGGATTCACTCATGATCCGGCCGGCGGGCATGGCTGGGGAGTAGCCAGATTTCCTGTGCTGTTGCAGCCGGGTCCGCTCGGTAGGCCCTGGTGGTACCTGCTGCAGCAGACATCGACCCTGGGTGGTGGGGCACTCGCGGTTGGGTTGTTCTACTACATCGGCCGGCACGGACTGCTGCGAACCTGGCATGGTGAGCCACCGGCCGTCCGGCGCTCGCCGAGGCGATTCTGGCTGTCGGCCGGACTGCTCGCCGTGTCGACCTTATCGTTGATTCCGCTGATGCCCTTGGCATTTCAGCCGTTCGTGCTGGGAGTACGGTTGCTCTACGTGGTGGCGCTTTCGATGCTGGCAGGCGCGGCGTCGATACGCCTGGCAGGTCGTGGATCCCCAAACCCCGACCTCGGCGACGCCAGCGCCGGCAACCCTGGCCTTGGCGTTCAAGGTGTCGAAGACAGCATGCCGAGGCGCTGAGAGGCGCCAGGCGACATCTGCGGTTGGCGTGCGGGGCCGGTTCAGTTGGTGAATCGGGCGACGG
Source organism: Nocardia sp. NPDC101769 (assembly GCF_044766925.1). Taxonomy (NCBI): domain Bacteria; kingdom Bacillati; phylum Actinomycetota; class Actinomycetes; order Mycobacteriales; family Nocardiaceae; genus Nocardia; species Nocardia sp. NPDC101769. Next base: position 19,643 of record NZ_JBIWMX010000021.1, on the reverse strand, counting down.
CGTCGTAGATGCTGGCTGCCATGGCTGGGCTGCCGGTGTGCCCGGAGTCGTCGATTATCCTCAGTTCCGCTTCGGGCCAGGCTCGGGCGAGTTCCCAGGCCGTGAGCAATGGCGCGGACAGGTCGAGACGACCATGGATGAGAACGCCGGGAATTCCAGCGAGCCGGTGTGCGTCACGCAGCAGCCGGCCGTCGTCGAGCCAGGCCGCGTGCGCGAAATAGTGGGTACAGATCCGCACGAACGCCAACCGCGCCGCATCCGGCTCGGCACTGTATTGGCCTGGTGCGCCCAGGGTTTCGTGCGCGATCACCGCATCCTCCCAGGCACACCATTCCCGCGCGGCCTGCTCGCGCACCGCCGGATCCGGCTGTTCCATCAGTTGCCTGTATCCCTCGACCAGATTCCCGTCCCGGTATGCGGCGGGTGCCCCGCTCCGGAACCGTTCCCATTCGATCGGTAAGAGCAACCGCAGGCCGTGGTAGAGCCAGTCGATCTCCTGCGGCCGGGTCATCGTCACCCCGACCAGCACGATCCCGATGACCCGCTCCGAGTGGCGCTGAGCGTAGGCGAGGATGAGAGTGCAAGCCCACGAGCCGCCGTAGAGCACCCATCGCTTGATACCGAGGTGCTCGCGCAACAGCTCCATATCGGCCAGCAGATGTTCGGTTGTGTTGTGCGCCATGTCGACGTCGGGGTCGGAGGCGTGCGGCAGGCTCTCACCGCAGCCCCGCTGATCGAACAGCACGATCCGGAACGCGTTGGGATCGAACGTTTTGCGGGCTCTGCGCCGTCCCCCGCCGCCGGGACCGCCGTGCACCACCAGCGCGGGCCGGCCGTGCGGGTTCCCGCTGGTCTCCCAGTAGATCCGGTTGCCGTCACCGACATCGAGCAGTCCCGACGCGTAGGGCTCGAAGGGCTGCCGCGCTCCGGACACAGACATAGCCGTAACGGTACTTGCGTCAGATCGCAGACTGCGTCTCCACTCACCGTGCGGACAACCGCCGAGCGGCCCGCTCAGAACCCGGTCGACCGCCGCATCCCGCGCTGACCGAACCGGCCGGCGCGGAGCGGCCGGTGGCCGGAACCTGTTGCGGTGCAGAACATCCGCTACGCCGATGACCGTGCAAATTCCTCGGCCCGGAGGACCGCCTGCGCTACCAGCGGACCCCTCGGTCTTCGATGGTGGAACGAGCTGCGGTCCAGGCTTTTTCGAATTCCCCAGCAGTCATCTCCTCGCGGGAATCTCCCTCGAGGTCCCAGTCGTCGGCGCTGCCTTCCGCGAGCACACCGTATTTGCTCTCGTAAGCCTGTACTGCGCCTATACCCCCGTGATCTCGCGCATGCATTACTTCCACAAGCGCAGCGGCGATAACTGGTTCGCCGTCCGCACCTCGCAGACTGATCTGGCGGCTCGGCCGGCCATCGTCATCGAGTTCGAACAGGAGCCAGATGTCCTCGTCTGCGTAGTAGTCGCGAATCGACCGCATCCGACCAGGATCACGGCTGGCGGTCACCGCTGAGCCATCCGAGCGTTGTCCGGCCGGGCCGTCGGTTTCCAGTGCCGGAGGCGTGGACCGGATCACAGCTCAGTTCGGGCAGGCGGCGTCCAGTGCCTTGGCGGTGGTCTGCAACGGGCCGCTCGATAGCGGAACGAGTTTGTCATCGGAGGCGGTCTTGATCTGGTCCAACACCTGAACGTAGGCCCGCAGTGCGGATTTGACCTTCGGGTCGGCGACTTGGTCGACCATGGGCGTCAACGTGGCGTCCTGAGCTCCGACGGCGGACCGGATCTGGTCGGGAGTCGGTGTGCTATTGCCGAACAGATCATCGGGGACGGCAGCGAGGATCTCCTTGCATCCGACGGTCCGGGCGGTTGTCGCGGCCACGGTGGTCGTCGATGGTTGTGCCGCATCGCTGCTGGTGGTGGTGGACCCGCATCCCGTGGTCAGCACCCCGAGCGCCGCCACCAAGGCGACTGGGATCGTCCGCGAGAGCGCCCGCAGCGAGAGATTGCGAGACAACGCCTGCGGCGCTGGTGAATTCATGGCAAGTCGACCTTCCTGAGTTCTTACCCTCTGCACTCCGATCATGTTGACGTGGCCCCAATAATTTCCGGCTCATCGCCGATAAGTTCCACATCATTCCGCCGCTGCCACCCCTGCTCAACCGAATGCCGACAACGGCATCGGAGGCGCGGGACTAACCGAAAACAGCTGAAGAACGTCGATTGAGCGCACGCCGACGCGGAACAACCGCAGATCCACACACCGAAGTCACCACGACGGGCAGCACTCGAGAACGAAGTCGACCGTCGAACTCAACTCGCCGTCCAAACATCCGCTACTGCCACATACCGCGCTGACCGAAGTCGAGGGAACCAGGCGATCCAGCCTGGCAGGTTACGCCGCCGGGAGATGTCGGCCAGTACATGGATGGGGTGGCACTCGGAGGTTGGCGTGTCAATGCCCCAAAATGTGTGAAGTGATTTCGTTTCAGATTCTCGGTTCGGTAGCTAACGTTTCCGCCGCCCGGTGACCTTCCCCCGGGGCGACCAAGGAGATCCAGCAGCGATGAAACTGAAACCACTGGCCCGCAACACATTTGGCATCGTGGTAGCCACCACGGTTGCCGGCCTCGGACTCGGGGCGGCACCGGCCTCCGCCGATATCACCGGCCTCAAGGTAGTTTGTGATCGCTGGTGGGGGGCACCGGCCCATGTGACGGGTCGGATATCATTCTGGACACTACGGATTCGACTCCGGTGTGGATCACGGTCAACGGTACGGCGCTCGCAGGGAGTCCGTTCTCGCTGCCGCAGGCCAACCCCGGCTATCACATCCAGCTCTTCCTGGATTGCCGCATGACACCGCTCCACGTCGTCGCGATGCAGAAGAGCGCGAGCGGCGCGATCACCAGCCAGCAGTCGACCGATTTCAGCCCTCCCTACACGGTGGGGGATTTGGTTATGGGCGATCTGTTTCGCGGCGTCGCCACCGGTAGTGCCCAAGTCTGGCAAGCCGTCACCGGCAACAACACCCCCAACGTCGGCAGCGCCAGCGGCTCGGCCGCCGCTGCCAGCGATGCCAACGCCGGCAGCGCGGAAAGCGCCGGCTGTCATGTCCAGGTGCAGTCTTAACCAGCCGTAGCACATGGGAACCATTGCTGCGCAAAACATCCGCTATTGGCGCATCCCGCGCGGTTCGAATCGGCCAGAGCGGGCGCGGCCGGCAGTGAGACTGGGATGAACTCGGATGTCAGAGTTGCCGGGGCGGAGTGCTAGCTGCCGGGCAGCAGGTTCGAACTGCCGGATCCGATGCTGCCGCCGCAGCCGCCCTGCTGGGGCTGCTGCGCCGTCGGTGATCCGGGGGGTGCGGCGACCACGACCACCGTCAACGAATCCGTGTTACTGCCGGTGCGGGTGGACAGGGTGTGGGTTCCCGCGGTGAGCGGAACCCAGGTGACGGAATTATTGGAGCTTCCGATGCAGGCGCCGTTGTCGTAGAAGCTGCTGACGGGACCGGTGATGCTCACGCCATCGTAGGGCGCGATGAACGAATAGCTTTGCCCGACAATGTAAGACGCGGGTGTCGTGCAGGTTCCGCTCGAACAGTCCTGCACCTCGATGCCATGAATGCCAGCGGTGGCGAGCGCCGGGAACACTGCGGTGAGGGTTCCAGCGACGCCGACAAGGGTTGCGGCCCAGGCGATGTGGCGGTTTGTGGCGGGCATTGGTGACTCCTTGCTTCGTCCAGATTTCTGGTCGAGCGGAATCCTGCCTTCACTCGCAGTGAAATGGTCTCGCTTCACAAGAATGGGTGACCCCCGACTTGCAGGGGCACCGAAACGGGGGTCAGTCCGCCGCGGAGTACAGCGCGGCGGTCAAGCGCGCGCCGACCAGTGCCCGCTGCCAGAGCTGGGCGCCGCCCGCGGCCAGGTAGTCCTCGATGGGGGCCGGGGTGTCCCCATGGGTCGCGGTCTTCGGCAGGCCGTCCCAGCACATCCGCCGCAACAGGTCGGGGTGAGCAGGTTCTCGACCGGGATCAAGACCTCGCCCGACAGGTCGGTCATGGCGACGCCTTGGCTGCAGATGCGAAGGCCACTGCGGAGCAGGTCATCGCCTCCATCGACGAGAACAACGGATAGTAGCCGTCTGCTTCTGCCGCATCCCGCTTCCAACTCGAGCGGACGTGCGACAATAGTACGTACCGCGTACTACGTAGCGCGAGCTACGCGATGCGTACTACAGTGCGGATCGACGGACAACCAGGAGGTTCTGCGATGCTCGCCAACGATGCTCAGCTACTGGTTCTGTGCGCTCTCGCCGAGGGCCCGCTGCACGGCTATGCCATCAATACCGCCATCGAACGCCTCACCGGTGAAAGACTCGCCCCGGGAAGCCTGTACGGGGCGTTGACCCGGCTGGAGGCGAAGGGGTTGCTGGTCGAAGCCGCCGACGGCACCGGTAGGCAACGCCCGGTCCGCTTGACCGGCAAGGGGAAAGAACTCCTCGAAAGAGAGCTGCGTTCCATGGCCCGGGTCGCCTCGACCGGACTGCAGCGACTCGGAGTGAGCCCGGCATGACAATGGTTCACCACGCCCTGATTCGGTTGTACCCGAAACCGTGTCGCGACCGCTGGGGCGAGGAATTGCGAGAAGCAGTGCACGCTACGGGGTTTCGTTCCTGGCCGAATATCCTCGCCGGGGCGATCGACATGTGGCTGCATCCGGCTATCTGGCCGACGCGCTATGGCAGCCAGCGCCGCGCCCGAGCGGCGGCGATGGCAATCGCGGTCTCGGGCGACGGATGGTTCATCGCGAATCTCACCACCGACGACGAGACGTCTCGATTCCTGCCCATCCTGCAAGCCTGCGGAATCGGATTGGCACTGGGACTGTTGCTGGTGGCACCGCGTCCGCTGCTCGATCGCGCTGAGATCGGCGTGCTGTTCCGACGCGGCGCCCGCGCGCTCACCCTGCCCGCGCTGCTCATCGCGGGGGTTGTGTTCCTCGTCCACGCCGGAACCAATGTGCCCGCACTACCGGCCCTGCGGATCGTGGTACTCGGGATTTGGTGGGGCGCATGGTTATTGCTGGCAGCCAACGGTTGCCGGATGCTAGCGAATCTCGGCCCGGACATCGTGGTCGCGCCGACCCGGCGGCGTTCGATCGCCGGGATCGCCGTGCTGACCGGCACAAGTGCGATCTCGGCAGCAGTATTGCTCGTCTTCGCCGTCACCGGTACCGAATTCGATGCCGTCGCCGCAGGAGGGGGTGTGGTGCTGCTTGCACTCGGCACCACCCTCACCACCACCATCCGCGAACTGCCCTCCCTCACCGACGATTAGGACACACATGCGCCTGACCGACCCCCTGTACGCGCTCTATGCCCGTCGGCTTCGACGCCAACTCCGGGCAGCGCCACTACCGCGACACATCGGCCTGATCATGGACGGTAACCGCCGCTGGGCACGCAAGAAGGGCTTGCCCGATACCCGCTTGGGACATCGCTACGGCGCCGAACATGCCGAGCACGTACTCACCTGGTGCGAAAGCCTCGGCATCGACCACGTCACTGTCTTCCTGTGCTCTACCGAGAATCTGCAGAACCGCCGCAGCGACGAGATCGACTTCCTCATGCGCGTGGTGGAAGACCTCGTCACCGACCGGCTCGGCCGACCCGACTCGCGCTGGCAGCTGCACATCGCGGGCTCGCTGGATCTGCTGCCCGACACGACCGCCCGCGCGCTCAAGGATGCCGTCGAGACCACTGCCGCATGCGCCACCGGCGCCCACGTCACCCTCGCGATCGGCTACGGCGGACGGCAAGAGATTGTCGACGCCTTCCGCGACCTGCTCTACGACAACGCCTGCAACGGAAAGACCTTGGCCGAAGTCGCCGATGCCCTCACCGTCGACGATCTCGCCGCCCACCTATACACCGCCGATCAGCCCGACCCCGATCTGGTCATCCGAACCAGCGGCGAACAACGACTGTCGAATTTCCTACTCTGGCAAACCGCCTATTCCGAACTCTACTTCTGCGAAGCCTACTGGCCCGCTTTCCGCGAAATCGACTTCCTCCGCGCACTACGCAACTTCGCCAACCGCCACCGCAGATATGGCGCCTAACCCCCGCATCGAACGCCGCAAACAGCCTCGGCAACGTGCCGGAGGCACGAATACGCTCTTCCCTTGCACTGGGCGGTCGGTCAGTCGCTGGTTTGGCGGCAGGAACGCGCGCGAGGTCGCGTTCGCACAGCAGGGTGTCCGGCGACGAGGCGCACGCGGCGCCGAAGGCCCGTTGATGCGAGTATCTTTCGGCCGGGCCCAATTGCGCTGGACGCTGCGGTCACTGGCGGCATTGACGCTGGTCCTGATGCTCGCGGCTGCGGCTTATGCGGTTCATGTCGCGCAGCGGCGATCGGCACCGGTGAGCCTGCCCGCACCGACCGGACCGTATGCGGTGGGCCGCACCATCTTCGAATGGACCGATCCGGCTCGGATCGACACACTGGCCCCGCAACCCGGTACGGTACGGGAACTGTCGGTGTGGCTGTGGTATCCCGCCGCGCCGGGGCCCGGCGCGGCCCCGGCCGCCTACGCGCCGGGCGCATGGTCCGGGCTCCAACTGTCCGGGCCGGTGGGTCTGGGCGAGACGAACTTGGCTGCCGTTCACCCGCATGCGGTCGCGGACGCCGAGGTAGCCGGTGGGCGGTTCCCGATCGTGGTCCTGGAGCCCGGTCTGGGTTTCGCCGCACCACAATTCACCACGCTGGCCGAGAACCTGGCCAGTTACGGATTTCTCGTCGCGGGTGTCACCCCCACCTACAGCGCCAATTTGACCGTGCTCGGCGGCCGGGCGGTCCACGCCACCCGGTCCGGAAACCCGCCTGCCTTCGACAGCACGGACTTGCACAGCGACCGGGCCGACCAAGCCGGCGACGCGTTGGTGGCCACGTGGGCCGCCGACGCACGCTTCGCCGCCGCGCAGGTCGCGGCACTCGACACCACCAACCGCTTCCGCGATCACGTCGACCCGGCGATGACCGCATATCTGGGCCACTCCTTCGGGGGCGCTGCCGCGCTGGAGGCATGCCGCACCGATACGCACTGCGCCGGTGCCATCGATCTGGACGGCACTCAATTCGGTCCGGTAGTCCGCGCCGGGCTCGGCAAGCCGATGCTGCTCATCGGCAGCGCCGACTCCTGTATCACCGGAATATGCGCCGACCGCAATTCCACCCGTGACACCGCCGCCACTCTCACCGCCGCCAGTACCGGTCCGATCTGGTGCTACCGAGTCCGCGGCGCAAAGCATTTCAACTTCAGTGACTACGGTGTCTACTACCTGGCCGCCCCGCTGCGGTCCCAGATGGCGCTCGGCGACCTCGCCGGAGACCGGGCGTTGACCCTGGTCGACGAATATTCAGCCGCATTTATCGAACATGTCGTCGGCGGCCGGGCCGAGCCGCTGCTCGCCAACGATATCGCCCCATATCCCGAAATCGAGGTCCAACGGATACCGGACTGACCCGCCGCCGCTGAACTCGGTTCGGACGCATCAACGTCGGCATCTGGCGGACCTCGATCAGCCTGAAGCTCGGCGACCGACCGAAGGCGATCGCTGAGCCTCAAACATCCTGACATGCCGCATATCGTGCTGACCGAACCGGCCAGCGCGGATCCGGGCGGCTGCTCCAATCGCACGGCGGCTTGGGCTGGAGGCCGTTGAGTGGCGATGGAAAGGCTATGGCGAAGTGATTAAGGAGGTAGATCAGCACCCTATGACTCGTCATCGCTCCAGCTGGCGTGGAGGGCCTGCTCGGGAATGTCGCATCGCAAGCTGTGGGCCTTCTTCATGCTCGCCACAGAGAAGGAGCGGATTGCACTGCAGGACAAGCGGTTCAGTGGCACCTATGTGCCAAGCTTGCGCCCGTTAGCGATCATGCTGGATGTAACTGTGGCTACTCTTCAACGTGCTGACAGCCTTCTACGAAGAACGGAGCGCTCCCCTCTTGCAACCGTGACGCCCTGGACTTTCAGAAGCAGCGATTGGTACGCGGACTTACCTGGTGCTGAGCCCGCACTGTCATGCCGCTGACCGCGCTGACCGAACCGGCCAGTGAGAGGCAGGCGAAGGTCAACTGGCCCTGCTGATCCGTCGCTGGCGGAACGCGTCACTTTGCAGTGTGAGTCCGGCCCGAACCCGTACGCCGAGGTGGAGTCGGAGGCTGAGCAAGATCGGTCAAGCGGGTTTCGGGGCCGCGTTGGCAGACTTGTCGTGTGGCCAAGACCGGACGAGATCGACTACGCGAACTGCTCGACGCGGTGCTGGACGAGAACAACACCACGCTCGGTGCGATGGCGGCTGATGCCTTCGTTTCGCCGTTCCATTTCACCCGGCAGTTCTCGCGCGGTACCGGCGAGCCCCCGGTGGCGCTGAAGCGGCGGGTGCTGCTGGAGCGGGCGGCGTGGGAGCTGTCGACGGGTAAGTCGGTGACCGACGTCGCGTTCGCGGCCGGGTACGACTCGGTGGAGGGTTTCAGCCGCGCGTTCAGCGCTGCCTTCGGGCATCCGCCGAGCCTGACTCCCGCGGACGAGCGCCGACGGTGGTTGCCCACGAGCAATGGCATCCACTTTCACCCGCCCATGTCGCTGTGGGTGACGAGTGCGCCGAAAGAACAGGCCGTGCTGGATCCCACGACCCTGCTGATCCATCACGATATCGACGACACCCGCGAACTCCTCAGTATGGCAGCGCAACTCGACGAATCGCAGTACCAGCGGGTGCGATTTCCGGGCCTGCTGGTGGAGTCGTTCCGGGGCCCCGAGGAATCCATTGCCACCGTGCTCGCCCATCTCATCGAGTCGAAGGAGGTGTGGCTGGCCGCGATCGACGGCGAGGACATCCCGACGGCCGCCGACGACGCTCTCCCGGAATTGGTGAAACGCCATGAGCGCGTAGCGGTTCGGTGGCTGGATACCATCCGCGATCTCACCCGGCGTGGCGGGTGGGACGACACTCTGATCGATGCGCTGTGCGAGCCGCCGCAGAGCTTCGTCATCGGCAGCGTGATTGCCCACATCCTGAGCTACTCCATCCACCGCAGGTATCTCGTACGGCATTGGCTGCGAACCGAGTTATCCATCGCCGGAACCGAAATCGTCGACGGCGATCCCATCGAATGGCTACACCAGAGAGGATGACGTGACCTTCAAGACCGTCTACCACACCGCTACCAGCCTGGACGGCTTCCTGGCGACCCCCGACCACAACCTGGATTGGCTGCTGTCTCGGCAGGTCGACTGGGACGGCCCGCTGGGACTGAACCGGTTCGCGGCTGGTGCGGGCGCGATCGCCATGGGCTCGAGCACCTATCAATGGATCAATGAGAATTCCACCGAGCCCTGGCCTTACAACATGCCGACCTGGGTGTTCACCCATCGCGAGTTCCCGGCCTTCGACGACGGCCGCGACGTCCGATTGACCTCGAAGCCGGTGGAGGTCGTACACAAGGAGATGGCCGCGGCCGCCGACGGCAAAGACCTCTGGCTGATGGGCGGCGGCGAGCTGGTCGGCCAATTCGCCGATCAGGGCCTGCTGGACGAAATCATCGTCTCCATCGCCCCCGTCACGCTGGGCGCGGGCGCACCCCTGCTCCCCCGCCGTCTCGAACTGAAGACCACGGAAGTCGCCCACAACGGCGAATTCGCCTGCGTGCGTTACTCGGTCGTGCGCTGACGCCCCACCATCCGATTCATCGCGGTAAGAATTCGGGATATGGCATACAAACTATCGCGCAACGTGATTCGTGGCGCGTTCAGGAATTCCGGCACCCCGACACGGGTCTCGATCCATCTCCTGGATCCTCGAAGCCGGCATGATGTTTTGAGCACTGTCAGATCTGGCAGGTGGGGCTGGGGTGGAGCAGCCAGCAGATGATCGATCCGTCACCGGCGGACCCGGTTCCGCTGGACCCGGTATTGCCCGACCCGATCGGGAACCCCGCACCCGGAACCGCTGTCGGCTCGACGCTCACCGCGGCCGCTGAAGCAGAGTCGGCACCGATGGGTCGGACCCGGTCGACTCCCGCTGTCCGCGCGCCGGTGTTTCCGGCGACGCGGTCTCCCGGCCCCCGAGTACTACGACGGCTCCGCCCACCCGCATCCTTCAGCCGGCATCGGGCCTATCCCCGCCACACCTCCTGGCGTAAGGCGTTGGCGGGGAACGAAACACGGGCGGTTCCCACGTTCACTGTCATCCGATCGACGAGTTAGGCACCCGGCTATACCCCTGCGGCCTCGCCACGACTACGCCGTAGTCCTTCACCGTGGCCTCCCAGCCCAGACGCACAATGCCCGACCAGGAGTTCCCCACCCCTGAGCTGGTGGGTGTGCACCGCCGACCAGCCCATAGATCGATCACACGGCGCTGATGAACCGCCTGCGGGGCCAGATCAAGGACAAGCGGGTGGGTGCGCTGGTGAAGGCGTTCCTGAAGTCGGGTGTCATGGGCAGCTGGAAGATCGCATACGGCGGCTACACGCTCAGCGGCGCATCCAGCGTCGCCGTGACGCGATACCGCTACCGCGGGAACAAGATTCATTCCCCGTGGGCAACAACACCGGCAGCCGCCCGAGCGGCGGTTGACCACCGGGCAAGACACATGGAGAGCCCGGTGCCTTGAGAGAGGCACGCCGGGTTCGGCGGGCGGTCACGGGAAACGGACCGGGAGCAATCCCGGCACCGCGCCCATGACCGACCCAACAGTCGGGGTGAAGGCTGAGCGTAGGGCCGGTAAGGGGCATGTCATCTACCGCAATTGTCCTGTGCTGGTGGTGATCTCGGTGTAGCTTGCGCGGCTGTGGTGCGTGAGGTGGACTACTTGGGGCATCGGAATACTCGGCTCGGTGCGGGGGATTGGTACTGAGAACCTCGGTATAGGGAGAAGGTTCATATGGCATATCGGGTCGCCGATACGTTCCAGCGGTGGGTGCGGGACCCCGAAATCATGACCACGGTCGTCGCGGTGCTGCGGCCATGGGCTTCGGTGCTACCGGGCCTCGGTCCGGACTTCGCCTCCGCACTTCGGTTACGGGCGTTGGCCCTGTCCGTCGAATATCGGTACGACGACGCCCTGATCGATGTCGAGGAGGCACTGCGAATCTGCCGCCGCGCGCCGATCGTTCGGCGCACGACCACCGAGGTTCAAATCGCCACGGCGTTGAGCCTGCGGGCGTATCTGCTGCGGTGTGTGGGCCGGGAGCGGGAGGCGGTGGACGACGCACGGGAGGCGCTCGCCTTGTGTCGGGAACGATTGTCGCGCGCTCCGCACCGGTTCGGCCCCAGCTTGCTGAGCTCTCTGGACGAATTGGCCCGCTCCCTGGACAGGACCGGTGAGCCTGGGCAAGCGCTGCCTTTCGGCGAGGAACTCGTCGACATTCTGCGCCGTCTTGCCCCACGTCGACCGCGCTACGAGCGCTTCTTGGCCAGTGCCCTGCATCAACTCGGTGGCTACATCTCCGATGCCGGGGATCTCACCGACGCGTTGCGCGTCGCCAATGAATCCCTGCAGCTGTATCGACGTCTCGGTCGCGAGCAGCCGGAAGCCTTTGCGCTTCAAGCGGAGCTGGCGACGCATAATCGGGATCTGTTCCTGGACCGGCTGCACCAACAGGGATAGGCGGTATCGGGTCGCATCACCCTGCTCGCGCTGTGCGCATATCGACGGCGACATGGTGACGGGCGGCGACCGGCTGGCGTCGTCATGCCCCGGCCGGTTCGGTCGTGGACGGCAAAAATCCAACGAAGTTCACGTAGCGCCTGGGCCAGGCCCTGGCTGAGCCGAACCGCTACGTCTCCCCGGCGCCGACGAGGCTGATGTGGTCTGTGGCCTGACGCCGCGGCTCTTTCGAACGTCCGCTCATGCCGATGAGCGTGCGGACGAACCGATCAGCGTCCGACACCATGTCCGAAGGCCGGCAGGGCCCCTGGCATCTATTTTCCTAATAGAAAGTAGATGCTAATCTGACAGTATGAGCAGTGATACATCTCCTGAGACGGCCCTCGATGTCGCTCGATCTGCCCGGCGGGCAGCCGTCAGTGCGACCAGGATGCCCCGATGGTTTCCTGCGTTGGCGGGCCTGAGCTGTGTGCTCGGGTTCGGTCTGCTCGGTGTTTCTGCGCTGACTCACGGAAGCGGGCGCGCAGCATTCGCTATTGCCGGTCTTCTGATGTGCATTGTCAATATCGCGTCCCTGGGCATTCTGGCGGGGACGTGGGTGCGCGCGGGGGTTCTGCCGCACTCCGCCGGCGCCACGGTGCCACCGCGTTGGGTTTGGTTGTCGGCAGGCATCGTTCCTGCTCCGGTTGCGGTGGCTGGCCTGGTCTGGCTGGTGACCGACCGGGTCGGGTGGGGAAGCCTCGCGCTGGGAGTCTTGCTGGGGATGTCGACCTGGTGGCGCCTCTCCGCCTGGCGGCGGTCTGTCGAGGCGCGGCGAAATCGGTGACCGGAATCGACGAGGCCTTCGCCACGATGGCCAGGCTCAAAGCCGCCGCATTCCTTGCCGGCTGCGCTGAAGCCGAATTCGGCGTCGTCGCGCAGAAATGCGATATCGCGGCCTCCGCACTGTCGAAAGCGGCGATCACACTGGAAGAAGCCGGTTACGTGCGGATCCGCAAAGGCCACGTGGGTCGTCGCCCGCGGACATGGCTGGCCCTCACAGCGGTGGGCCTGAAGGCCTTTGAAGCCCACCTGGCCGCCCTTGCCGAGCTGACCAACCAAGGTCGAGCGCTCACAGGAAGGGAAACTGGAACAGAAGAATCACCCAGCCCAACTGGTTGATTCATTCCGTCCAGCCACGACTTCCTTGATCTGCTCGGCAACGGACTCGTCCATGCGGTGATCATTTTCAGCTGGGTTGTCAACGCACCGTCATGCCGCATACCGCGCTGACCGAACCGGCCAGCGCGAGGCGGGCGAAGATCAACTGGCCGTGCCGATCCGAGGCCGGCCGAACGCACGGTAATGCCGATGAGCGATTACTTGAACGATGGGCGGATGCCTCCCGGAGAAGTCGACGCTACCGGTCGAACTTGACCGGAATATCCAAGCGCCACATCGCCAGCGTGCTGTCGCCGTACACCCACGCCTCCGCGACTAGTTCCGCGGGCGAACCAACTCCGGATCGGCGCAGACCCGCGACCAGCCGGCGAGCGATGCTGTCGCACACATTGGGCACATCCGACAGCGGTATCTCCCACCAGTTGTCGTCCTCCCACTCGTCATCAAGCGTCCAGCCTTCATCCGCCAGTTCGCACGGATCGTTCTCGGCGAATATCGAGGGCTCCATACCGACCGTCAAGCGCTCGCTGCGTGTCGCGCTCTTCGAGGGTCAGGCCCTGCGGGCTGACCCTCAACACCTCGCCTTCGGCCAACATCGGCCGACCATCCCGGAAACTGAAATAGAAGCCTTTGACAATGCGGGTATCGGGTGGTTAGCGTCAGCGGGGCCATACCACTGAAGAACGGGGAGACTTCTTGCAGCGCAAACGAATCCGTCGGGCGAGCATCTGGATTGTGGGGGCCGCAGTAGCCGTGGCGACTTCCGGATTGACCGCACCGACCGCGTCGGCGAATGCGATCGACGTAACCGTGACACCGGGGGCCGGTGGAGATCCGGGTGCGTATACGATCACGGCTACCGTGAGCGATCCCACGATCTCGCAGGTCTTTCTGTACGACATGCTGTTCGTCGGCCCGGGCAATTTGACGCAGGCGGTTGTCATCGGTGGCGGTCCGCAGAAGGTCAGTGGCGGGAAGGTTCAGTTGACCTGGTACCCCACGGCGACCGGAACTCACGGCATCGCGTTCGACGGATGGGACGCGAGCGGCAATTTCGTCAGCCGTGCCGGAACCGGGGCTTCGGTGAGCCAGCTTCCGAAAACACCCGGACCTGCTGGGACAGAGCCTACTGGCGGAAGCCTGACCCAGGCGGGCATCACGATCAACGGACTTGTCCACCACCCGAATATGACCTATACGCTCAGCGTTTCCGCAGCGTCACTTCCCGCCGGAAGCATCGTCTATTTCGATGACAATGGCGGCACGGTCAATCTGGGCCAAGCCACCGTCACCAACGGTGTGGCGACATTATCCTTCACGCCCACCACACTCGGCGCCCACAACCTCACGGCTGTCTACACCAACGCAACCACACCCCCACCCCCCGACGACTCGGTCACCACGACCCCGTCCGGCGCAGGTCAATTCGCCGGCCAGGCCACCTTCATAGTCACCACCCCGGTAGCGACCGCCACCCCGACCGGCACCGGCAGCGCTAACTCCATCCCGGTCATCGGCCCTCTCCTGAACTCGCTCAGCGCGGGGTCATCGCACTAGGCGACGGTCCGTGCGTCCGGATCGACAATGCCTCGCGGACGCACGGAACACCCGGGCCTACCGCCCACCGTAGACCGAAATCCCCTGAGCAACGACGTTTTCGGTCCCCGGAACCGAAACGGCGAACACATCTTGTCGTCCGGGACTGGTTATTTCGGATATCCGATCCCAGAAGACGTCGTTGGTGCAGAGCATCGCCAGTTCGGGAGCGCCGAGGTATCCGCCGCTCGCGCAGGTCGGAGTCGGCTGGGGGCGTGCTTCCACATGGTGGATCCGCAGAATTTGGCTCCCATTGCCGACTGGGACTCGCGATGGGTCATGCCACGGGTCGCCAGGAGCGCTCGGGCCGTATTCCAAAACCGCTGCCGAGCGGGTACGGTCCAATCTGCATGTCTACCAGCTCTTTCGAGTGGGTCGAGTGGCGGACTTTTTGCCGCGAATTGGCGGCCGTGTGGGCAACAATCGCCACTGCCATGAGAATCCTAGCTGTGTTGTCTCATGAGATTGGTGTCGGCAGTCGGCCGCTGGGGCAGCTCGCCAGTCTCGTGAACCAGCCTCCGGAGTGCCTCCAGCGCCATTGTCCAGCAGAAGCATCCGGACTACGAAACCACCGCGCCCGGACCACCACCCAGCGCGTACACATTGCTAACGACCAGAACCGATCCAGAGCAACACACTATTTTGCCGCATACCGCGCTGACCGAATCGGCCAGCGCGGGGCATCGGAAGATCCACGGGCAGAGCGCCGTACGACCGCTAGCAGTGCGCGCTCATGCCGATGAGCGAGCATTCGGCGGACAACCGGATGCCTCGCGGAGAAGTCGACACTATCGGTCGAAGGTGACCGGAATGTCTATGCGCCACAGGGACACCGTGCTATCGCTGTACACCCACGTATTCGCGGTGAGTTCCACGGTCGACCCCGCGCCGGACCGGCGCAGTGCCGCAACCTGTCGTCGAGCGATGCTGTCGCAGACGTTGGGCACATTCGAAAGCGGTATCTCCCACCAGTTGTCGTCCTCCCACTCGTCATCACCGGTTTGGTCGTAGAGCCATGAGCGTGAGATCCCGGCGTGGTCGGCGACGGATTCGAAGGTGATTCGCGCTCCGGCCTGGTCGAGGCCGTGGAGGGCCGCGATGGCCTCGGCGCGGGTGTTTTCGTGCCGTCGCCGGGCCGCGGTGCGCAGGTATTCGGTGTTGTCAGCGCGCATCGGTGCCGGAATCTGTTGTATCCGTGCCCGAAGGCTTGGGCGTAGCTACGGCGACCCGGTGCAGACCGGGAGCGGTCTGGCCGTAGATATGACGGCCTGTGCAGTCCGTGGCCCCTGGGCCGCCCATGGAAATCAGGGCAGCATTCTGAAATCAATCTATTTTAGAGTCCTTGGAGCATTGCACCTCCAAGGAGTCCGTAGTTGAAACCCCTTCTGGCCTACCGGCTTCCTACCATCGCGACCGCCTGTGCAGTCGCAGCCATCCTGTACGGCACCGGGGTCGCCACCGGCGCTCCGCTCACCCTCGATCCGGTGGCCACGACAACCGCTTCGGGCTCGGCGGACTCGGGATCGGTCACATCCGGTTCAGCGACGCAGACTCTCGACGCGAATGCGAACACTGGCTCCAGCTCGGCCCAACTGCTGTGGCGCCAGTTCTGGTGTCAATATTCCGGCGGCGACTGGTACCCAGAAACCGGTTACTGTCAACATTACGACGGCTCCAGGGTGGGCTAGCTCGGGCCGAAGACCTCCCTTTGATCGTGTGTCGGCGCTTATCGCCTTCGGACCCCGGATGCGCCGGGGACGGGCCGCCATGCGTCCCGGACCCCATCCGGCTTGATCTCGGTCAGTAGCTCACCGCAGTCGACGCCGTGACGGCGGTGATAGTTGCAGAGCGAACCGATCGCTGCCAACTTCCGGTTGATCGTCGATGCCGAACACGCCGAGTCCGGACTCGGAAATGCCGTCACCTGCGCCGACCGTAGACCCACCGGGATCCGAAGCCGATGCGCCGAACAGCCGGAGCATGTCCGGCAGACGTCCGCTCATCAGCGTACGTCGTTTTGTGTCAAGTGGTCCGGTCGGTTGCCCTCGGTTTGTCGTCGTCCCGGCATAGCGGTAATGGGGTTGGTCACCCTGCAGCGTGTAATCGGGTTGTGGTGACGACAGGCCGGGGCTGCCCATGATGAGCGGCGAGATCGCCGGTGTGTCTCGATGCCGCAGAGGGCTCGCCCCGACCGACCGCTCGACGCGCCGCCGCTGAGGCGGCGGTCGAGATCTTGGCGCGTGTGGTGCCGTGGGTGGCGATATGGGGGTCCCAGGGTTGTCGGGTGGTGATGACGGCGTGTAGCTGGCGCAATACTGCTGCGGCGATCACGGTTTGGGTTTGGGTCGGGGTGAGCCGATTGGTCTCGCGGCCGGTCAGATGCTTGTAGCGGGCGGCATAGACCGGGTTGGCGCGTTGGGTGCCCCAGACCGCGCGCCAGGCGGCCACTTTCGGCGACTGTTCACCAGACTCGACGGGGCCGCGGTGGCGACGGTGTCGCATGTCGGTGGCATCCTCGATCTGGCCGAGCGCCGACTGGTCGCCGACCCGGCGGCGCAGTACCGCGCGATCGCAAAGAGGCCGGAGCTGCTGGGTCTCTGATCGCACCTGCCGCTGAACCCCGCGCCCGCCCGCTGGCCCTCTACCGGCATCCGTAGCGATTCGCTACCACCAGCCCGGATAACTTAGTGCTGGAAGGCGAATCGTGCCTGCACCGCTTCATCGGGCGGCAGATACCGGCATTCTTGGACAACCTGGCGGAATCCGGCGCAGCTACGCAGACCTGCCGGACCGGGTTGCAAGGGCGAGATACTGTGCGAAGGTCGAGTTTCCGGCGCCTGCCCCGGAAATATCCCCCTGACTCTAGTGAACTCAAGTGCGCGCTATTGCCGCATACCGCGCTGATCGAACCGGCCAGCGCGAGGCGCCGGCGGCCGGAACCTGGTGCGGTGCAGAACATCCGCTATTGCCGATGATCGAGCACTCTGCGGGGCACGTACGCGCTGTCGCTTCCGGGAAGTTGTGCCCTCAAAATTTGAAGCATGCTCGTTTCATCATGGCCGTGAAGGCGTATCGTCCGTCTGGCAAGTTGTCACGAGCAAAGGTAGTCAAATGGCCCGAACGCCGATGAAAATAGCTACAGTAGTGATCATTTCAGCCGGAATCGGACTTTCCACCCTGGGTACGGCCGCGGCGGGTCCGTTGCCGGAAGTCGGTCCGATCGCGGACACCGGGAGTTTCCAAGGGGCCATGCAGCAGCAGGGGAGCTTCATCGGCACCGTGGCGTCGCTGCTGTGCGTATTGACTGGTGGTCACCCACATATGGGTATGGGCGGCCCGCTCGTCTGCTACGGCGGCCTATTGGGATCCCAATAGGCGATTCGCGGGCGAACCACTATGCCCCCAGTTTGATTCGGTCCCACCGTCCCGTGGGGGGCCGAACCGCACGGGTTCCCGCTACGTCGGCGAGCAGAGCGCAAGATCGACGAAGCAAATGCGGCCACATCCGCACATGCCGCATACCGCGCTGACCGAACCGGCCAGCGGGGGGCGCCGGCGGCCGGAACCTGGTGCGGTACAGAACGTCCGCTTCTGCCGATGACCGGCCATCGGGCTCTCACTCGCATGGAGTCACAGCGTCACGAAGGCGCCAATGTTGTACGGGCGGTATACCGTCGCCCGGACATGGTCATAGATGTTCTACAGGGGTTGAAGTGAGCTGGGAGTTCGAACGGGATGCCTTGATCGAGGTAGCCACAGCACTCGCGCCCGATCGGCCGACGATCGCCCATGCGGTAATGGACAGGGTAAGCGCGGATTCTGGTAAGCCCTACCAGCTCGCGAGGGCTCGGATGGTGCTGGTGGACCAGTTGGATGATGCCGGGCTGGTCGCGTTGATCAACTACAGGGACGGCAGTGAGTACATTGCGGGAAGGCTACAGCAGCTATCGACATATCCCACGGCGATGGCGTGGGACTGGTATGAGCACTTCCTCCGCGACCTGCCGGATTTGAAAGGAGGCATGAAGCGGTTCTTGGAGTTGGTTGGCGAGCACAGCTATGCGGTCGGATCAGCCTTGGTGAACATCGATACTGGATCGGATGCCGGTGCGTTGGCTTTCGTTCCTACAGAACAGGTCTCGGGTATCGTCGAGCGAGCACGACACAGTTTGTCCCTGATTCGGCTCGGCACAATGACCGCGATCCAGGACGACGTACCCGCGTTTCCACAACTACAGGCACCCGATGTGGTTTGTACCGCGTTACCCCAGCTTGCGGAGATACTGGCGCCGAATCGACCGGACATCATGGAACTGTTGCGCCTTGTTCTCGACGACCCGCGCGCCTACCTTGATGCGTACCCGGCAATGGATTACCTCTGCTCCGGAGAGGGTGATCTCGCCCGTCGCGGACTACTCGCGATGCTGCACGGTACGGATTGGGGCATCAGCCCCGCGTTGCTGGAATACTTCGACTGGCGCGACGATATCGAAACCATCAGGGAACAGTTGGGACGACTGTGTCCCCCGGAGTTGTCCTCGCTGTGGTCGGCCGAATACGGTTCAGCCATTAACATCGCCGACCCACAAGATCGGGTGACCGAGACCAGCACCTTCCTCAAAGAGACCGGCGACCAGTTCCACAGGCTCGGATTCGCGCTCGTGTCGATCACCGTCGGTGATGGCTACCATCTGGGTCTCTGCCAGGCGGCCGATGCGGAACGCGCTGTGAGACTCTTACTCTCAGCCGGCTACGACGCGGCGGAGACCCTGGGTACGACGACCCGTCCGACTCCCGATGTCAACGCACCATAATGCCGCATACTCGCGCTGACCGAACCGGACAGCGCGGCCCGGCGGAAGATCAACTGGCCGTGCCGATCCAAGGCCGGCGAACGCACCATAATGCCGATGACCGAGCACTTCTTCGTCAGCTGGTGTGGTCAGTTGGCGGGCACTGTCGGTTTGATTCTCGATCCTGGTCGTCCAGCTCGCCGCGCTAGGCTCATGATCGGAAATCCAGCAGCACCAACGACATTCGGTGTGCGGAATCGTGGAGGGGAATCATGGCCGGACGTGGCGACGGAATTCGGGCCGAGTTGCGGATCAGGCCAGCGTCCCGGCCTTGTGTGGGCAGCAGCGTAGCTTGTGCAGCACCTTCCAGCTCTTGAGCTGCGCGTTGGCGCGTTCGCCGCGGCCACGCA
>NZ_JBIWMX010000020.1:0-172998 GCF_044766925.1 Nocardia sp. NPDC101769 | reverse complement strand
ACACGACGAGCAAGGGGAAAATGGGGACTTCTACCCGGCCGCCAGCGGGGACCTACAGTTGGCCACCAGCGGGGACTTTGTCATGGCCACGGACAGGGGAACGTCTCCGGGGGCTTCGCCAGTCTGCCGGTCTCAGCGGCAGTGAGCTTGCCCGTAGGGCCGGCTGGCATCAGACCAGGGTTCCTAAGATCGAGTACGGCAAGACCAAGCCGTCGGTGGCCGATATTCAGGTGTGGTGCAAGCTCACTGGGGCTGAGGGTGAGATACCGGACCTGGTTGCCTCCCTCCGAAACATAGAGGCCGCTTACCGTGAGTGGCGGCGGACGCTCAGCGGTGGGACGAAACAGAAGCAACATGAGATCCTCCGCTTGATGCAGCAGTCCACGGTTATGCGCGTGTATCAGCCGTCGCTGATACCTGGGCTGCTCCAAACCGCCGAATACGCTTCGGCGATTCTACGGAGGTCTATCAAGTTCCATGGAATACCTGATGATTTGGATGAAGGTGTAGCCAAGCGCCTTGAACGGCAACAGATTCTGTACAAGGGTGATCGCAGGTTTCATCTGTTGATGGGTGAACAAGCCTTGTACAACAACGTTGGTGGAGACTCGGTGATGAGAGGGCAGCTGGATAGGTTGCTTGCGGCAATGGGATTGCCGCGTGTCACTTTCGGGATTGTCCCCATGGGCACCGAACTCCCGATGCAACTGACGAACTTTGTCATGTTCGACGAGCGTCGGGTAACCGTCGAGGGGATTACTGCTGAGCTGACGATCACCCAACCGCGAGAGATCAAGCTGTATCACCGGACGTTCGATGTCCTGGTAGGTCAGTCCGTGACCGGTGAGGCTGCCCGGGGACTGATCCGCAAGGCCCTCGACACGCGGGCCAACTGAGGTTGCCAGTATGGGCGAAGCCCAATACACCCGGTTCTTCAAGCTTTTGTCGAGCTGCGGTCCATCGAACGGTGCATACTTGGCGGCGGAAACATCCAGGTCGGTGGTCTGGGTATCTGCGTGCCGGTAAGGTTTGGCCGCCGGTGGACCGGCGGCCGTGCTCACTTCGTGAGTTGCAGTGCCAGGGCCGCGGCTACCGGGACGATGTATAGGACGGGGAAGATGGTCGTCTTGTAGGAACGCGCGCGGATGGTGGTGGCGACTGCTCCAAGGAAGTAGAGGATGACGCCCACGGCCGCAGCGATGCCGATGACGGGGATGAAGAATCCCACGATCAGCCCCAGCGCGCCAACGGATTTAGCCGTGGCCAGCCAGTTCCACCACGACCGCGGGACCCCGTAGTCATTGAGCGGATCGACGACGAACTGCTTCTGTGCGAACAAGGAGTAGCCAGAGAAGCCGACCCACAGGGCCGCGACGGTTCCGACGATGTAGTAGGCGATGTTCATGAGAATTCCATTCCCTCTGTAGAAGTTGGGGTTGCTGCGCGGGCTCGTCGAGCGGTTCCCATAGCAGTCGGAGCAATGGCGAGCCGGGCCCCTGGGTAGTCCTGTCAGGCGGTACGCGACGGGTAAGCGGCGGAGACCCATTCGGTGAAGGTGGGGCCGGCGAGACGGGCGTGCGGGCTGGGTAGCAGGCCGCCGTTCTCGTTCAGCGGTGTGTCGGGGTTGTCCGGGTCACTGACCTCCGAGATCCGGACATCGAGTCCGAGACGGTCGGCGACCAGCGCGGCGGCCTCAGCGAGGCGCTCCTCGCGCGGTCCTGCCACCTCGGGGAAGGGAAGGGCCGCTGTGGCATTCGGGTCGAAGGCCAGGCGCACCAGTTCTTCAGCGACGGTGCGGGCCGCGACCAGCTGCGTGCGCATGCGCGGGAGGTAGGCGACGTCGCCGCGGATGCTCCACCGCAGCAGCAGTTCGACGAATTCGTCGAATTGCGCGGCCCGCAGGATGGCCGCAGGGACCGGACCGGCCAAGACCTCCTGCTCGTGGATCTGCTTGGCGAGGTTGTATCCCGCTGCGGCGGCATGGATTCCGATGATGGACACCACGACCAGGCGCTGCACGCCAGCGGCCTGCGCGGCGGCGTGCAGGTTGCGTGCGGACGCGGTGAAGAATTCGGTGGCCTCGGCCTGGTCGGGTGAGGGTGTGCTGGCGGCGTCGATGACGATGTCGGCGGCGGTCAAAGCCTGTGCCAAGCCCTCGCCGGTGACGACGTCCACGCCCTGGGATCGCGATATTTCGACGACCTCGTGTCCCTGCTCACGCAGTACCTCGACCACGTGGCTGCCCAAACGGCCGGTGGCGCCGACGACAGCGACTCGTGTACTCATTCTTTCGCGATTCTTCTCGTTCGGATTCGGTGGGATGACGACGCAGGCCGCGCGGGTGTGACACGCGTTGCCCACCTGGTCGTCGGGTCTATCGCTCGTCGACGATTTCGCCGGTTTGCGCCGTCGCGTCGGTGGTCAAGGCCATGGTGGCGGCTACCAGTGGGAATCCCTGCGACGCGCCGATGGCGGCGAGCATCTGCTCGGCCGAGTCCCAGCGCCAGGTATCGGAGTAGCTGCCGTCCTCGAGCCGGGTGAGCCGGGTCTGCGTCAAACCGGGGTTGGCCCTGCGGATTCCGTCGATCAGTGTGGTTCGCTGCGCGAGCAGGGCCTCGACCTGATCATCGGCGACACGGTAGTGGTGAATCCTGACCACGGGCATGGTGAATGTCCTCGCTGTGTAGCGCGGTACCCGGTAGCGTGGGTCCCGCGGTGTTCTTCCTGACAGGAAAGAGCCTGTCAGGCAGCACAATTCACTGGTAGTGCGTGCGGCACCCATCGCGTGTGCGGAATGTGGCCCGCCAGGGTGTGCAAAATGCACATCCATCAACAGGGAACACGGGCCTTCAGCAGGAAAACACCGCGCGATACTTCGGCGCTGAAGGAGCCACCCGCGCCCAGTACGCGGGCCCGCATATTGTCGAGCCCTTGTCCCCCGGGTCTACTCGCGCGCCGTACGCCGTCGTTGCGAATATCGAGGTGCAGGAAGTCCTTTCGGCGTCGGCATTCGATACGGACCCGGGTCGCCGCACTGTGGCGCAGCACGTTGGTGATCGCCTCGCGCAAGACCGGGGCCAGCACCGCCCCCGCCTCGTCGGGCAGCTCGTCGTCGTAACCGAGCTCGACGACCGCGACGGCCTCGGCGAGCGACTTCCTGGCCGAGTCCAGTTCCCGGCCCAGCGATTTCGCGGCCTCCGCGTCCACCAACGCACGCGCCTCCGACTGGGCGTCCACGGCGATCCGCGAGGCCTCGTCGATCTCTCGCGCGGCCCGCGCCGGGTCTCGGCTGATCAGCTCGGTGATCAGATCCGCTTTGAGTGCCAGCACCGACAGTGTCAAACCGAGCAGATCATGAATATCGCGTGCCAGGCGGAGCCGTTCGACATGCAGTGTGCTGCGCACCAGTTCGGCACGGGAACGGTTCAGCTGTTGCGACAGCTGCCAGAACCGGGCCAGGCCGAACAAGGCCAGCATCGCTTGCAGGGCCAGCAGCAGCCAGAGCGAGGGATCGATGGGTGCGACTCCCGGCTTGGTGTAGACGGCCCGCAGTGCGAACAGTGCGATCACCGCCGCTGTGGCCCAGGGCCCGCGCAGTGTCAGCAGCACCGCTGTCGCCAACAGGATCAGCCACGCCGACCAGTACGCGCCGAACCACAGCAGAGGAACCAGCGTGATCGCGGCCTGCGCGGTCAGTATGGGTATTGCGTACCGAGGGGCATAAAGCCCGGCAAGGAACAAACAGGACAGCAGTGTTCCGCCGATGGCTATCGACAGGCGGTGATCGGCCATCTCCATGGCTTGATTGGCTGTCCAGCCGAACAAACCGACCACGATCGCGAGAATGGTCAGCCGCGGGACCAACCGTGCGATCGGTTCACCGTCCACCGGCTGCACATCGAGATCGCGCTGGGCCGAGGCGATTTCGCGCACCGCCCGGATTATCCGGCGGGTGGCGGTCGCGGCGTGATCGACCGCCTCCCGTGCCTGTTCAGGTCGCGCGGTCAGATCTCGGCGGGCGTCGGCCAATAGTTCCCGCACCATGGCTATCTGCTCGCCCAGCGCAGCGCGCAACCGATCCGCGATCTGCAAGCGCTCCCGAACCAAGGTTGCCTGGGCCAGTTCCGCGCGGGTGGCCGAGAGTCGATCGAGGAGCTCGGGCAACCGCAGCAGGCTGTACAGGACCAGACCGGTCGCGGCCGTACCCAACGCCACATACACCGGTCCCGGCCAGACCGGCTGCCATGCGCCGTGCACCACACCGGAAACCACAACGATCAGGACGAAGACCGCCCAGCGCCATCGCCTGCCTGGAGCGAACAACGCGGTTGCAGCGAGCAGATAGTCCGTACTGGCAGCACCGCCGAGAAGAAGGATCGGTAGATACGTCGCCGCGATCTGCGCCGTGAGCACCTGAGCGCGCACCGTCGCGTGCCGCTGCGCCACAACGAGCAGCCCTGCCTGCAGAGCACCGCACACGGCCGCCGCCACGGCATCGTGGGCAAGCACCGAGAGCAGCAGGACAACGAGGAGGAGATATCCGGTGGATCTCGGTAGCAACTGCGACGACACTCGGTCATTTCATACCGACCGTACGGTTCGGTCAAATGATCTCAAATCAGCTGAAGCTAAACGTCATGTCGTCAATCGCGCATGCTCTCTGCCGAGGTCGGAGATGCTCACAGCCATCCGGCCTCGGTGGCCAGACGCACCGCGTCCACCCGGGTGCGCGCCCGCAACTTGGTCACGGCCGAGGCCAGATAGTTGCGCACCGTGCCGTAGGACAGGTGCAGCCGAGTCGCGATCTGCTTCGGTGCCGCACCCTCGGCGAAACATCGCAGCACTTCCGACTCGCGTTCGGTGAGCGGATTGCCCGGGGCACGCAGCGCCGTGACCGCGAGCCCTGGATCCAGCACATTGCCACCGGCCGCCACGGTGCGGACCGCGTGCAGCAGATCCTGCCGGGAACCGTCCTTGAGGATGAACCCGCACACGCCGATCTCCATGGCGCGCTTGAGATGTCCGGGATTGGCCAGCGCCGTGAGTATGAGGACCCGGCACTGCGGATAACGCGTCCGCATCTCGGCGGCGGCCTCGAGCCCGGTCCGGCCGGGCAGGTCGATATCGAGAACAGCCACCTCCGCCCGCGCCTCCACCGCGGCCGAAACAATGGACCCACCATCCTCGAGAACAGCCACCACAGCGATGTCGTCCTCAAATTCCAATGCGGCGACCACGGTTTCACGCAACAGCCGCATATCCTCGGCGATCAGCACCCTGATCATCTGATCATGCTCCTTCGGTTGTGCAACATGATTCAATCCCGTTGATCTTGGGATGTCATATCGAGGCCCGAGTTGGTCGCGAACGTCGATGCTGGTGGGCAAAATCCAAGAGCTCGCTCAGACGCTGAAAGCCCTGGACCGACCTTGCGCGAGTGGGGAACCGGTCGGATACCGGCCCTGGTGGCCGGGCTCGAAAGAGCTCTGACGTGGGCTGGTGAACCTTGGAAGTGCTGAAGACCAGGAACATCGCGAACCGAAGGGGCAAGTTGGACACCATCACGGTGAACGGACCCCAGGACGTCGCTGTGCTGACATGGGACGCCATCGACTGGCGTGTCCACGAACAAACGTAGCGAGGTTGCGGCGCAGAATCTTCAGGCGACATGGAACCAGGACTGGGCTCAGGTCCGGTCCTTGCAGAAACTGATGCTGGGCTCGTGGTCGAACACTCTGCTGAGTGTTCGACAGGGGTGACCCAGCGCAATGCGGGACGTCGGACGGTCGGAATCGACGGGGAGAAAGCCCATTCCCTCTCCCTCACACGGTTCCGGCAGTGCTCCAGTTGCCGGATGGTGACGTAGATTCGTCTGTCATGACGGATAGCCGAGCGACCAGCAAGGCGCTCTACGGGGTCTGCAGCAGGGTTCCTTCCCTGTTCAACGGGGACGCTGTGGCTGGTAGAGCCAATTCGATTCGGTTGCTCATCGGATGCCGGCCGGTGGTGCAGTACCGATGAAGAAGCCCAACAAAAAGCAGAGCGCCTGGCTGACGCTGGGCGTGGCCGTGCTCGCGCTGATCGCCGCCATCGTCGCCAACCGGATCAACACCGACCATCCGCACAACACCGGCAGCGCCAAACCCGTTGTCACGTCGGTGATCAAGACGACCGCCAAACCAGGCGGCGGCGTACCGGGTCCCGGCTTGGCCGATCAATCGGCCCCGCCTTCCAAGGTGCCCGGTGTGCCCGATCAGGCGTACAAGACCCTGGTCGAAATCGACGCCGGTCGCTGGCCGGGCTCCGCCAACGCGCCCGGCACCCACGGCGGCGACACCTGGAACAACCGGGACGGCAGCCTGCCCCGCAAGGACGCCTCCGGCAAGGCGATCAGCTATCAGGAATGGGACGTGAATCCCAAGCAGCCCGGGCAGACCCGCGACGCCGAGCGCATCATCACCGGCAGCGACGGGTCGGCGTATTACACGGGGGACCACTACAAAACCTTCACGAGGATGCGCTGAATGACCGAGCCGATGCCACTGTCGCAGTTCCTCTCCGCGCCCGCAGCTGACATCGCCGAGCGCCGGGCCCCCGCCCGGGTGCTCGGGGTGCTGCCCATCGGCACGGCCGAATTCTCCGGCGTCCGTTACCGGATTCCGGACGACTACGTCGCCCGGGAACTGCGCGGCCGCAAGATGCGCACGGTCACCGAGGTTTTCGACGAGTTCGCCGCCGCTTTCCAATTCCCCTACTACTTCGGGGAGAACAAGGACGCCTTCGACGAGTGCCTACGCGACCTCGACGAATTCGTCGGAGCCGCACAGGGATACGTGGTGGTGATCCGCAATGCCGCGCTCATGCTCGACCGGCAGCCCGACGAGCGCGACTGGTTCGCCGAGGCCATGGCCGACTGCGCGACCATCTGGGCCGCCCGGGGCATCGCCTTCCGGGTGGTCCTGCAGGACGCCACCCCACCCGGACTGCCGGTGATACCCCTGGCTCTGGACCCCGAATCCGAGAATTCTTGATTCACCGGACTTTCCCCTTCAGTTAACCTGCGGTCGATCAAAACTGTCCTGGACGCTGCAATGGTTCCGCTATGCGATCGCGGCCTGACGCGATCCGGATCGACCTGGAGGTTCCATGCCTGCCTCGGCACATCGTCGCCCAAGCCCGGCAGTCGCCCATGGCCGACGCTTCGGTGGACGAAGCCGCGCCGCCGCCGCGTTCGCCGCGCTGCTCGCGCTGGGCGCCACCTCGTGTTCGTCGTCGTCCGACAAGGCGGCTCCGGACGTCGACACCGCGACGCCCATCAAGCACGTGGTGGTGATCTTCCAGGAGAACGTCTCCTTCGATCACTACTTCGGCACCTACCCGAACGCGGCCAACACCGACGGCACCACGTTCACCGCGCAGCCGAACACGCCGAAGGTGGACGGCCTCACGCCGGATCTGCTCACCAAGAACCCCAACAAGGCGCAGCCCGTGCGCCTCGGCGGTCCGAACCAGCAGATCACCTGCGACCAGGACCACGAGTACAAGGACGAGCAGCTCGCCCTCAACGGGGGCAAGATGGACCAGTTCGTCGAGCACACCAACGTGTCCGAGGGCAGCGCCTGCAAGCCGCCGACCTACGGCCCGCAGGGTCTGGTCATGGGCTACTACGACGGCAATTCGGTGACCGCGCTGTGGAACTACGCGCAGCACTACGCCATCAGCGACAACTCCTGGACCTCCACCTTCGGCCCGTCCACCGTCGGCGCGCTGAACCTGGTCGCGGGCCAGACCCACGGCGTCACCAAGATGGAGCCGCCCAAGCCGGGCCAGCCCTTCCCGGTCGACACCGTGCTGGAGAACGCCGGCAACGGCCAGGGCACCGTGGTGGGCGACCCGCAGCCCTATGGCGACGACTGCTCCAACCGCGACACCGTCCAGATGAGCGGCACCACCATCGGCGACCTGCTCACCAAGAAGGGCGTCAGCTGGGGCTTCTTCCAGGGCGGCTTCAAGCCCACCGGCACCAAGGACGGCAAGGCCGTCTGCGGCGCCACCCACAATGTCGGTATGGCACTGGGCGGTACCGGCGCCAAGACCGGTGACAAGGGCTGGGACACCAAGGGCGACTACATCCCGCACCACGAGCCGTTCCAGTACTTCGCGTCGACGGCCAACCCGCACCACCTGCCGCCGACCTCGGTCGACAAGATCGGCCACGACGATCAGGCCAATCACCAGTACGACCTGACCGACTTCTGGGCCGCCGCCGACAAGGGCAACATGCCCGCCGTCAGCTACCTGAAGGCCCCCGGCTACCAGGACGGCCACGCCGCCTACTCAGATCCGCTGGACGAGCAGCAGTTCCTGGTGGAGACCATGAACCACCTGCAGAAGCTGCCGGAGTGGAAGGACACCGCGGTCGTCATCGCCTACGACGACTCCGACGGCTGGTACGACCACGCGGCCCCCAAGCTGGTCGTGAACTCCGCCTCCGAACAGGACGGCTACAGCGGCCCCGGCGTCTGCGGTGACGCCAAGGCGAATCCGGCCAAGTACCAGGGCCGTTGCGGTTACGGTCAGCGCGTGCCGCTGCTGGTGGTCTCGCCCTACTCGAAGGCCAACTTCGTCGACCACGGCGTGACCGACCAGGCCTCGGTCCTGAAGTTCATCGAGGACAACTGGAAGACCGGCCGCATCGGCGACGACTCGTTCGACGAGAAGGCCGGCACCCTCGACGCCATGTTCGACTTCAAGGCCGCCGCGCAGCCGGCCCTGCAGCTCGACCCGAAGACCGGCGCCGCGAGCTAGCCCGGATTCGCAGACCGCCCGGCCCGATCCAGTGGACCCGATCCATCGGAAAAGGCCGGGCGGTTTTGTATTCGGGCGAGAGCGGTTCCCCCTATAGTCGCTGACAGTGTGTCGAACGAGTGGGGTTCGGTTGTGATCAGTCGTCGAAAAGTGTTGCGGGACGGGGCGATTCTCGCCGTCGCCGGGGTGGCGGCGGCGTGTGCCGCGCCGCGGCGGGTGGCGGGGACCGCGGCGTCCGGGAGCATCGCCTGGGAATTCCAGGTCGATGGCGCGGTGCGAGGACTGCGATACGACGCCGGCACGGTGGTGGTGGAAACCGCCGCCGTGCTCACGGGGCTCGAGGCCCAGAGCGGACGTGAGTTGTGGCGGTTCCCGATCACGACACCGGGGATCGGCCGTCACTCCTGCGTCTCGAGCAACGACCTCGTGGTCTGCGGGGCCGAACCCGATGCCGCCGGGGACCGGGCCGTGGCCGTGGATCTGGCGTCGGGCAAACGGAATTGGTCCTTCGACGCACCCGAGGGGGTCGTGCTCGGCGGAGTCTTCGGTGTGCGGGACGGGGTGCTCTATCTGATCGCCTCCGATCACGACAAGGGCGGACGCGAGGCGTGGGCCGTGGACATGAAGAGCCAGGCCGCCCGGTGGCGGGTGCCCTGCGCCGCCGAGGCGCTGTCGGTGCCCGACAGCGGTTCGCTCCTCTACAACCAGAATCCCGGCACCGGCGGCGATCTCGCCGCCCTCGACCTGGGAACCGGTGCGACTGTCTGGTCCCGCGCGGGCGACTCGGCGGTCTCGGCCAGCACCATCGCCTCCGGTCTGGTCCGGGGCGCCGTGCTGGCGACCGACGGCGCCCACACCGTCTCCGGCCTGGATCCGAAAACCGGTGCGGCGCTGTGGACCACGCCCGCTCTGCCCTACACGGCCGGCGCCGTCTTCGGTTCCGGCGACGCCTACTACCTGTGTGACGGTACGAGGCTGCATGCCATGACTCCCGGCGGCGAGGCAGCCAAGCTGTGGAGTATCGGCATCGCCGATCCGGGTGCCGCGGCCGATGTCGGCGGATACCCGAGCGCGGGAGCCTTCTACCTGCTGGCCGCTCGCACCCTGCGCGCGATCGACGCACACACCAGCGCTATCCGCTGGACGCAATCGATTCCGGACAAGGCCGGATCGCAGGTGTCCTTCGCCGTCGGCGACGCCCACTGCTACGTCGAATCCACCGAGGACGACCCGGGTGCGTCCGCCGTCATCGCCATCGTGCGCTGATTCGGATTCCCCTGCGGTGGGCTACGATTCGGGCCGCAAGGGGAGTGGGAGTCGAGGAAGATCGACGGATGCCGCAGCCCACTGCCGGCCAGTCGCGCCGCGAACCGGAGATGTTTCCCCGCGCGGAGATTCCGGATGGATCAGCGCGTGGCTCAGCGGCGGATCTGCCGAGCCAGATCCTCGCCCAGCAGCACGAAAACGTCGGTGGTGGCGTCGATGAGTTCGTCGCGGGTCATGAAGATGTCGCCCTGGAGCCAGGCCGCGAGGGTCTGGACCAGGCCGCCGACCAGGTAGGTGGCGCGGAAACCGATCACGGGCTCGGGGTCGCCCTCGGTGAGGCCGTAGAAGTCGATGCCCTCGGCCGCAACGATATTCGCGAACGCCTTGATGGTGTGCGTTGTGCGGGTGCGTAATTCGGGGGTAGCGGAGCTGACCACCAGGGCCACCCGGGCCTTGCGCGGATCGTCGGTGAGGACGTGGATGCCCGCGGTGATCGCGGCGTGCGCCTTGGCGCGCGGGTCGTCGGGGGCCGTGTGCAGTCCGGCGAGCAGGGCGCCGGCCAGCTCCTCGGCGATGGAGTCGAACAGTGCCGAGAGCACGGCGTCGCGGTTGTCGAAGTTCTCGTAGTAGTAGCGCTCGTTGAGGCCCGCACCGGTGCACAGGGCGGAGACGGTGAGCTTGTCGATGCCCTGGGTGCCGAGGATGTCGAGGGCGGCGTCGAGCAGGGCGGTGCGGCGCTGGGTGCGGCGTTCGTCCGCGGAGATGCCGCCGTAGGTCCGTTGCCCGGTCACGAACCGATTCTGGCATGGCCGCGATTCTGGCAAAAGGTCTTGCCAGAATATGAAATCTGGGGGATTCTATTTCCAGATGTGATGGCCCGCATCACACCCACCGGGAGGCAACGATGCCTGCAGGCACGGCTCAGAGCGGTTACTTCTCCGACGACTCGATGATCCGCAGGGTCATGCGCAAGCGCGCGGTCGGACTCACCTACGGCCAGCGCGCGCTGGTGATCGGCGCGGTGCATCCGCTGCTCTATGTCGGAACCGCCGAGAACACCCAGCATCGGACCACGCCCTACACCCGGCTCGCCCTCACCGGCCGCCTGTTCGAGGCCGTCTCCCTGGGCACCCGCGAAGAAGCCGATCGCGCACGGGCTTTCACCCGCAAACGGCACGCCCCGGTCGACGGCGTGCTGCCCGAGGATGCGGGCGCGGCCAACCCGGCCGGCACCCACTACTCCGCGGCCGACCCGCATCTGATGTTCATGACCATGGCCTTCACCTTCGATTCCGCCGAGGTCATGCACGACCTGCTGGTCCGCCGCCTCACCCCGACCGAACGCGAAGGTCTGTACCAGGACTACGTGCGCTGGGGCGAACTGTTCGGCATGCCGCGCAGCGCCGCCCCCTACACCTACCGCGAATTCCGCGACTACTTCGACGGCTACCTGGCCTCCGACGAGCCCCACCTCACCGAGGAGGCCAAACTGGTCGGCTCCTACCTCATGGGTCAGCGCGTCCCCCACCCCCTACCGACCCCCATCCAGCAGGCCCTCACCGGCTTCTCCCTCCTGGTCCAGGGCAGCCTGCCCAAGCGCGTCCGCGACATGTACGACCTCGACTGGGGCCTCCGCGAGCAGCTCGCCTTCCGCAGCCTGTCCCGCGCAGTCCGCGCCGCCCACCTCTCCCCACCCCTGCTCGGCAACCCCCTGACCGCCCCCATGACCGGCCCCAGCTACCCCCTCTACAAACTGGCCACCCGCCGAGAACAACGCCTGGTCGGTTCCGGCCGCCTCTCGATGCCCGGCATCGACCCCCGCCCCCTCTCCGACCGGCTCGGGGCGTAAACGCCCGATCGGCAGCGGCTGCCGCCGGGGGCGGTCGGTGGCGCTCGAATCAAGTCTGAGCCGGTCCCGACCTGCGGACCCGCCCCGGAACGAGGTGGAGGCGCAATTTAAGCTCAGCTCATGTCGAGTTCTGAGCCGGTCGCTGAGCGTAAGCAGCGGGTACTGTCGGGAATCCAGCCCACCAGCGATTCTTTCCACCTCGGCAACTACCTTGGCGCGCTGCAGTATTGGGTGCGGTTGCAGGACGACTACGACGCCTTCTACTTCATCCCGGACCTGCACGCCATCACGGTGCCGCAGGACCCGAAGCAGCTGCGCACGCGGGTCAAGATCTCGGCCGCGCAGCTGCTGGCCCTGGGGCTGGACCCCAAGAAGTCCACGCTGTTCGTGCAGTCTCAGGTGCCCGAGCACGCCGAGCTGGCGTGGGTGCTGAACTGCATTACCGGGTTCGGCGAGGCGAGCCGGATGACCCAGTTCAAGGACAAGTCGGTCAAGCAGGGCGCGGACAATGCCACCGTCGGGCTGTTCACCTATCCGGTGCTGATGGCCGCCGACATCCTGCTCTACCGCGCCCAGCTGGTGCCGGTCGGCGAGGACCAGCGCCAGCACCTGGAGCTGACCCGAAACCTGGCGCAGCGCTTCAACACTCGCTACAAGAAGACCTTCGTGGTGCCCGAGCCGCACATCGTGACCGGCACCGCCAAGATCTACGACCTGCAGGATCCCACCGCCAAGATGAGCAAGTCGGCGAACTCCGACGCGGGCCTGCTCAACCTGCTCGACGATCCCAAGGTTTCGGCGAAGAAGATTCGCTCCGCGGTCACCGACACCGAGCGTGAGATCCGCTACGACCCGGAGACCAAGGCGGGCGTCAGCAATCTGCTGGTCATCCTCAGCTCGCTGACCGACACCCCCATCGTCACGCTCGAACAGGACTACGCCGGCAAGGGCTACGGTGACCTGAAATCGGACACCGCCGACGCGCTCATCGAGTTCGTGACGCCGCTGCGCGCGAAGGTGCAAGAATACATGTCCGACCAGGGTGAACTGGACCGCATCCTCGCCGCCGGGGCCGAGCGGGCGCGGGAGGTCGCCGGGAAGACTCTCGCGCAGGTGTACGACCGGGTGGGCTTACTGGCCCGCTGAACCGGCCGCCGCGCGTCCGGTGTGCGGAGGTGGCGGTGTGTTCGGGAACCTGAAGGCGTGGATCGCGCGGCAGATCGAGCGCCGTCCCTGGCTGGATCACCTGGTCCGCGCGGGCGGGCGCTATCAGCGTCAGCGCGGCGACTACTACGCCGCGGGCATCACCTATTTCACGGTGCTCTCGCTGTTTCCGCTGCTGATGGTGGGTTTCGCGGCGGCCGGCTTCGTACTGTCGCGGAATCCGCAGTGGCTCACCGATATTCAGAACAAGATCGTCGAGAACATTCCTGGCGACGCGGGCAGCCAGATCAACGACCTGATCCACCGGGCCGTGGAATCGCGGACCGGTGTCGGCTCCATCGGTCTGGTGACCGGTGCCTACGCCGGGCTGGGCTGGATCGGCAACCTGCGGGCAGCGCTCACCGAGCAGTGGGATCAGCCCACTAAAAAGCGAAACTGGCTCTTCGCCAAGGTCTCCGACCTGCTGGCGCTGATCGGGCTGTTCCTCGCCATCCTCGTCTCCATCGGCCTGTCCGTGCTGGCCTCCGGCGGCCTGCTCACCCACCTGCTCGACCGCCTGCACGTGCACGAGTCGGCCTGGGCGAAGATCTTGCTCACCGTGGCGTCGCTGGGGCTGGCGGTGGTGGCGAACTGGGCAGTGTTCGTCTGGATCATCGCCCGCCTGCCGCTGCACCCCGTCACCTTCCGCAGCGCCGCCCGCGCGGCCATGATCGCGGCGGTCGTCTTCGAGGCGTTCAAGCAGCTGGCTTCGGTCATTCTGCGATCGGTGGTCAATGGCCCGGCCGGGGTGGTCTTCGGGCCGATCATCGGCCTGATGGTCTTCAGCTACTTCACCGCGCGGATCATCCTCTTCGCCACCGCCTGGGCCGCAACGGCCTCGGACAGCGACGTGCCCGCCGAGATCCCGCCACCCGCCCCGGCGATCATCCGCCCCCGGATGACCGCGGGCGGATTCTCCACCGGTGCGGGTGTGGCCTGGTTCGGCGCGGGAGCCCTTGCGGCGACACTGCTCTCGACACTCCGCCGCCGCTGACCGCTCAGCGGCGGCGGCTCATCCGGCGCGCGCTCAACAACAGCGCCGGGACCAGGATCACGCCGCCGGCCATCAGGGCGATCCGCAGATCGTTATGGTCGGAACTCGAACCGGAAATCGCGGCCGGGGCGAGATCGGCATCGGTCCGGGCGGGCGGACTCGCCAGCGCCACCGAGGGATTCGCACCCCCGGAGCTGCCGTCGGGCATGCTGCCCACGGTCGCGCCGGCCGGCAGCGCGAAGGCGTAGTCGAGTAGTCTGGCCGCCTGCTCCCACGGCCGGAAGGGCCGCACGTCCGCTTTGAGCAGTGTCACCACATAGCGGTGGCCATTGCGCTGCGCGGCCGCGACGAAGGTCTGCCGGGCGTCGTCGGTGTAGCCGGTCTTACCGCCGATCGCGCCGTCGTACTCGTAGAGCAGATGGTTGTCATTGGCGATCGGGAAGCCCGGATGATCCTTGTCGTCAGGGTTGTTCGGGTCGGCCGGGTAGCCGGGGAAGTCCACCTGTTCGGTGTGGATCAGTTCCGCGAACAGCGGCAGCGTCATCGCGTGCCGGAACAGCAGCGCCAGGTCGTAGGCCGAGATGCTCATGCCCGGCCCGTCCAGCCCCGAGGGCGTGGCGGCCCGGGTGTCCAACGCCTGCAACTGCTTCGCCAGCGTGTTCATCGTGGCGACGGTGGCGTCGTCCCCGCCCAGCTGCGTCGAGATGGCATGCGCCGCATCATTGCCCGACGCCATGACCAGCGCCTGGAACAGCTGCTTGTTGGTGTAGCGCCCACCCGGTCCGATGCCGACCCGGGTGCCGTCGGCATTGCCGTCGTCCTGGGTGCCGATCACCGTCTTGTCCAGGTCCAGCGCCGGGATCGCCACCGACGCCAGCAGCACCTTGATGGTGGAGGCGGGCCGGTAGCGCCCGTGCGGGTCCTTGGCCGCGATCACCCGCCCGGTATCCAGATCCGCCACCTCCCAGGCGGTGGCCGAGATCCCTTCCGGCAGCGGGCCCGCCCCCGGCGGCAGGATCACACCGCACCCGCTCAGCTGCTTGCCCCCGATCGGCGGATCCGGAATCGGCAGCGCCGCCGGCGCCGTCTGCCCCGGCTCGGGCGCCTCGGAGGTGTCGATGGGCGGCGGCGGGGCCGCCTTGTTCGGGCAGCCGTCGGTATTGGGCGTGGTGAACGGGGTTGTCGTGGTGGACGGTTGGGCCTGTGCCGCGCCCGGCAGCGGCCCGAAGGCGAACGCGGTGAGACCGGCCGCCAAGGCCGCGACGGCGACAAGGGGGGCGCGCCGGCGACCAGCGGCCGGGCGCGCGGTTCGGCGCGAATACCTGCGGATACTCATCGCGCCCGACTCTATAGCCGACAGGTCCCCTCGGCGCGCGATGTCGCGCGCTGAGGTCGCGACCGTGTCGGCCGGGGAAGCGGCTAGTTCGCGGTGTGCGTGACCGGGCAGCCGTGGGCCAGGGGGCCGAGCAGCTTGTTGTTGTCGTAGAAGTGCTCGAGCTCGAGGATGCGCAGGTCCTCGGAGACCTTGGCGATGGTGACGCCGGTCATCTCGATGAGCTCGCCGGTGGGCTGGTGGCCCTTGTACTCGCCCTCGTAGCGACCCCAGTGGCGCCACTTGAAGGTGACGGTCGGCGGGCCCGACAGCACCTCGAGCACCTCCCAGAAGAAGCCGCCCGGGAACGCGGTGTGGAAGATCTTGTGCGAGGTCTCGAAGGTCTCGCCCGCGGCGTCGTAGAAGGGGTTCTCGCCGATCAGGATGTTGTAGGACCCGATGGTCGCGAATTCCTCTGCGTCCTGCCAGTTTCCGCCGTTGACGCGGCCGCGGTAGTGCTCGGCCACCAGCGAGACCCAGGTGGCCGGGTCCTTCTTGTGCGAGACCTCCATCTCGAAGACCTTCACCAGCTCTTCGACGATGTGCTCCAGCGAATCCGGCGCGTGCTGGGTGGTGCGCTCGACGGGGATGACTTCCTTGCTCAGGTGGTAGTCGGGCGCGCCCTCGCGCCAATCCTCCGGCGCCGCAGCGGCGATGACGGCGTCACGGCCCTGCAGGTGCAGTGGGGTCTCGACGGATTCGGTTGCTTGGTCGGTCATTTCGTGCCTCACGTGTCCAGACCCATTGGGGGGTCGACGATCTCAGAAACGGACCGCATGACGGTAACAGCACGGGGACTTCATGTCGCGACAAGTATTTGGGACTCCAGTACCAGACAGCGGAATGGTGATGCACCCCATCGTGGCCCGCCCCGACCCATGACACGACAAGAATTGACAGACTCTGCTAAATGAGAGACGCTCTCATTATCGAGAAGATCCCAAATGATTGGAGCTGTCATGAAAGCTCAGGGAGTGCGCCGCTGGCTGGCGCTGGGAGCCCTGGCGGTCGCCATGCTGACCATCGGCCTCGATGTCACCGTGCTCACCGTCGCCCTGCCCACCCTCGCGGTCGACCTGCACGCCGATACCTCCGCGCTGCAGTGGTTCAGCAGCGCATACACCCTGGCCCTGGCCGCCTTCATGCTTCCGGCAGGAGCCCTCGGCGACCGGTACGGCCGCAAGAAGTTCCTGCTCGCCGCGCTGCTGCTGTTCGGCGTGGCCTCGGTGGCGTGCGCCTTCGCCACCTCCTCCGGCCAGCTCATCGCCGGGCGCGTGGTGCTCGGTCTGGCCGCGGCGGTCATGATGCCGCTGTCCATGGCGGTCCTGCCCGCCCTCTTCCCGGAACAGCGGGAACGGCAGCGCGCCATCACCATCTGGATCACCTCCACCGCCATCGGCCTGCCGCTGGGCCCGATCGTGGGCGGCTGGCTGCTGCAGCACTACTGGTGGGGTTCGGCCTTCCTGCTCAATGTGCCGCTGGTGATCGTCGGCGCGACCGCCGTCGGCCTGCTGGTCCCGGAATCCAAGAGCGAGAGCATCTTCCGCATCGATCTGCCCGGCGCCCTGCTGGCTGCCGCCGGAATGCTCGGCGTCACTTACGGTTTCATTCGCTGCGGCCAGGAGGGCTGGGGCGACGCCGTGGCCTGGACCGCCATCGCGGCGGGCGTCGTGCTGGGTGCGGCGTTCATGCTGTGGCAGCGCCGGACCGCCCATCCGCTGGTCGACCTCGGCCTCTTCGGTGAGCCCGGATTCCGTTGGGGCACAGTGTTCATGGTGCTGGTGAACTTCGCGATGTTCGGCCTGTTCTTCACCATGCCGCAGTACTTCCAGGCGGTGCTGGGAGCCGACACGCTGGGCAGTGGCCTGCGCCTGCTGCCGCTCATCGCGGGCTTGGCCGCCGGCTCCCGGGTGGTGGACAAGCTGCTGCCCACAACCGGCGTCCGCACCGTGCTGGTGGCCGGATTCGCCTTGCTCGCAGCGGGTCTCGCCATGGGCGCGCTCATCACCGTGGACAGCGGCTACGGTTTCGCGGCCGCCGCGTTGGTCCTGCTCGGTGTCGGCATGGGATTCGTGATGCCTGCCGCCATGGGCGCCGCCACCGACGACCTCACCCCCGAACGAGCCGGTTCCGGATCCGCGCTGCTGCAGGCGCTGCGGCAGGCGGGCGGTACCATCGGCGTCGCCATCCTCGGCACCGTACTGTCCACCCGGTACCGCTCCGGCCTGGGCGGTCTCGACCGCGCACCCATCTCCGACGGCGTGAACGCCGGGGTCGGTGTGGCCCGAAAGCTCGGCGACCCGGCCCTGCTGGGCCACGTGCAGAGCGCCTTCGTCGACGGCATGAGCGCCATGCTGTGGGTGTGCACCGCCATCTGCGCGATCGCCGCGGTCCTGGCCGCCCTCGTGATCCGTCGCAAGGATCCGGTCGTGACCCCAGATCTCGATGCGGGACAATCGGTCCATGTCGGCTGAGACTGCCTCCGCGACGCCTCCGGTCCCGGTGAAGACCGCGGCCGGAGGCGGTCTGCGTGAACGCAAGAAGGAACGCACCCGCCGCACCATTCGTATGGAGGCGTTCCGGCTGTTCCGGGAACAGGGCTACACCGAGACCACGGTCGAGCAGATCGCCGCGGCCGCCGATATTTCGCCCAGCACGTTCTTCCGCTACTTCCCGTCCAAGGAACAAGTGGCGATGGCCGACGATCTGGACCCGTTCATGATCGAGGCTTTCGAGTCCCAACCCGCGAACCTGTCGGTCCTGGCGGCCTTCCGGCAGGCCACCGTGGAGTCGTTCGCCGCCCTCGGCCCCGAGGAGCAGGAGTTCGAGCGGCAGCGAGTGGAGCTGTTGTCCACGGTGCCGGAATTGCGCGGTGCGGTCGCGCGTGAACTGGAACGCAGCAATGACATGATCGCCGAATTGGTCGCGCGCAGAACCGGGCGGTCACCCGGCGATTTCGAAGTACGCATCTTCGCCGGAGCGCTGAGCGGTGCGATGCTGAGCTTCATCGACCGCGAGACCTTCAGCCCGGAACAAATTATTCGGGTCATCGAGTTCCTCGAAGCCGGGATGCCGTTGTAGCCGAGGCGTGCTCGCCTCAGACCTGCTTCACGCTGACCAGCCGCGCCACCGTTTCATCGGTCATGGTCTCGAAGAACCCGCCGACCACATCCTCGATCTCGCCGACGGATTCGGCGCAGTACAGAATCGGCTGGTAGTGGGTGATGTCGTAGGCGATGGTCCCCATGGCATGAATGTCCAGCGGCCGCAGCTCGGCCTGACGGAACTCCTCGATCTCCCCGAACGATGACAGCAATCCCGCACCGTAGCAACGCACTTCGCCGTGCTCGCGCAGCACCCCGAACTCCATCGAGAACCAGAACACGTCGGCCAGGAACTTCAGCGCCCGCTCGGTCTCCAGCCGGGCCACCGCCGCGCCGACCGTCTCGTACACGGCCGCGAAGCGCGGGCTGGCCAATTGATTGGCGTGCCCGAGGATTTCGTGCACGGCGTCCGGCTCCGGCGTGTAGAGCGGCGCGGAGTGGTGGCGAATGTACTGGGTGGAATGGAAGATCCGGTCGGCGAACGAGCCGAAGAACTCCCGCAGCGGCACCAGTCCGGCCGCGGGCGCGTACCGGAATCCGGTGAGCGGCACCAGCTTCGCGGTCACCTCGTCGAGTTGCGGAATGTGGTCCGATGGCAGCCCGAGGCGCTCGGCGGCCGCGATCACCTCCGCGCACGCGTAGCGCTCCCGCTTACGCGCCAGTTCGGCGGAGACGATCCGCCAGACCTGCTGCTCCTCCGCGGTGTAGTCGATGTGCGGCACCCGGGCCCCGGGGTGGTACTCCAGCGCCATGGCGGCGATCGCATTGCGGCGGGCCCGGTACACGGGGTCGTGCACACCCGGATGCTCGTCGCTCAAGTGCACTGTCACATCGCCGTCGGCCCCCTTCGTGACCGGCGAGTACAACTGAGCCTCGCTGAACATACTTCGATGCAAGCACCGGTATGTGATCTAGACAACGAAAAGCCGCCCAGCTGGTCAGATTGACCAGCTGGGCGGTCCCGGTGTCGGTGAACGGCGAGCGGCGGGCCGCTGTCAGGTAGGCATTCGTACCCGTATCGAACGCGGCGACGAATGGCCGTTCTCCCGCCGGGCCCGTTTGCAGCCGGACCCGGCGGGAGGCGGTGATCAGCGCGGCGCGTTGGCCGGGTCGAGCAGGGTCGGGGTGCGGCCCTCGCGGTGCGCCTGCTTGGCGTCCTCGAAGAACTCGCGGCTGAACAGGGCGGACAGCACCGCGATGCCGCCGCGGTGGATGCGGAACTCGCTCTTGGTGCTGGAACCGGTGAGCCGGATGACGCGGCCGGCGGCGTCCTGCGGGCGGGCCATGTCCTTGACCCGGCCGCGACCGGTCCAGGCCAGCTCGGTCTGGTCGATGACCGCGTCCTCGGGGACCAGCAGCTTGACCATGGCGTGGTCGAGGTCGGCGTGTACCACGATCTCCTGCTCGCCCTCGATCCAGGGCGAGCGCAGGTCGATGACGACGCTGCCGTAGCGGGCCTTCACCTCGAACGAGGAGGAGTGGGTCCAGTCGCCCAGGTGCTTGGTGGTGGCGTGGTCGGTGTGGATCTTGACGGTGTCGGTGGTGTCGTTGGCGTTCATGGCCCTGTTCTTTCGGAGGTGGTGGTGCTGGTCGGGTTCGCCTGCTCCTCCATAGTGACATATGAACTAGTTACTACGCAACTAGTTCTTCGAAACTAGTTTTGGGGCACCTAGTAAGATGGGTGGCATGACAGCATCGACGCAGGCCACGCAGTTCAAGCGCTCGCCCCTGGCCATGGCGGTGCTCGGCATCCTGCACCTGGAGCCGATGCACCCCTACGCCATCCAGCGCCGCATCAAGGAGTGGGGCAAGGACAAGGTCGTGAACGTGGGGCAGCGCGCGCAGCTCTACAAGACGATCGCGCGCCTGCAGGAGGCCGGACTGGTCGCCGTGCGCGAGACGGGGCGCGATCAGCAATACCCGGAGCGCACCGTCTACGAGATCACCGACGCGGGCCGGACCTCATGCATCGCCTGGATCAACGAGATGGTCAGCACGCCGCGCAACGAATTCCCGGAATTCCCTGCGGCACTGTCGTTTCTGATGCTGCTCACCCCCGCCGCCGCGCGCGCCGAACTCGAGAAGCGGGCCGCCGCCCGGCGCGCCGACCTGGAGGCGATCGACGCGGGCATGGCGCAGGCCGGGCAGTTCGGGCTGCCGCGCATCACCATGCTCGAGGACGAATACCAGCGCGCCCTCATCGCCGCCGAATCGCATTGGCTGGACGGCGTTCTCGCCGACCTCGCCGACGGCAGTCTGACCTGGTCGTGGGAATCCCTGGCGCGTTTCCAGGATCAGACCACCGTGTAGGCGAGGAGTGCGGTACGGCAGCGAAAGGCGTTGGCCCGCAGTAGAACAAGGCCGCCCGCATCCGGAAGACGCAGGCGGCCTTGATATTTCGGACAGCTATGGCCGACGGATCAGAAGAAGCCGTCGTCGTCGTTGTTGTAGTCGTCGCCGTTGTAGTCGCCACGGCCGGCGTCGTCGAATCCGCGTTCGTAGGCGCGCTCTTCGTCGCGCTCGTCATCGTCGGACATCATCTCGCCGATCAGCATGCCGCCCACCAGACCGGCCGCACCCGCCCCGATCATGGCGCCGGTGCTATGGCCCTGGCGCGGCGGCGGGGGAGCGTACCCCGGCTGCGGGGCGTATCCCGGCTGGGGCGGATACCCGGGTTGCGGCGGATATCCCGGCTGCGCGGGGTAACCGGGCGGCGGATACCCGGGCTGCGCCGGATACCCCGGCTGCGGATAACCCTGCTGCATCGGCTGATAGAACGGCGGCTGCGTGGTCTGAATACGCTGCGCACAGAATTGGCAGACCTCGACGGTACGGGCTACCCCCCACTGCGGCTGCCACGTCACTTGCATGGCGGCCGGGCCGTGAGCCGGGTCGAAGAAGCAGATCACAGACTTTCCTCTACGTGCGCGCCCGGCCGCGACCGGGCTTGGTGCCTTCGAAGTGGGAACGCTCGAACCCGCCGCCCCGGTTCCCGTGTCCTTCGTCTCACAGGAAAGGCCGCCCGCATCCGAAGATGCGGGCGGCCTTCGAGTTTCGCCCCGGACCCTGGGGTTTCGGGGGTTCACCCCCGAGGGGCCCGGGAGTGGGTAATCCTCACCGCGTGAACAGGAGGGCGCGCTTGACCTCCTGAATCGCCTTCGTGACCTCGATGCCACGGGGGCAGGCGTCGGTGCAGTTGAAGGTGGTGCGGCAGCGCCAGACACCCTCGACATCGTTGAGGATGTCGAGGCGCTCGCGGGCACCCTCGTCACGGCTGTCGAAGATGAAGCGGTGCGCGTTCACGATCGCGGCCGGGCCGAAGTAGCTGCCGTCGCTCCAGTACACGGGGCAGGAGGTGGTGCAGCAGGCGCACAGGATGCACTTGGTGGTGTCGTCGAAGCGGGCGCGGTCGTGCTGGGACTGGATGCGCTCGAATGTCGGCTCGTTGCCACGGGTGATCAGGTACGGCTTGACGGCCTTGAAGGCGTCGAAGAACGGCTCCATGTCCACCACGAGGTCCTTCTCCACGGGCAGGCCGCGGATCGGCTCGACGGTGACCGTCAGCTCCTTGCCGCCCTTGGGCAGCATGTCCTTCATGAGGATCTTGCACGCCAGGCGGTTGACGCCGTTGATGCGCATTGCATCCGAGCCACACACGCCGTGCGCGCAGGAGCGGCGGAAGGTGAGCGTGCCGTCCAGGTAGGACTTGATGTAGATCAGCACGTTCAGGAACCGGTCGGTCGGCAGCACCGGAACCTTGAATTCGTCCCAGTGCTGGCCCTTCCCGTCCTCCGGGTTGAAGCGGGCGATCTTGACCGTGATCATGGTCGACCCGTCCGGCACCGGAGCCGGCTTCTGCGGCGTTTCAGCGACAGCAGTCATCAGTACTTACGCTCCATCGGCTCGTAGCGGGTCTGCACCACCGGCTTGTAGTCCAGGCGGATGTCGGAGATGAGCTCCGGGCTGGTCTTGTAGGCCATGGTGTGCCGCATGAAGTTGACGTCGTCGCGGTCCGGGTAGTCCTCGCGCGCGTGGCCGCCGCGGGACTCCTTGCGGTTCACCGCACCCGCCACGGTCACCTCGGCCAGCTCCAGCAGGAAGCCCAGCTCGACGGCCTCGAGCAGATCGCTGTTGTAGCGACGGCCCTTGTCCTGCACGGTGATCCGCGAGTAGCGCTCCTTGAAGACCTGGATCTCCTCGAGCATGGACTTGAGGCTCTCCTCGGTGCGGTACACACCGGCCTTGTCGTCCATGGAGTTCTGCAGCTCGGTGCGGATGTCGGCGACGCGCTCGTTGCCGTGATCGCTGAGCAGACCGGCCAGCCAGTCCTGCACCATCTGCGCCGGGTTCTCCGGCATGTCCACGAACTCGGCGCGCTGGGCGTACTCGGCGGCGGCGATGCCCGCGCGCCGGCCGAACACGTTGATGTCCAGCAGCGAGTTGGTGCCCAGACGGTTGGCGCCGTGCACGGAGACACAGGCGCACTCACCGGCGGCGTACAGGCCGGGCACGATGTCGGTGTTGTTGCGCAACACCTCGCCGCGGATGCGGGTCGGGATGCCACCCATCACGTAGTGACAGGTCGGCATGACCGGCACCGGCTCCTTGACCGGGTCCACACCCAGGTAGGTGCGCGCGAACTCGGTGATGTCGGGGAGCTTCTCCTCGAGCACATCCTCACCGAGGTGGGTCACGTCGATGAGCACGTAGTCCTTGTTCGGACCCGCGCCGCGGCCCTCGCGGACCTCGAGCACCATGGAGCGCGCGACGATGTCACGCGGCGCCAGGTCCTTGATGGTCGGCGCGTAGCGCTCCATGAACCGCTCACCGGAGGCATTGCGGAGAATGCCGCCCTCACCGCGCACGGCCTCCGAGATCAGGATGCCCAGGCCCGCGAGGCCTGTCGGGTGGAACTGGTGGAACTCCATGTCCTCCAGCGGAAGTCCCTTGCGGAACACGATCGCCATGCCGTCACCGGTGAGGGTGTGGGCATTGGAGGTGGTCTTGTACATGCGACCCGAACCACCGGTGGCGAAGATGATCGCCTTGGCGTGGAACACGTGCAGCTCACCGGTGGCCAGCTCGTAGGCGACCACACCGGTGGCGACGGGGCCGCGGTCGGTGTCGGTGAGGATCAGGTCCAGCACGTAGAACTCGTTGAAGAACTGCACGTCGTGCTTGACGCAGTTCTGGTACAGCGTCTGCAGGATCATGTGGCCCGTGCGGTCCGCG
Organism: Nocardia sp. NPDC101769; assembly: GCF_044766925.1. Taxonomy (NCBI): domain Bacteria; kingdom Bacillati; phylum Actinomycetota; class Actinomycetes; order Mycobacteriales; family Nocardiaceae; genus Nocardia; species Nocardia sp. NPDC101769. The sequence goes on along the minus strand of NZ_JBIWMX010000020.1, from coordinate 149,170 downwards.
GCGTAGCACGCGCGGCGCACCGGGGCCTTGCCGTGGTCACGGGTGTGACCACCGAAGCGACGCTGGTCGATCTTGCCCTCGGGCGTGCGGTTGAACGGCAGGCCCATCTTCTCCAGGTCGAGCACGGCGTCGATGGCCTCCTTGGCCATGATCTCCGCGGCGTCCTGGTCGACCAGGTAGTCACCACCCTTGACGGTGTCGAAGGTGTGCCACTCCCAGTTGTCCTCTTCGACATTCGCGAGCGCGGCGCACATACCGCCCTGCGCCGCACCGGTGTGCGAGCGGGTCGGGTAGAGCTTGGTCAGCACGGCGGTGCGGACCCGAGGACCGGCCTCGATCGCCGCACGCATTCCAGCGCCACCGGCACCGACGATCACGACGTCGTAGCGGTGCTCCTGAATCGGTCGGGATTCACTCATCGAGGTGGCCTGTTCCTAACTGATGTTGGGGTCGAAGGTGAAGATCACGTAGGTGCCGGTGACCATGACCAGGATCATGGACACGACCAGCAGCGTCTTCAGCCAGAAGCGGGTGGAGTCCTTGCGCGCGTAGTCGTCGATGACGGTGCGCAGGCCGTTGCCGCCGTGCAGCTGGGCCAGCCACAGCATGGTGAGGTCCCAGATCTGCCAGAACGGCGAGGCCCAGCGGCCGGCGACGAACGCGAAGTTCAGGCGGTGCACACCGCCGTCGAGCATCAGCATGATCGTCATGTGGCCGATGACCAGCACGACCAGCAGCAGGCCAGAGGCACGCATGAACAGCCAGGCGTACTTCTCGAAGTTGTTGCCGCCGACGCGACGGGGGGCGCGTGGAGCGTCGAGGGAGGCGGGGCGGTCGTAAGACTTGCCGAGAACAGGTGCGGTCATGCCTCCACCTCGCTGGCGCTCGCTTCCTGCATGCCCGCAAAGGCGGCTGTGTTCATTTGACGTTCGCTTCGCTCACTCATGTCGGCTCTCAATTCGTCAGCAGGTAGAAGAACTGGCGGCCGACGCCGGCGCCGGCGACGACGATCCAGATCGCGAGCACGACCCAGAGCATCTGCCGCTGATAACGCGGGCCCTGCGACCAGAAGTCGATCAGGATGATGCGGATGCCGTTGAACGCGTGGAACAGCACGCAGACGACGAGGGCCATCTCCATCAGGGCGACGATGGGGTTCTTGTAGGTCTCGATCGCGCGGTCGTAGGTGTCCGGGCTGACTCGCACCAACGCGGTATCGAGGACGTGGACGAACAGGAAGAAGAAGATCGTCACGCCGGTGATGCGGTGCAGAGCCCAGGACCACATGCCGGGGTCGCCTCGGTACAGGGTCCGCTTCGGCTTGGCCGGAGCTTCTAGCGTGGTCATAGAGTGCGGTGCCTCCAACGTCGTTGATGGACCCGGTCAGAATCCGGCGCGGAGCCTTCGGACTGTCGAAACCACCTGCTCACGAGCGGAATCACACGTCCGGTGGCAGTGCTGCAGGCCCGCCTCGGGTACCTGAACCGATCTGTCGTGAACTCTAAACCCAGCTTTGAGGGGGAACTAATTCGGCGTGCCGCTCGTTGGACCAAATTGTTGTGATTTAGGTTTGCCTTTCCTGATTTTCGCGACCAGGCAGAACGCCTATCACGCGGGTGTCGCCACGTCCATGGGAGGATGGTCCGAAATGTCGGATATTGACTGGAAATCCCTGCGCACCAAGGCTTTTGAAGTCATGCAAGAGGCTTATGCCCCTTACTCTCGATTCCCCGTCGGGGCCGCGGCTCTCACCGCCGACGATCGCGTGGTGAGCGGCTGCAATGTGGAAAATATCTCATACGGTTTGGGCCTCTGTGCCGAATGTGTACTGGTCGGTAACTTGATTTCGACCGGAGGCGGGCGGCTCCGGGCGGTCTCGGTCTGCGACTCCCGCGGCGCCGTGCTCATGCCCTGCGGACGCTGCCGGCAGATCCTGCTCGAACACGGCGGCGGCGAGTTGCTCGTCGATCACCACGGCGGCCCCGTCACCCTGAACACCTTGCTGCCGGACTCCTTCGGCCCCGGCGACCTTGCCGCGGGGCAACTCTGACCCGCGGTGCTCGACGGCTATAACCGCTGATCGCCGTGGCGCGCGCGGGAATCCGTGCGTATCGGGCCGGGCGCATGCCAGGGTGGAGGGTGTGAGTGTGCACTCGGCGGTGGACGTGATTCGGGCCAAGCGCGACGGCGGCGAACTCAGCGACGCGCAGATCGATTGGGTGGTGGACGCGTTCACGCGCGGAGAGGTGGCCGACGAGCAGATGTCGGCGCTGGCCATGGCCATCGTGTGGCGCGGCATGACGCGGCGCGAGACCGCGCGCTGGACCCGGGCCATGATCGACACGGGGAAGCGTTTGGACTTCACCGATCTGGGCCGCCCGACCGTCGACAAACACTCCACCGGCGGGGTGGGTGACAAGATCACGCTGCCGCTGTCGCCGCTGGTCGCGGCGTGCGGGGCCGCCGTGCCCCAGCTCTCCGGGCGCGGATTGGGCCACACCGGAGGCACTCTCGACAAGCTGGAGGCCATTCCCGGCTGGCAGGCCGACATTCCGGTGGACCGCATGCGGAAACTGCTGTCGGATCCCGCCGTCGGGGCCGTGGTGTGCGCCGCCGGGGCCGACCTCGCGCCCGCCGACAAACGGCTCTACGCGCTGCGTGATGTGACCGGGACCGTGGAATCCATCCCCCTGATCGCCAGCTCCATCATGAGCAAGAAGATCGCCGAGGGCACCGGGGCGCTCGTGCTGGACGTGAAGGTCGGGCGCGGGGCCTTCCTGAAACAGCTGGACCAGGCGCGCGAACTCGCCACCGCCATGGTCGAACTCGGCACCGACGCGGGCGTGCGGACGGTGGCGCTGCTCACCGCCATGGACACCCCGCTCGGCCACACCGCCGGAAACGCCCTGGAGGTCTGCGAATCCCTGGACGTGCTGGCGGGCGGCGGCCCCGCCGATGTCGTCGACCTCACCCTCGCCCTGGCCCGGGAGATGCTGGCGCAGGCCGGGATCACCGACATCGACCCGGCCGACGCCCTCGCCGACGGCCGAGCCATGGACCACTGGCGCGCCATGGTGCGCGCCCAGGGCGGCGACCCGGACGCGCCGCTGCCGCAGGCCCGCCACACCGAAACCCTGCGCGCCGCCGCCGGGGGCACGTTGACCCGCCTCGACGCCCTCGATGTCGGGCTGGCCGCGTGGCGGCTGGGTGCGGGCCGGGCGCGGCAGGGCGACCCGGTGCAGGCCGGGGCGGGTATCGAAATGCATGCCAAGCCAGGCGATTCCATTGTTCCGGGGCAGCCGCTGCTGACCCTGCACACCGATACTCCGGAGGCGTTCCCGGTCGTGCTCGAGATCCTGAAGAGCGCATACACGATTTCCGAGACCGATCCGGTGGAGCAGCAGCCGCTGATCCTGGGCCGCATCACCGCCTGACCCGGCCTAGCCTGGGATTGTGAAATATAGAACCGATTTCCGAGGTAGGGCCGCGGCGGCTGCCGCGCTGGGCGTGTTCGGCATCGTCGCGCCGCTGGGCGCGGTGCTGCCCGCCGCGTGGTCGCCGGCGCCGGTCGCGCAGGCCTCGCCCGGGGAGAATATTCCGTCGGATCCCTCCGGAGACCATCAGCCGAACTCGCTCTCGCGCGGCGATGTCACGCCGCCCTCGACCGAGAAGAAGGCCAAACCGTCGCCCGTCTATACCAGCTGTGAACAGCTGTGGGCGCAGGGCGGGGGCCCGATCTACCAGGGCCAGCCCGGGTATTCGGTGCTGCTCGATCCGGACGGGACCGGTGTCGCCTGCTCCCGCTAGGTGCTCGCCGGTGCCGGGTAGGTGAAGGATTCGTACTGGTCAGCAACGTGACGGCAACGACATGCCGAACTGTGGGGTGAGTCCGATCAACCGCCCTGCTGCCGAACGGGAATGCGGCTAACGTTGCTACATGACTGGACCGATGCCCCTCACTCTCGCTTCGATCCGCCAGGCTCCGAAGGCGGTCCTGCACGATCACCTCGACGGCGGGCTGCGACCCGCGACCGTGCTGGAGCTGGCTCTCGCCTGCGGCTATGACCAGTTACCGGCAGGCGATGCCGCTGCGCTGGCGGACTGGTTCCGGGACGCGGCCGACAGCGGCTCGCTCGAGCGCTATCTGGAGACCTTCGCGCACACCGTCGCCGTCATGCAGACCCCCGAGGGCCTGCGCCGGGTGGCCCGCGAATGTGCCGAGGACCTCGCCGCCGACGGTGTCGTCTACGCCGAGGTGCGGTTCGCGCCCGAGCAGCACCTCGAGGCCGGGCTCACCCTCGACGAGGTGGTCGAGCACACCATCGCCGGCTTCCGGGAGGGCGAGGCGCTCGCGGAAGCCGCCGGCACCCCGATCCGGATGGTCTGCCTGCTCACCGCCATGCGGCACGCGGCCCGCTCCCGCGAGATCGCCGAGCTCACCGTGCGCTGGCGCGACCGCGGCGTCGGCGGGTTCGACATCGCGGGCGCGGAGGCGGGCTATCCGCCCAGCCGCCACCTGGACGCCTTCGACTACATGCGGGCCAACCTGGCGCACTTCACGATTCACGCGGGCGAGGCCTTCGGGCTGCCGTCCATTCACGAGGCCGTGGCGTTCTGCGGCTGTGAGCGCCTCGGCCACGGCGTGCGCATCACCGACGACATCACCGATTCGGCCGACGGTCCCAGACTCGGCGTGGTCGCGAACTATGTGCGGGACATGCGAATCCCGCTCGAACTGTGCCCGTCGTCCAATGTGCAGACCGGCGCGGTGCCCTCGCTCGATAAGCACCCCTTCGATCTGCTGGCCCGCCTGCGCTTCCGCGTGACGGTCAATACCGACAACCGATTGATGAGCGACACGACCATGAGCAAGGAGATGCTCAAACTCTCGGAGACCTTCGGCTACGGCTGGAGCGATCTGGAACGCTTCACCATCAATGCCATGAAGTCGGCGTTCATCCCGTTCCCGGACCGCCTGCGCCTGATCGACGAGGTGATCAAGCCGGGTTACGCGGTGTTGCTGGGATAGATTGTCCCGCATAGTAATTCGGGCCGCACCCGGAGGTGCGGCCCGAATGTTGTCCCGGATCAGCCCTTTTGCAGGCGCCCCTCGAAGGCCGACTCCAGGACCTTCCAGGCATCCGCTTCCGCGGCGAACGGCGGGTTGGGGGCCATCCGGGTCGGGTCGGGGTTGAGCAGATAGGAGACGTACCAGCCCAGCGGGGTGGACACGGCCAGGGCTGATTCGACCGAGTCGTCCTCGGCGTAATCAGCTGCGTCGGTGAACAATTCGACGGCCAGGTCGAGCTGGTCGGTGTCCACGGACTTGGGGCCGGACGCCAGATCCTCGGACAGGCCGGGCAGGACGTAGACGTTCTCCTCGTCGACCTCGACATCGAGGGAGCCGTCCACGGCGGCGGTCTGCACCTCGCCGTAGGTGCTCACCCGGGCCAGATCGTGGTCGTGGTCGTCGGCCAGGTAGCGGGCCAGGGCGCGCTCGGAACCGAAGACCGTGATGCTGCCGTTCTTGCCCAGGAAGATGGGCTCGTCGTCGACATAGCAGCGCAGGGTGAAGACGGTGCCGTCGGAGGTGACGATCTTGACCGGGTCGATGCCGACCTCGTGCCAGAACGAGAGTTCCTCGTCCTCCTCGTCCTCCTCGTCTTCGTTCAGGTCGACGGCCTCGATCTCGTCGTCGTCGCTCTCGGCCGCGTCCTCGGCGTCGACGATGTTCTCCTGCGCCGCAAGCAGTTCCGCCTCGGCGACCGAGACCGCGTCGGCATCCACCTCCGGGATCGTCACCACCGAGTCGATGGCGTCGATGACCGCTTCCCAATCCTTGGCGATGGCCGCGCCGACCTGGTCCCACAGTTCCTCACCCTCGCGCCCGGCGAAGGCGCCCACGCCGCCGGCCAGCGCGCCCAGCACCGGATGCGAGCCGAAGAACTTGGTGACGGTGTCGAGTTCGCACACGTCGCCGATATTGCGGACCATCTCGAGGGTCTCCTCGAGCTCGGAGACCACCTCCGGGTCCGGGTCGTCGGCGGCCAGCTCAGGCACGCCGACCAGATCGAAGACGTACTGCTCCTCCGGCTCCAGTTCGGCCGCCGACAATCCGGCGATGATCTTCCAGGCCGGATGATCCACCAGATCGTTGTCGGAGTTGGTGCGAATGAACGCGGCCAGCTCCGCGACGGACTCGAATCCGTACAGGTCTTCCTCGTGACCGAGGAATGCCTGCCACTCATCGTCACCGTCTCGCCAGCGGGGTGCCCAGAGGGTGACAAGATCGCCTTTGGTCAGGCCGAGCGCGATCGGGACGATGTCTCCAGAAGCCATGACCGGAAGCCTATCCAGTCGCCGCGTCAGGCACTATCCGGGCCGCCCCCCAACATTTCTCGAGGCGTCTCAGCCGGACAGTGAGTCGTTCAATCGGGCAATGATTCGGGAGCGCTGCGCGGTCGCCTCGGCGGCCGCCTGCTGACACACCCGGAGGATCAGCCGCGACACCTCGGCGGGAGCGTGCGCGGTCACCGACTCGGCCAGCCACAGCCCGGTCAGCGCGCCGTCGCCATCGGCTTCGGCGGTGACCGAACCGTCCTGGGACGTGCAGCGGCCACGGATCCGGGACAGCCCGTGCAGCGTGGCCTCGAGCGCTTCCACCTTGTCGCTGACGCCCTTGACCAGGGCATCCATCTCGGCGCTCATCGGTTCCGCAGCCAACTGGTCTGTCCGGTATCGGCGTTGTCGAGCCGATCCAGCTCGTCCACCGCGGCCTGCCGGGTGGGCAGGCCCAGCCGGTCCAGCATCGCCTCCGGGACGCCCACCTCGGCCAGCTGTGCGCGCCGCCGCGACCGGGCCACGATCGCCGAGCGCTGGGTGAGCCGCAGAATCTCGGCGGCGAGAGCCGGTGCGCCGTACCGGTATTCACCGCGCTCGAACCGGATCTCCACCGGCATCCCCTGATCGGTGGCGCGCACCGCCACGGTGCCGGATCGATTGGCGGCCGCGGCGACAGTCACCGCCGGAACCTGTGGTCGCGTCATCCTGTCTCCCTTCGAAATGCCTGTTCATGGCCCGAATGCCCAAGCCGTGGGCCGGTGGAACCTAAGCGGTGGGCCGATAGAAACCGAGGAACCGCATCCCGCTGTTCTCGGTCCGGATCGGCCCGACCTGAACCGGATCACCCGCCTCGACCAGTTGCCCGTTCCCGATCACCATCGCGACGTGGCCGTCCCACACCGCAAGATCTCCGGGCATCAAGTCCCCTGGACCGACCCGCTGGTGCCCGTACCCCTGCTCCTGAGCCATTCGCGGCAGCGAAACACCCGCCTGCGCATAGGCCCACTGTGTCAGTCCACTGCAATCCATCCCCGCCCCGGGCGTCTCCCCACCCCACACATACGGTGTCCCCACCGCGCTCAACGCATTCCGAACCGCATCCGCCGCCCGCTGATTCGGCGCTTCTACGGTGCTCCCATCCGGCAGCGTCACCGTCACCCCATTCCCTTGCGGCTGCGTGACCGTCGAATCATGGCCGTGATCAGGCGTCTTCGGTGTCGTCACCGACGCCGGGCCGGTGTGCGGGCCGCCCGGTGAGAGCCCGGACCCGAACAGTGTGTGCCCGGCCGCCGCGACCGCGCCCCCGGCGGCCGCGAGGCTCGTTCCGGCCTGCGCCGCCGCACCGTCCGTCGGTACGCTCGCCGCCGGCAGGACCACCGCATCGCCCGGCTCGGCCGCCGCCGGCGTCACCTGGCCGGGCACCGGGACAGGTCGCGCCAAATCCCGCATAGCCGCAGCCTCCGAATCCAGTTCGGCTCGCACCCGCTCGACCACCCGCATGGCCCGCCCGATGTGATCGATCGCCGACTCCACCAGCGCGGTGACCCCACCCGCGGTGAGCCCGGCCGCACCCATCGCCTCGACCTCCGCCGTGAACGACCGCAGAATCTCCTCCACCTCCCGCCGCCCGGCGGCGACCTCCGCATCCGCCCGCTCCACGACCACCGCCATGGCCCGCCCCCGCTCCGATGCCATTGCGGCCGAGGTCTGTACCCGCAGCGCCTCGTCCACGGCCGCATCACCGGCCCGCCCCCGCCACTCCTGATACATCCGGTCGACAGTCGCCCGGCCCTCGGCCCGAACCTGGTCCACTGCAGCGGCCGTCTCCCGCAGCACCTCGGCGGTCCCGCCCCGCCCGGACCCGAAGCTCCGCAGCAGCTCGACGATCGGCTCCGCCAGCGCCCCGACCGCCGCCTCCGCGCTCATCCGCCCACTCCCGTCCGAGTCCTCCCGCACTGCAACCTCTTTCGATCCACCCCGCCGCGCCGCCTTGCCGCCCAGCGGATCTCGGGTGTGGGCGTCATGCGCTCAACTCCGCACCGGCGGTGCCCAGCGTGGCGGCGTACGCGCTGTCGTGGTCGGTGTAGGCGACCGCGGCGGCGGCGGTGGTGGCGCTCATGGCGGCGAGGATGGTCGAGACCTCGTCGAGAGTGGTCACATGGGTGCCGTGCGCCGCGGCGTAGGCGGTGAGGAAGTCGGCGCCGATGAGGCCGAAGGCGGGCACGAGTAGTTCGGGGGCGGCGGTGGCGGCATGCGCGGCGGCGGCCGCGAGATCTGCGGCGAGGACGGCGGTGGTCGTCGCGTAGGCGGTGAGGCCGTCGGGATGGATCGAGATGCGGTGCATGAATGCCCCTTCATGCCGGTCACGGGATGGATGTGTGCTGCACGGGGTTGGACGCGGGGCGGGGCCGGGTGGTTCCCGGGGCGGAAGAATTCCGGTGGGCGGGGATCGTGGACGGCGGTGCTGACCTATGGTTTTCGTATGCGCACACTCGTCGTGGACCATCCGCTCGCTGCCGCTTTGCTGACCACCATGCGAGATGCCCGGACGACCAATCCGACATTCCGGGCCGCGCTTCGGGACCTGACCGTGATTCTGGTCTATGAGGCCATGCGGGAAGCCCCGGTGGAGCGATTCCCGATCGCCACGCCGGTGGCCGCCGCGGAGGGGACGCGGCTGAATGCTCCGCCATTGCTGGTTCCGGTGCTGCGCGCGGGGCTGGGCATGGTGGAGACCGCGGCGAACCTGATTCCGGACGCCCGGATCGGGTTCGTCGGCCTGGCCCGCGACGAGGAGACCCATCAGCCGACCCCGTACATGGAGTCGCTACCCGACGACCTGTCCAGCACCTCGGTCATGGTGCTCGACCCCATGCTCGCCACCGGCGGCTCCATGGTCTACACCCTGGACCTGCTGGCCACCCGCAATGCCCGCGACATCACCGTGCTGTGCGTGGTCGCCGCACCGGAAGGCATTGCCGCCCTGGAGAAGTCGGGTCACGCCGTGCGCCTGGTCACCGCCTCGGTGGACCGCGGCCTCAACTCCGACGCCTACATCGTCCCCGGTCTCGGCGACGCCGGCGACCGTCAATTCGGCCCGCGCTGAACCACTCCCGGGTTCAGAGCTTCTCGCAGAACATCCGGATCTCGGAGAGCCGCTGCGCCGCAGCGGCCTCGGCGGCCGGAAGTCCGTCCCGATCGGCCACGGGCACGAACGTCTCCAGATAGCACTTGAGCTTCGGCTCGGTACCGGACGGCCGAACCACGACGCGCAGCGTCGGGCCCTCGAAAACCAGTGCGTCGGTACGCATCTGCCCGCGCAGCCGCGCCATATCGGTGCAGCTCACCGCTTCCCCGGCGATCTCGGCCGGCGGCATCTCGCGCAGCCGGGCCACCACGGCCGCCGCCTCGCTCACGTCCGGCAGCCGCAGCGACACCTGATCCCCGGCGTGCACACCGAATTCGACCGCGAAGTCGTCGAGGACGTCGAACAGCGTCCGCCCCTCCGCCTTCACCTGCGCCACCAGATCCGCCGCGACGACCGCCGCGGAGATACCGTCCTTGTCGCGTACCGCGGCCGGGTCCACGCAGTGGCCGATCGCCTCCTCGTACGCGTACACCAGGCCCGCACCCGCCCGGGCCAGCCACTTGAACCCGGTCAGTGTCTCCGCGTACCGCGCCCCGCGCGCCGGGGCCAGCTTGCTCAGCAGCCGCGACGACACGATGGTCGTGGCCACCAGGGAGTCCGGCGCGGCCGTCCGCAGCACGAAATCGCCCAGCAGCACCCCGGTTTCGTCGCCCCGCAGCATCCGCCAGCCGTGCGGTCCCCGCACCCCGAGCGCACACCGATCCGCATCCGGGTCCAGCGCGATGGCGATATCCGCGTCCAGCCGCTCGGCCAGCCGCAGCAGCAGATCCGCCGCCCCGGGTTCCTCGGGATTCGGAAACGCGACCGTCGGAAAATCCGGATCCGGCGCGAACTGCTCGGTGACCACCAGCACCTCGGAGAATCCAGCCCCCCGCAGCGCGGCCACCGCCAGCTCCCCGCCGACCCCGTGCATTGCGGTCAGCGCGATCCGAATCTCACTGCGCCGCCGGGTCGCGGACTCGCCGCCGATCAGGGTGGGCAGCAGGGTGACTCGGGCCAGATAGCGGCGGACGATCTCCTCGCCCAGCTCTTCGGCGGGGGTGTCCGCGGGTAGTCCGAGAATGCTCGGGTCCGGGGCGGTCGGACCGGGATCGGTGCGCGGGATCTGGCCGGTGACGGCGTCGATGCAGCGCTCGATCTCGGCGTCGGCGGGCGGGATGAGCTGGGAGCCGCCGTCGAGGTAGACCTTGTATCCATTGTCGGTGGCGGGGTTGTGGGAGGCGGTTATCTGCACTCCGGCAACGGCTTTCAGCTCACGGACCGCGAAGGCCACCACCGGTGTCGGCAGCGGGCGGGGGAGTGTCAGCACCGAGAAACCGGCCGCCGCAAAGACTTCCGCCGTCGCCGCGGCGAATTCGGCGGAGCCGTGCCGGGCATCGCGGCCCACGATCACCAGTCCGCCGCCCAGGCAGCGGTCGCGCAGCCAGGCGGCGATACCGGCGGAGGCCCGCGAGACGGTATCCACGTTCATGCCGTCCGGGCCGTCCTGGAGCGGACCGCGCAGTCCGGCGGTTCCGAAGCGCAGCATCCCCGTGCGCCTAGAGGCGTTCCAGCACGCCGCGCAGCAGTTTGCCCAATCGCGGTGCGGCGGCGTGGCCTTCGGCCAGCACCTCGGCGTGCGAGAGGTGCGCGCCGGTGACCCCGGCGGCCAGGTTGGTGACCAGCGAGATGCCGAGCACCTTGGCCCCGCCCTCGCGGCAGGCGATGGCCTCCAGCACGGTGGACATGCCGACCAGGTCGGCGCCCATGGTGCGCAGCATGCGGATCTCGGCGGGGGTCTCGTACTGCGGCCCGGTCAGGCCCGCGTACACGCCCTCGGCCAGGCTGGGGTCGATTTCCTTTGCCAGCGCCCGCAATTCGGGATCCCAGGCATCGACCAGGTCGACGAAGTTCGCGCCCTCGATGGGGGTGCGCCCGGTGAGGTTGATGTGGTCCGAGATGAGCACCGCCTCGCCGACCGACAGCCCGTCGCGAATCCCGCCCGCGGCATTGGTGAGCAGCACGGTCTGCGCGCCCGCGGCCAGCGCGGTGCGCACGTTGTGCACGACCTGGCCGGGCGTGTGGCCCTCGTAGAGATGCTGGCGGCCCATGAGTAGCAGCACCGGCGCGTCACCGACCGTGACGGAATGAATGGTGCCCTGATGCCCCTGAGCCGTGGGCGATCCGAACCCCGGCACCTCGGCCATCGGAATGGAGGCGGCCGGTTCGCCGATCTCGGCTGCAGCTTCCTGCCAGCCGGACCCGAGCACCACGGCAATCCGGTGCTGCTGCACTCCCGTTCGTTGCGCAATGGCTTCGGCGGCTAGTTCGGAAACCCCGCCCATGGCCTTCTCGGCTAGCATGTCGCCCACCCTAGCTCTGTTTGATTGCCTCCGCTTCGCTCCGGCGGGTTCGCGGCGCTGAAAGTCTCGTTCTTCCCTCCCTCCGCTCCTCCGCTTCGCTCCCCCGCTCCGCTCAGTCCAGAACGAGACGCGCCGCGAACCAACACTGTGTTTGATTTGCCTCCGCTGTGCTCCGGCGGGTTCGCGGCGCTGGTGGTCTCATTCTTCCTCCCTGCGCCCCTCCGAGACGCAGGTCTATGGAGCCGTTCGCTCCCCCGGTCCGAGGCGGAGGTCTATCGAGCCGCAGCCCAGAATTGAGCAGGGCTGCGAACACGCAGGCTTGCTACCCGCGGGTAGTAACACCTGTTGGGAGCGCTACCCTCTGCCCATGCCGTATTTGAAGCGTGATGGGGATGTGTTCGTGCTGTACCTCGGGACCGAGGGTCAGGCCATCGACAGCGAGAACCGCTTCCACCCCGACTGGATCACCGAGGTCCACGCGCTGCTCGACGAGGTCGAGGCATCCGAGGGCCCGGCCGCCCTGGTTGTCACCGCAGACGGCAAGTTCTTCTCCAACGGTCTCGACACCGACTGGCTGTTCGGCAACTTCGACAAGAACTGCTGGTACCTCGACCGCGTGCACTCGCTCTACAGCCGCCTGCTGGCCTTCGGCCTGCCCACGGTCGCCGCGGTGAACGGCCACGCCTTCGGCGCCGGCGCCATGCTCGCCACCTCCTGCGACTTCCGGGTCATGCGCGCCGACCGCGGCTTCTGGTGCCTGCCCGAGGTGCACCTGGGCATGCCGTTCACCGTCGCCATGAACGCGCTGCTCACCAACCGCCTGGTCAACCAGGTCGCGGTCGAGGCCATGACCACCGGCCGCCGCTACGCCGCCGATGACGCCATCGCCGCGGGCATCGTGGACGCCAAGGCGGATGCGGACGTGTTGCTCGCCACCGCGGTCGCGCGCGCCGACATGCTGAAGGGCAACCGCAAGCCGAACCTCCCGGTCATCAAGCGCGCGCTGCACCAGCAGGCGCTGGCCGGGCTGGCCGTGGAGACGACCCCGGAGAATCTGGCCTTCAATCCGTAAGGGGTCCGATCCTTCTGCTTTGCGGGGGTTCGAGGGTTCGCCCTCGAACCCCTGATTTCTGAGCGTGCCGCGATGATTTCTGCGTGTCCCGCACTCTGTCGGAGATTTTCCGGCTTACCTGCTGCGACAGAGTTGCGCGGCAGTGCGAGACTGTTGGGATGTCACCATCGCGCAACGGCGATGACCGGAGATCTTGCGTACCGATCGGTCGGCACGACTCGTCTGTGCCGTCCTCGAATGCTGCCGTGGCATCGGCGGATCCGGCCCTGCTCGCCGCGGCCGATGCGGCCGTCGCCGGGTACCGCGATCAGCTGATCGCACTCTCCCACGACATTCATGCGGAACCCGAGCTGGCCTTCGAGGAATTCCGCAGCGTCGCAAAGACAATCGAGCCGTTGCGGGAACGCGGATTTCGTATCGAATCCGGCGTGGCGGAACTGCCGACCGCATTCACCGCCGAATACGGCAGCGGAGACCTGGTAGTCGGAATTTGTGCCGAATATGACGCCCTCCCCGAAATCGGCCACGCCTGCGGCCACAACATCATCGCCGCCGCCGGGGTCGGCGCGGCATTGGGCCTGGCCGCGGTCGCCGACGCCTGCGGCATCACGGTGAAGGTGCTGGGCACGCCCGCCGAGGAGTCCGGCGGCGGCAAGGTGCTCATGCTGGAGCGCGGCGTCTTCGACGATGTCGCCATGGCCATGATGGTGCACCCGGGCCCGGAGGATATCGCCGGTGCGCATTCGCTGGCCCTCGCGGATTTGTCGGTGGTTTTCCACGGCCGGGAATCGCATGCCAGCGCCGCGCCGCAGTACGGGCGAAATGCCCTCGATGCTGTCACCGTCACACAAGTTGCTCTAGGTTTGCTGCGGCAACATCTCCTGCCCGGGCAGCAACTCCACGGTATAGTCGGGTCGGGCGGCGTCGCCCCCAATATCGTGCCCGGACACGCGGAACTGCTGTATTACCTACGGGCGGTCGACTCCGCGACCCTCGATGATCTGATGCAACGAGCATCGGCATGTTTCGAGGCAGGTGCCCTGGCGACCGGATGCACACATGAAATCCGGAAGCTTGCGCCGACATACACCGAGCTCACTCCCGATAGCGCGATACTGTGCGCCTATCGCGAGCAGATCACAGCACTCGGCCGCGAGCCCATCGCCCCGGAGTTCGAGGCGGCACGGCCGCTGGGCAGCACCGATATGGGCAATGTCACCAATGTCATCGCCGGTATCCACCCGGTCATCGGCATCTCTGCGGGCGGCGCGGTGACCCACCAGCCCGCGTTCGCGGCCGCCGCCGTGAACGCGTCGGCCGATCGCGCCGTCCTGGACGGGGCAACGGCACTGGCTCGCACCGCGATACATATCGCAGGCGACAAATTGCACAGGGACAGGTTGTCGGAACGAGTCATACAACGGCAGTTTCAGCGACAGGAGGACATTCGGTGAGCACAACCGGCCGGTCCGCGGCGCGCGTCAACGGACCACTGGCGGCGTCGTGCGTGAACAACACGCAGACGCCGGCCGGCGCCGCGATGGAACCGGCGACCGGGCACGAGGTAGTGGAGTCGTGGCTCGCGGAGCACATGGACGACCTCACGTCGTGGCGTCGCCATATCCACGCCAACCCGGAGCTGTCCCGAACCGAGTTCGGCACCACCGAATTCGTGGAGTCATGGCTGGTCAAGGCGGGGCTCGAGCCGCGCAAGCTACCGAGCGGCACCGGCCTGATCTGTGACATCGGCCCCGACGGCCCGCGCATCGGCCTGCGCGCCGACATGGACGCGCTGCCGTTGCAGGAGTACACGGGGCTGCCGTTCGCCTCCACCGTGCCGGGCGTCTCGCACGCCTGCGGGCACGACGCGCACACCACGATTCTGCTCGGCACCGCGCTGGCGCTGGCCGAGATCGAGGACCTGCCGGTCGGCGTGCGGCTGGTGTTCCAGCACGCCGAGGAGGTCATGCCCGGCGGCGCCGTCGACATGGTCGCCGCGGGCGCCATGGAGGACGTCTCGCGCATGTTCGCGCTGCACTGCGACCCGCGGCTGGAGGTGGGCCGGGTCGGTATCCGGGTCGGCCCGATCACCTCGGCCGCCGACACCGTCGAGCTGGTGCTGGACTCGCCCGGCGGCCACACCTCCCGCCCGCACCTGACCAGCGACCTGGTCTATGCCATCGGCACGGTCATCACCGGACTGCCCGGCCTGCTCTCCCGCCGCATCGACCCACGCACCAGCACGGTCATGGTGTGGGGCGCGGTATCGGCGGGCAAGGCGCCCAACGCGATTCCGCAGACCGGCATGCTCACCGGCACCGTCCGCACCGGCGATCACGCCACCTGGTCGCTGCTCGAGCCCATGGTCCGCGAGATCGTCGAGGGCCTGCTGGCTCCCACCGGCGTCCGCTACCAGCTCAACTACAAGCGCGGCGTGCCGCCGGTGGTCAATGACGAGCAGGCCGTGCGCATGTTCGAGGACGCTATCCGCGGTCTCGACCCCGACGCCCTCGCCGACACCCCGCAGTCCGGCGGCGGCGAGGACTTCTCCTGGTATCTGGAGGAGGTCCCCGGCGCCATGGCCCGCCTCGGCGTCTGGTCCGGTCAGGGCGAGCAACTCGACCTGCATCAGCCCACCTTCGACCTCGACGAGCGCGCCCTCGCCGCCGGTGTCCGGGTCTTCACCAACATCGTGCTGAACGCCCGCTGACCCAGCGACAACGAAGCCGGGCCGCACTGGAAAGTGCGGCCCGGCTTCACGTTTCGGGGAACTGCCTCGCCTTGTCGGCGGGAACTACTTCACCTTGTTGGCGATGTCGCCCCAGGTGTGCCAGCGGTCGATCTCGATCCAGGCGGAGACGCGCTTCTGGTCGCGGACTGCGTAGTCGCTGCCGATGTAGTGCTGGGCGATGCGGTCGATGACCGAGGAGTCGGGGTCGTTCTCGAGGGAGACGATGCGGCCCTGGATGCTGACGTGGCTGTACCAATTGTCACCCTCGAGAACGGTGAGGCTGATGCGGGGATCCTCGCGCAGGTAGTCCAGGCGCTTGCGGAAGTCGGCCAGGTTCACCAGGATTCGGCCGTTCTCGTACAGATACCAGGTGGCGACCGAAACCGGCTGGCCGTCCGGGCGATTCGAGGCGAAGATCGCCGGGTTGGGGCGGGACAGGAATTCGGCGATCGGGGCGGGCACAGGGGTGGCGGGCATCGGCTGCTCTCTCTCGACGGTTCGACGATCGTTTCCGGTTCCGGTAACAGCGGCGCCGCGCCGAATCTTCCGGCCCCGGCCCCGCTGGTCCGTCCGTACCGCGTCCGATGCGCCGCGCGTCCTACGGCCCGAAGGTGCCGGGGCCGACGTTCTTGCTGTTGCGGGTGCGTAGCGCGTGCGTGTAATCGTTTGGCGCACCGGCCTTCTCGGCGGCGTCGGCGATAACGCCCAGGTAGCGCGCTGAGGGCAGCCCGCCCTCGTAGGCGTCCAGGACGTAGAGCCAGGCCAGCACCGGCTCGCTGCCGGTGCCCGCGTTCGGGGTGACGCGCAGGCGGATCTTCTTGTGGATGCCGAAGTCCGACCCCTCCCAGCGGTCGAGACTCAGCTCGTCCTCGCCGGGAACGTCGTAGAGCACCACGAAGACCCGTTGCCCGGCCTCTTCGACCACCGTCGCCAGCGGTCCCTCCCAGCCGATGTCGTCCCCGGCGAAGGTGAGTCGCCACCCCTCCAGCCAGCCGGTTCCGTACACCGGGGAGTGCGGACAGCGCTTGAGCATCTGCTCGGGATCCATGTTGGACCCATAGGCGGCGTAAATCGGCACCAGGAAAGCCTATCGAACAAATCCGGAAGACCATCCCCGATCCCGATCACAAGGCGGTTCGCGGGGGCCCGATCGATTGCCGCGGAGTCGCCGGAGGACCCGTCCGCCCCGCTCGATGCCGGTTCTGCCTGGGGTGACAGCGAGTTCGCGGGCCCGGCCGTCATGACACGCCGCCTCCCCGAATGGAATGCGCCACAGTGCGAAAATTGTCCGGAGACGCGGTTAAAGCTGTAGGTAGCTGCGGGGATAACGTTAGAGACCGGCACCGGAGATCCCGGGCGCCGACCTGAAAGCGGAGGAACAATGACCCGCATTGCGATCATCGGTGGCGGCCCCGCCGGATATGAAGCGGCGCTGGTGGCGGCACAGCACGGGGCGCCGGTCACGCTGATCGACAGTGACGGCATCGGCGGTGCGTGCGTGCTGTGGGATTGCGTGCCGTCCAAGACCTTCATCGCCTCCACCGGCGTGCGTACCGATCTGCGCCGCGCCCGTGACCTGGGCATCACCGTGCATCCCTCGCAGGCGCAGGTGCGTCTGGCGGAGGTGAACTCCCGCGTGAAGGCGCTCGCGCAGGCCCAGTCCTCCGATATCCGCGTCAAGCTGCAGACCGCCGGCGTGACCGTGCTGTCCGGTTACGGCGAACTCATCGACCAGGCCCCGGGTCTGGCTACGCACCTGGTCAAGGCCACCCTCGCCGACGGCCAGGAGCGGGTTATCGAGGCCGAGGTGGTGCTCATCGCCACCGGTGCCAGCCCGCGCGTGCTGCCCGGCGCGGAACCGGACGGCGAGCGAATCCTGAACTGGCGTCAGCTCTACGACCTCAAGGAGCTGCCCGAGACCCTGGTGGTCGTCGGTTCCGGTGTGACCGGCGCCGAATTCGTCTCCGCCTATACCGAGATGGGCGTGCAGGTGAAACTCGTCTCGAGTCGCGACCGCGTTCTGCCCGGCGAGGATGCCGACGCCGCCCTGGTGCTGGAGGATGCGCTGGCCGAGCGCGGCGTGGAGCTGGTCAAGCACGCCCGCGCCGACGCGGTGGAGCGCACCGCCGAGGGTGTCGTGGTGAAGCTGTCCGACGGCCGCAATATCAGCGGCACCCACGCGCTCATGACCGTCGGTTCCATTCCGAACACCAACGGTCTGGGCCTGGAACGGCTCGGGATCGAGCTGGACAAGGGCGGATACCTGCGGGTGGATCGGGTTTCGCGGACCACCGCGCCCGGCGTCTACGCGGCCGGCGACTGCACCGGCCTGCTGCCGCTGGCCTCGGTGGCCGCCATGCAGGGCCGCATCGCGATGTACCACGCGCTGGGTGAGGGCGTGCAGCCGATTCGCCTGAAGACCGTTGCCTCCGCGGTGTTCACGCGCCCGGAGATCGCGACCGTGGGCGTCTCGCAGACCGCCATCGACAATGGCGAGGTCCCGGCCCGCACGGTCATGCTGCCCCTGAACACCAACCCGCGCGCCAAGATGTCGGGCCTGCGACGGGGTTTCGTGAAGATCTTCTGCCGCCCCGCCACCGGCGTGGTGATCGGTGGTGTCGTCGTGGCCCCTATCGCCTCCGAGCTGATCCTGCCGATCGCGCTGGCCGTGCAGAACAACCTCACGGTGAACGATCTGGCGCAGACGTTTTCGGTGTATCCGTCGCTCACCGGATCGGTCACCGAGGCCGCGCGTCAGCTCATGCGGCACGACGATCTGGACTAGCCGCAACATGTTTCGGACCCCTTTGTTACCGGCCCGTCTTGCTGCCTTGTCTCCCTTGTGATTAAGTTCGCGGCGGAAGCGATCGGCAGGGCGGTCGCGAGTGTTACGTAACGGGGGGTTCTCAATTCCCCTCCGATGCGAGGCTCATCGATGCCCGGAGCGATCGTGCCGCCGAGGGACGAAGGAATTGAGCGAAACGTGAAGCACCGCAAGCCGAGTCGGATCAAGGCGAGCACCTCCCTGACGCTGGCCGGTGCGGCCGCGGTGGTGTCGCTGCTGTCCGCGCCCGCCAATGCCGCCCCCGCCGACCCGGGTGCGGTCCCGGCGGATCAGCAGCAGCCCGACGGCACCCAGCCGCCCACCGAGTCGCCGGCCCCGGACACGAAGGCACAGGTCGTGCCCGCGCCCAAGCCGGAGAACGTGCAGCCGGGCACCACCAAGCCGCAGCAGAGCCAGCCGGGCGTCACCACCCCGACCACGCCGAACACCCCGGCGCCGGACAACGGTGCGGCCAAGCCGGATTCGGGCCAGCCGCAGGGCGCCACCCAGCCGGACGGCACCACCCCGAAGCCGGACGCTAACGCGCCCAAGAGCGATCCGAACGTGCAGCCCGCCGGCACCGACCCGCAGCCCGCGCAGCCCAAGTCGGTGCGGCCCTCGCAGCCGGGCGTGACCGTGCCGCGCGTGGCGCCGCTGCCGGTGCCGGGTCAGTCGACCCAGGCCCAGCCTGCGGTGACCACCCCGCAGCCGAACCTGCCCGCTCAGCCGGGCCAGCAGACCCAGCCGGGTCAGCAGGGCGCCCAGCCGGTGAAGCCGAACGACCAGAACGCGCAGCCGGCCGTCACCACCCCGAACCAGGACCCGGCCGTGGACACCATGACCGGCCAGCCGACCGTCACCCCGCAGCAGCAGCCGCACTGGCAGTCGCCCGCGGTGGATACCGCCCCGGCCGCGCCGGTGGTCGAGATGACCGGCCCGCACACCGAGCTCGGCGTCAACCTCGACGGCGGCGCGGTGCTGCCGGGCTGGGCCGCCAACACCCACCACTTCAGCAACCTGGACGGTTACGTCGGCACCATCGGCTACACCACGCCGGGCGGCATCGGTGAGGCCGGCATGTCGCTGGACTTCACCACGGTCAACCAGATCAAGGTGACCGCGTTCGCCGGCAATGGTCCCGACAACGACCAGAAGATGGAGTTCGTGCTGGACACGGCCGCGGCAAATGCGGCAAAGGCCGATGCCGAGAACTTCGTCCGCCTGCTTCCGGGCGGCGCTACCATCCTGGAGGCCGCGGCCCAGATTGGTAGGCTCCCCGAGGGCGACCGGCCGTCGCAATCGGTCGACGTCGCCGGGGTGACCGCGCAGGTGGGCGGTTCGGTTCAGTACTGACAGGTCCGTCAGGGACCGGATACGGTGCCGGCGGGAGCAGTGTTGTCGCGTGGGGCGGTCGGGAGCGACCGCCCCACGTGTCTGTGGCGAAAGGACGGCTGATGGCTTCGGGCAAGGACGAATCCGCCGACCGCCAGGTATCCGAGGGCGGGCAGCCGGAATCGGCCGGGCAGCCGGATTCCGGGTTCGGGCCCTCGCTCAATGACTTCGGGCCGTCTCTCAACGATTTCGGCCCCTCGCTGAACGACTTCGGTCCCGCGCCCACCGCCGACGCCCCGGGCTGGAGTCCCGCGCCCGCTCCGCAGATTCCCGATCTGGCCTGGCGGCCCGCGGGCGCGCCGCCGCAGTTTCGCGCGCCCGACACATGGCAGCCGGTCACCGGTCAGTACCCGCCCGTCACCGGCATGTCCACGGGCCAGTATCCGGCCGTGGACGGCGCCGGGCCGCCCGCGAGTACGGCCGATGTCGAACAGACCGTGAGAATCCCGCCTGGCGGGTCGCAATCGGCCGCCGCGGACGCGGCGGCGACGCCCCGCGGCGCTGATCCGGCGGCCGCCGAACGAAATTCGGCGGGCGGCGACGAGACCGTCGAGCCGGACGGGCCCGTGGATTCCTGGTGGCGCTCCACGCCCAGCGGCTTTCCGCCGGTGCCGCCGCCGGAATCCGCTGCGGCCCAAGGGGAGTCGCTGTCCTGGGCAGACGATCCGATCGCCAAGGCGCTGGCGCCGAAAACCCCTGTGCCGGAGCGTAAGCCGGAGTCCGAGGGCTCGCCCTGGCGCCGGATCGGCCTGATCGCGGGCGCGGCGGTGCTGGTGCTGGCGGTGGCCGGCGCCGCGATCTTCGCGGTCACCCGCGGCAAGGACGACACGGCGGCGGGCGGGGCCACCACCACCGGAGGGACCGCGCCCACCGCGACCGACGCCGCACTGAGCTGCCCGGCCAAGCAGGACGGCAAGCTGACCATCGGCAACGGCGCGGGCGGCACCGGCAGCAGCGTCGACGCGATCCTCGGCTTCGAGCACGCCTTCTACGTGGACCGCAACGGCGCCAAGGCGCGCACGTTCGTGGTGCCCGAGGCGACGACGGTCCAGCCGGCCGATGTCATCCAGCACAAGGGCATCGATTTACTCAAACCGGGCACCACCTACTGCCTGAAGATCGTCGAGGTCGCCCCGGAGTCCTACGACGTGGACATCACCGAGCATCACGCGGACGGCACCACCGATGTCTACTCGGAGCACATCATGACCACGGTGCGTGACGGCAAACACCTGATCATGTCGATCGAGTAGCCGGACCTGGGCGTCTTGCGGAAGCCGGGGCCGGTCCACCGCCTCCGAAGTGGACCTATCGTCCCATGATTTGGGAATGGGATTTCATATCCTGGTAGCCGTGTGACATGGTGGAATTTCGCATACCCCGGCATTGCCTTCGGAGGTGTTTTCATGTCCGCGACCTTCCCGCCCCTCGCGCGGCGTCTCGACGGCCTGCAGAGCTCGGCGATTCGTGACCTGCTCAAGCTCACCTCGCGCGCGGACATCATCAGCTTGGCCGGAGGTTTGCCGGACGCCGAACTCATGCCCCGCGACCGCATCGCGGTAGCCGCCGACGCGGCACTGTCCGACCGCTCCAGGCTCCAGTACACCGAGTCCCCGGGCTGGGGCCCGCTGCGCGAGGTGCTGGCCGCCCGCGAGTCCGGCCGGCTGGGCCGCGCGGTCCCGGTCGAGGAGATCTTCGTGACCCACGGCTCGCAGCAGGCACTGTCGCTGCTGTCGGAGGTGCTGCTGGATCCGGGCGCGCTGGTCGTGGTGGAAGATCCCGCGTATGTCGGTGCGCTGCAGGTCTTCCGGGCCGCCGGGGCGCGTATCGTGGCCGTGCCCCTGGACTCCGAGGGCATGCGCGTGGACGCCCTGCGTGAGCTGCTGGCGGCGGGGGAGCGCCCGGCCGTGGTCCACACGGTCAGCAACTTCCACAATCCGGGCGGGGTCACGCTGAGCCCCGAGCGCCGCTGTGAGCTCGCGGATCTGGCCGAGCGGTACGGCTTCTGGATCATCGAGGACGACCCGTACGGCGAGCTCTGGTTCGACCGGCCCTCGCCCGCGCCGGTGGCAACCTACTCGCCCAACGTGATCCGCCTCTCCAGCGCCTCCAAGATCCTGGCCCCCACCCTGCGCGCGGGCTGGATGATCGCCCCCGCCCCGGTGTGCCGCGCCGTCGAGCTGCTCAAGCAGGGTGCAGACCTGTGCGGTTCGGCGCTGACCCAGCAGATCACCGCGGACCTGCTCGCCGACACCGAATGGCTTGCCGCCCATGTGGATTCGGTCCGCGAGGTCTACGGCACCCGAGCCAAGGCCCTGGTCGACGCCGTGCGCGGTCGCTTCGGCGACCGCGTCTCCAGCACCGACGCCGCGGGCGGCATGTTCGTGTGGGTCGACTTCACCGACGGCACCGATACCACCGCCCTGCTGTCCCGGGCACTCGATGCGGGCGTCGCCTACGTCCCCGGCAATGCCTTCGCCGTCTCCACCGATTACACCCACTCGATGCGGCTGTGCTTCACCACCTCCGATGAGGCGACTCTCGCGGAAGCCGTCGACCGGCTGGCCAAGGCGCACGCGTCCGCGTAGCTCCGAATGCCCGTGCGTAGGTCCGAACAGTGAAAAGCCCGGCGCGACAACCGCGCCGGGCTTTTCCGCGCCCGGGTCTCACACCCAGTTGTAGGTGCGTTCCACCGCCTTGTTCCACTCGCCCATGAGGTGGTCACGGTCGGCGGCCGGCATGGCCGGGGTCCAGCGTTTGTCCTCGGCCCAGTTGGCGCGGATGTCGTCGGTGGAGGACCAGTAGTCCACCGCGAGACCGGCCGCATAGGCGGCGCCCAGGGCGGTGGTCTCGGTGACGACCGGCCGGACCACGGTGGCGTCGAGGATGTCGGACTGGAACTGCATGAGCAGTTCGTTGACCACCATGCCGCCGTCGACCTTGAGGGTGACCTTCTCGACATCCAGGCGCTGCGCGCCGGCGTCGGCGCGCATGGCGTCGATGACCTCACGGGTCTGGAAAGCGGTGGCCTCCAGCACGGCTCGGGCCAGGTGACCCTTGGTGACGAAGCGCGTCAGGCCAGCCACCACGCCGCGCGCATCGGGCCGCCAGCGCGGGGCGAACAGACCGGAGAAGGCGGGAACCACGTACGCGCCGCCATTGTCGGCGACCGTGCGGGCCAGCGGTTCGATCTCCTCGGCGGCGGAGATGATGCCCAGATTGTCGCGCAGCCACTGCACCAGCGAGCCGGTGACCGCGATGGAGCCCTCCAGCGCGTAGACCGCGGGCTGATCGCCGAGCCGATAGCAGACGGTGGTGAGCAGCCCGTGCTCGCTGAAGACCGGGGTGGTGCCGGTGTTCATGAGCATGAAATTGCCGGTGCCGTAGGTGTTCTTGGTGTCGCCGGGGGACAGGCAGGCCTGTCCGAAGGTGGCGGCCTGCTGGTCGCCGAGAATGCCGGCCACCGGGACGCCGGCCAGGGCGCCGGTGGTGATGGGCGCGTAAACCTCGGAGCTGCTGCGGATTTCGGGCAGCACGGCCATGGGCACGCCGAACTCGGCGCAGATCTGCGGATCCCATTGCAGCGTACGCAGATCCATCAGCATGGTGCGCGAGGCATTGGTGACATCGGTGATGTGCAGGCCGGTCAGGTTCCACAGGATCCAGCTGTCCATGGTGCCGAAGCACAGTTCCCCGGACTCGGCGCGCGGCCGCGCGCCCGGCACGGTGTCGAGGATCCAGCGTAGTTTCGGCCCGGCGAAATAGGTGGACAGCGGCAGGCCGGTGCGGTCGGCGTAGCGGTTCGGGCCCTGGTCACCGGCGAGTTCCGCGGTGAGGTCGGCGGTGCGGGTGTCCTGCCAGACGATGGCGTTGTGGATGGGCTTGCCGGTGGCGCGGTCCCAGACCACGGTGGTCTCACGCTGATTGGTGACACCGGCGGCCGCCACCTCCGCGGGGCCGATGCCGCAGCTCTGCAATGCCTCGGCGATCACCGATTCGGTGTTGCGCCAGATGGATTCGGGATCGTGTTCGACCCATCCGGGTCGCGGGAAGATCTGTTCGTGTTCCCGCTGAGCGACTCCGGCGATTCGGCCATGATGATCGAAGACGATGCACCGACTCGACGTCGTGCCCTGATCGATGGCGGCCACATAGCGACGCATTGATCGAGGCTAACCGACCGGACCTACTACTGTGGGCTACGGTAGCGCTGGGTAGCTGAAAATTAGCCCGGAGGAGTCTCGCATGACGAATCAACCGCGATCGCAGTTCCTCGGCCCCGAGCAGCGCGAGGCTGCCTGGGGGCGGCTCGGCAAGGACACCTTCGATGTCATCGTCATCGGCGGCGGCGTGGTCGGCGCCGGGATCGCGCTGGACGCCGCCACCCGGGGCCTGGAGGTTGCGCTGGTCGAGGCCCGTGACCTGGCCTCCGGTACCTCCAGCCGCTCCTCCAAGATGTTCCACGGCGGTCTGCGCTACCTGGAGATGATGGAATTCGGGCTGGTCCGTGAGGCTCTCAAGGAGCGCGAGCTGGCGTTGTCCACGTTGGCGCCGCACCTGGTGAAGCCGCTGAAATTCCTCTACCCGCTCACGCACCTCGGCTGGGAGCGTCCCTACGTGACCGCGGGCCTGGTGCTCTACGACACCATGGGTGGCGCGAAATCCGTTCCCGGACAGCACCATCTGACCCGCTCCGCCGCGCTGCGGCAGGCCCCCGGCCTGAAGCGCGACGCCCTCACCGGCGGGGTGAACTACTACGACACCGTCGTCGACGACGCCCGCCACACCATGACCGTGGCCCGCACCGCCGCCCACTACGGCGCGGTCATCCGCACCTCCACGCAGGTGGTCGGCTTCCTCAAGGAGGCAGATCGGGTGGTCGGCATCAAGGTGCGCGACACCGAGGACGGCCGCACCACCGAGGTGCGCGGCAATGTCGTCATCAATGCCACCGGTGTGTGGACCGACGAACTCCAGGCGCTCGCCCAGCAACGCGGCCGATTCCATGTGCGCGCGTCCAAGGGCGTGCACATCGTGGTGCCGCGCGACCGCATCGCCAGCGATACCTCGCTCATCCTGCGCACCGAGAAGTCCGTGCTCTTCGTCATCGCCTGGAACACCGACCACTGGATCATCGGCACCACCGACACCGACTGGAACCTCGACCTCGCGCACCCGGCCGCCACCAAATCGGATATCGGCTACCTGCTCGGACACGTCAACAAGGTGCTGGTCACCCCGCTCACCCAGGCCGATATCACCGGCGTCTACGCGGGCCTGCGGCCGCTGCTGGCGGGGGAGAGCGACCAGACCTCCAAGCTCTCCCGGGAACACGCGGTGGCCCGCATCGCCCCCGGCCTGGTCGCCATTGCCGGCGGCAAGTACACCACCTACCGGGTCATGGCCTACGACGCGGTCGACGAAGCGGCACAGTATATTCCGCAGCGGGTGCCGCCCACCATCACCGAGAAGGTGCCGCTGCTGGGCGCGGACGGCTACCACGCGCTGATGAACCAGACCCCGCACCTGGCCGAGAAGTACGGCGTCCACCCGTACCGGATCCAGCACCTGCTCAACCGCTACGGCTCCCTCATCGGCGAGGTGCTCGGCCTCGCCGACGGCAAACCCGATCTGCTGCAACCGATCACGGACTCACCCGGTTACCTGCGGGTGGAGGCCGTCTACGCGGCCGCCGCCGAGGCCGCCCTGCACCTGGACGACATCATGGCCCGCCGCACCCGCATCTCCATCGAATACGCCCATCGCGGTGTCGATTCCGCCGACGAGGTGGCGCGGCTGGTGGCCCCGGTGCTGGGCTGGTCGGAGGCCGATATCGAGCGGGAGGTGGCGGTCTACACTGCCCGGGTCCGGGCCGAGGTCGAATCCCAGACCCAGCCCGACGACGCCTCCGCCGACGCGCTGCGCCTGGAGGCCCCGGATGCACGCCGGAAAGTGCTGGACGCTCAGCGCACCAACCTGTAGTTGAACTTCGTGATGCTCAGTGCGCGCATGAGCCGGACACTCAGTGGCACGGTGCCGCGCGCGGTGCTGATATCGCCGAGGTCGATGATGGCGCGCCAGCCGAACTCGCGCAGCAGGCCGGTCATGGCCTCCTCGGCCGCGCCACGATTGCGACTTTCATGCCCGCAACCCCGGGCCCGGAAACCGGGCCCGGAAACCGGGCCCGGGAACCGGGCCCGGGAACCGGGCCCGGGAACGCATTTCGACATCGACGAGTTGTGCCTGTCGCGTGAAATATCGGGCCACGGCCTGCCGCCGACTGTGGTCAGCGGTGGGGCGGCTGGCAGCGCGGGCAGAAGTAGACGCCGCGTTCGGCGCGGGTGGCGTTCGCGTCGTCGCTGAGCAGGTGGACGACCAGGGCCGTGCCGCAGCGGGGGCAGGGGCGGTGCTGGCGGCCGTATGCCTGTGCGCGCCAAGGTGGTTCGTGGGCGGCTTTGACCAGGACACGCTGGGCCTGGTCGACCAACGCAGGCAGGTCGTCGATCTCGCCGACCGGGGTGGCGGGATGGACGCGGCGGAGGAAACAGACTTCGCTGCGGTAGATATTGCCGATTCCAGCGAGGTTGGTCTGATCGAGCAGGGCCAGGCCGATGGGGCGGCCGGGGTCGCCGGACAGGCGGCGGACCGCCTCCGCGGGATCCCAGTCCGGGTCCAGCAGATCGGGGCCGAGATGGTCGATCGCGGTGTGTTCGTCGGGACGGCGGAGGACTTCGACCAGGCCGAGGGAGAAGCCGACGGCTTCGGCGTCCGCGGTGGCCAGGACCAGGCGCGCGGTGAATCCCGGTCTGGTCCACCGTTGTCCGGGCGCATAGACCCGCCACTCGCCTTCCATCTCGAGATGGGTGTGGATGCTCAGGTCCGGGGTGCGGACGAAGAGATGCTTGCCGTAGGTACCGACGCTCTCGATCTCCCGGCCCGTCAGGTCGAGGGTCGCGTATCTGGGCACCCGGAAGTCGCTGCGGGTCAGCACCTTGCCCGCCAAGGCCTTTCGGAGCCGGTTGGCGGTGAGAAAGACCGCGTCGCCCTCAGGCATGCGCGCTCACGGGCGGCTCCGTAGCCGGAAGCCCTTCGGGGTCGTCGCGAAGCCGGCCTCGGCGAGGAAGCCGGCGAAGGTGTTGCCGTGTACCGATTCCCCGTTCACCCGGTCGATGACCAGGGAGTCCACCCGGCGGTCGTGGACCAGGGCGGCCAGGGCGGTGGCCGCCGCGGTGCGCACCGCCGGGTCCTCGGTGAAGGTGAGCAGGGTCTTCCCCCCGCGCTCCAGATACAGCGCGAGTTCGCCGTCGACCAGGACCACCAGCGCACCCGCCTTGCGGCCGGGGCGGTGTCCCGCGCCCTCGGCCGCCGCCTTGGGCCAGGGCAGCGCCGCACCGTACGGATTCGCCGGATCGCAGGCCGCCAGGGCGACCGCGATGCCGACCGGCTCGGGCGAGAAGCCGTCGCCCGCCGCGCGAGTGCGATCGGTGTCGAAGGAACGCAGGCGGTCCACCACGTCGGTGGTCGAGAACTGTGCGCCGCCCAGCGAATCCACGAAGTATCCGCGGCGACAGCGGCCGCGATCCTCGAACTCGGTGAGCACCCGGTACATGAGCGCGAACCCGCCCGGCACGCCTTCGCTCTGCACCGAGCCGCGGGTCAGCACGCCGTACCGCTCCAGCAGCACGTCGGCGGTGGCGTGGGCGCGAATCGTGGTGTCGGCCACTCGTTCCGGCAGCAGCGACCAGCGGCCCGACACCTGTGGCGAGGCGGTGCGGGCGGGCATTCCGGTGCGCGGCAGGTACATTCGCCCGCGCGGGGCCCGGCGCGGCGTCCGGTGCGCGGTGGTGGTGCGGGTGGTGCCGGTCAGTAGGGCGCGCACGGGCGCGAAGGTGTCGCCGCCGATATGCCCGGCCCACACCAGATCCCACAGTGCGGCCGTCACGGTGGCCTCGTCGTCGGAACCGGCGCTGTCCACCAGCTGCCGGAAGAAGTACGCGCCTCCGGTGCTGCCCGCGACCACCTGGTATTCGCCCTTCGGCAGTGTGGTGCCGACCGGCTCCTCGCCCTCCGCCCCCGTGACCCGCGCGGCCGCATCGACGGTGCCGCCGATCACGGTGGCCCCCAGGGCCGTCAGCAGCCCGATGTGTCGCTCGGTGAGATCGATGTCATCGGGCGGCGGTAGCGTCAGTCCCGCCTGCTCGGCCGGGTGCAGGGCGATCCAGCCGTCCTTGGCGGTGATCGAGCCGTGCCCGGACCAGATCACCTCGCCGGTGGCCATGAGCTCGTCCAGCATGGCGGGGGAGTAGTCGCGTACCCGCTGCGGCAGGATCAGCGATTCCCACGCCGAGGCCGGAATCGGCACGCCCGCAAGCTGTTCCACTACCGCAGCGACACCGTCCACGCCGCGTAGCTCCCCGGAGCCGACATGCTGCCAGGACGGCAGGAAGCGGCCCAGCGCGGCGGTCGCCACCGGTTCCACCTCCTTGCGGGCGGCGGCCAGCGAGCGCCGGCGCAGGCGGCGCAGCACCTCGCTGTCACACCACTCCGCGCCCGCCGCGCCGGGCGTGAATTCGCCCTCCACCACCCGCTTCTCGAGCCCGAGGCGGTGCAGCGCGGTGGCCGCCACTGCCGGACCCAGCCCGAAACGATGCGCCGCCTGCGTCAGGGTGAACGGTCCGTGCGTGCGCGCGTAGCGGCCGATCAGATCGCCCAGCGGATCGGTGACCGGCTCGATGAAGGCCGCCGGGACCCCGATGGGCAGCGGCACGCCGAGGGCGTCCCGCAGCCGCGAGGCGTCCTCGATGGCCACCCACCATTGCGAACCCGCGAAGGAAACCTCCAGCGCCCGGCGCGATTTCACCAGCTCCGCGAACCACTCCCGGGGCTCGGCCACGCACCGTTCGGCCGCCTCCGTGGCCGTCAGCGGGCCCAGCAGCCGCAGCAGATCGGCCAACCCCTCCAGATCCCGCGCCTGCCGCTCGGGCGTGAGCCGCTGCAATTCCCGCTCGGTCTGCTCCAGCACCCCGGCATCCAGCAGCTCCCGCAGCTCGACCCGGCCCAGCAGCTCCGCCAGCAGGCTGGAATCCAGCGACAGCGCCGCCGCCCGCCGCTCGGCCAGCGGGCTGTCGCCCTCGTACATGAACTGCCCGATGTAGTCGAACAGCAGGGAATTCGCGAACGGCGACGGCGCGGCCGTCTCCACCTCGACCAGCCGGATCTGCCGCCGTGCCACCCGGCCCAGCAGGTCCCGCAGCGAGGGCAGGTCGTAGACGTCCTGGAGGCACTCCCGCACGGTCTCCAGCAGGATCGGGAACTCGGGGAACTTGCGCGCCACGTCCAGCAGCTGCGCCGCCCGCTGCCGCTGCTGCCACAGCGGCGCGCGTTTGCCCGGATCCCGCCGCGGCAGCAACAGCGCCCGCGCGGCGCACTCCCGGAACCGCGAGGCGAAAAGCGCGGAGCCGCCGACCTGTTCGGTCACCAGATCGTCGATCTCGTCGGTCTCGAACACGAACAGCTCGGCCCCCGGCGGATCATCGGTGGTGTCCGGCAGACGCACCACGATCCCGTCGTCCGACGGGGTGGGCGCGGCATCCACCCCGAACCGCTCCCGCAGCCGGGCCGCGACCGCCAGCGCCCACGGCGCGTGCACAGGCAGCCCGTACGGCGAATGCAACACCACCCGCCAGTCGCCCAGCTCATCCCGGAACCGTTCCACCACCAGTGTCTTGTCGGTCGGCAGCTGCCCGGTCGCCTCCCGCTGCTCGGCGAGTAGCGCCACCAGATTGCCGGTCGCGTTCTCGTCCAGGCCCGCCGCGCGGGAGACCCGCTCGAGTTCGGATTCCGGCGTGGACTTGCGCCCGGCGGCCTTCGAGGCACGTGCTTTCGAAGCAGCGGCTTTCGGGGAGTCCGCCGCGGTGGCTTCGGGATCGTGACCCGCGGCGAATTCGGCCAGGGCCTGTGCCAATTCGGCGGGGGCCCGCCCCTTGGATTTCCCGGTCGCCTGCCGTCCGGCCGCCGGGGGCTCGGTCGTGGCTCGGCCGGACGCGCGGTGCTGTTCGACGGCCTGACCGGCGAGGCGCACGAATTCGCCCAGCGCCGCACCCAATTCGGCCGGGCGGCCCAGTGAATCGCCGTGCCAGAAGGGAAGCCGGCCGGGGAGCCCGAAGGCGGGTGTCACGAGCACTCGATCGAAGGTGATCTCCTCGATCCGCCAGCTCGTCGCACCCAGGGCGAAGACATCGCCCACCCGCGACTCGTAGACCATCTCCTCGTCGAGTTCGCCGACGCGGGAAGCCTTTTCACCGACCATGAAGACCGGGAACAGGCCGCGGTCCGGGATCGCCCCGCCCGAGGTCACCGCCAGCCGTTGCGCGCCGGGGCGGCCGGTGAGGGTGCCCGCGTCGCGATCCCAGACGATGCGCGGCCGGAGTTCGGCGAACTCGTCGGAGGGGTAGCGTCCCGCCAGCAGGTCCAGGACCGACTCGTAGGCCGAACGGGGCAGTGCCGCATAGCTTCCCGTGTCGCGGACGGTATCGAACCAGGCGTCGGCGTCGATCGGCTCCAGGGCGCAGGCCGCCACGGTCTGCTGGGCGAGGATGTCGAGCGGGTGGGCGGGGACCTGGAGTTGTTCGATCTGCCCGGCCGTCATGCGCAGGGACGCCACCGCGCAGTGGATGACATCGGTGCGGTGCTTGGGGAAGATCACGCCCCGCGAGATCTCACCCACCTGGTGCCCGGCCCGGCCCACCCGCTGCAACCCGGAGGCCACCGACGGCGGCGCCTCCACCTGCACCACCAACTCGACCGCACCCATGTCGATGCCGAGTTCGAGGCTGCTGGTGGCGACCACGCAGCGCAGCCGCCCACTCTTGAGGTCGTCTTCGATGAGCGCCCGCTGTTCCTTGCTCACCGACCCGTGATGGGCGCGCGCCAAAAGCGTCGACGCGCCGTGGATGACCTCCGTCGAGGCGCCCAGCTGCGCGGGCGGCGCGTGCTCGGTGTCCACCGCCTCGCCGATGCGCGCCGCGTACGCCTCGTTCAGGCGCGCCGTGAGCCGCTCCGACAGTCGCCGCGAATTCGCGAACACGATCGACGACCGGTGCTCGAGCACCAGATCCACAATGGCCTCGTCCACGTGCGGCCAGATCGAGCCTGGCTGATCCGAATCCTCCGCGCCCGCATCGGGTTCGGTCATGTCGGGCACCGGCACTCGCACCGACAGGTCGAAGGTCTTGGGCGCGGGCGGCGCGACAATGGTGATGGGCGCGCTCCCGACCAGGAACCGCGCCACCTCCTCCGCCGGCCGCACCGTCGCCGACAGCCCGATCCGCTGGGCGGGCGATTCGAAGCCCGGGGCGGCGGAGCGGAGCAGGTCCAGTCGCGCCAGTGAAAGCGCCAGGTGCGCACCGCGTTTCGAGCCCGCGATGGCGTGCACCTCGTCCACGATCACCGTGTGCACCCCGCTCAGCGTTTCCCGCGCCGCCGAGGTCAGCATGAGGAACAGCGATTCCGGCGTGGTGATCAGAATGTCCGGCGGCGTGCGCTGCATGGTGCGCCGATCCGCGGCGCTGGTGTCACCGGAGCGCACCCCCACGCGAATCTCCGGTGCTGCCACACCCAAACGCTTGGCCGTCTGCGTGATCCCGACCAGCGGCGCCCGCAGATTCCGTTCCACATCCACGGCCAGGGCCTTGAGCGGAGAGATATAGAGCACCGACGTCTTGCGCGGCCCCACGGCCGGTTCCCGGGTGGCCAGCTGGTCGATGGCCCACAGGAACGCCGACAGCGTCTTGCCCGACCCGGTGGGCGCGATGACCAGCGTGTGCTGCCCCGCCGCGATCGACTCCCACGCCCCCAGTTGCGCGGCCGTCGGTGCGGGGAACGCACCGTCGAACCACTCTCTGGTAGCGGGTGAGAACCGATGCATTGCCCCAGTCTGCACCCGCGCACCGACAGACCCGGCCACCGTGTCCGATTCCGGTCGAGGTCGGGGCACCCGTGGCCGCTGCGGGAGCGAAGGGCGAGCAATCGTGATGCGCCCTCCGATGCCACGCGTAGGCTTCGGACCGTGCAGAAGGTGCTCCGACTCGACCTGGTCAGTCACGGTATGACCGAGGCGATGCGCAGAGCACGATTCCCGGTCGACGAACCCCTGACGGAGGCGGGCCGCCGCGCGGTGTCCGCCTGCGGCCGCCTGAACGCCACCCGGGTGATCACCGCCCCCGAGCGCCGCACCATCGAAACCGCCACCCTCATGGGACTCACGGGCGACGAGGACGATCGACTACGCGATCTCGACGCCGGGGCCTGGCGCGGCGGCGAACTCATGTCCGTGCCCAAGGAAGACCTCTATCTCTGGCTCACCGACCCGGGCTTCCGCGGTCACGGCGGCGAGGCGGTGGTCGACGTCATCGAGCGCACCGGCGAATGGCTCGCCGATATCGCCCTCGACGGCGAACCCACCGTCGCCGTCACACACCCCGCGGTTATTCGCGCCGCGCTGCTGGTCAGCCTCGACGCCCCGGCAAAGTCCTTCTGGCGCATCGATGTTCCGCCCGTCAGCGTCATCCGGCTGCACTATCGGGGCGAATGGACGCTCCACTTCCGCTCGTGACCAACTAGCTCTGCGGAATGCGCTGCGCGGCGGCCAGCATGGCCCGCACGGCGTCGGTGATCAGGCGGGCCGAGATCCCGGGGTCCACGGCGCGTTGAATGCCAAGGCCCAGACCGAGACTCAGCAGCGTGGTCGCGGCGTCCTCGGCCGACATGGGCAGAGTCAGGTGCATGGAGTCGGCCAGCGCCTGCAGCTGAACCGCGACCGCGCCGCGCATCATGCTCAGGCTGGAGACCAGCGCGGCCTGCAGATCCGGGTCGTCGCGGGCCACGATGGCGAACTCGAATTCCAGCAGGGTCCAGCCGACATCACCGAGCGTGCGCTCGGCCCAGCCCTGGAAGCGTTCCATCCGCGCCTCCAGGTCGTCCTCGCCGGCGAGCAGGTCGCTCAGCTCGGTGAACTTGGTCTCGTGAATGAGCGCCAGCACCTCGAGGCAGAGCGCGGATTTGGTCCGGAAGTTCGAATAGACCGCGCCCTTGGAGTACCCGGCCTCCTCGGCGACCCGTTCCAGGCTGGTCTTGGCATACCCGTCCGTCAGGAACATCTCGCGCGCGGTGGCGAGCAGGTCCGCGCGGGTGCGCGCCTGGCTCTCGGTCCTGGTCAGTCGTGCCATGGCCACGATTCTATGTACTCCAGGATTTGGGATACCGACGGTATGTGAAAACTGCTAGTCTGCGAAACCATGAGTAACAGGAACGGGTCACAGCGACGTGGCCTGGCCATCGGGTGCGGCGGCACGGTCGGCATGGCCTGGATCGTCGCCGCGCTGGTCGCGGTGCAGGATGTGCTCGACTGGGACCCGCGCACCGCCGACGTCATGATCGGCACCTCGGCGGGAGCGGAGGCGCTGACCATGCTGGGCAGCGGCGTCGGGGTCGACGACCTGGTCGCCATGCAGCGCGGGACCTCGACGAACCCGATCCTGTCCGCCCATATGCGTTCGGAGCCAGGGCGATTCCCGCCGCTGCCGCGCCCGCGCCTGGGCGCGCCCGGCCGTGCGGTCCGGGAACTGCTGGCCCGTCCCGGAAACGGTCACGCTCTGCTCACCGCGGGCAGTGGGTTGCTGCCGCAGGGGGGCGGCGACCCCGCCTGGCTCCAGCGACTGGCCGAGCGCCTGAACCCCGGCCGGGACTGGGTCCAGCACCCGGCGACCTGGCTGGTGGCCATGGACAATGCCTCCGGCGAGCGGGTGGCCTTCGGCTCCCCGTCCGCACCGGCCGCGAATCTCGGTGCGGCCCTGCGCGCTTCGTGGGCGGTGCCCGGCTGGTTCCCGGCCGTCCCGATCGCGGGTCGCCGGTTCATCGACGGCGGCGCGGCCTCCACCGCGTCCGCCGACCTACTCGTCCCGGCCGGCCTCGACGAGGTCGTGGTGATCGCCCCCATGGCCTCGACCGGCCGCCTGCCGGTCACCGGCCCCGGCCACTTCCTGGAGCGCCAGCTGCGAAACCGTATGAGCGAGAAGCTCGATGCCGAGATCGCCCTGCTGCGCGCCAGTGGCGTACGGGTGCTGCGCATCGACGCCACGGCCGGGGATCTCGCGGTCATGGGGCCCAACTTCATGGACGGCCGCCGCCGTCTCGACACCTTCGAACACAGCCTGGGCAGTACCCGCCGCCAGATCGAGCAGGGAGAGTTCAGATGAGCATCTTCGGAAACGGCTATCCCGCCATCGAATTGACCGGCGCCCGGGTCCTGATCACGGGCGCGGGCCGTGGCATCGGCCAGTGCACCGCCGAGCTCTTCGCGAGCAAGGGCGCGCGGGTCGCCATCGCCGATGTGGACACCGCCGCCGCGCAGGCGGCCGCGACCGTCCTGGACGCCGCGGCGTTCGAGCTCGACGTGCGCGACCGGACCCGGTGGGACAAGATCGTCGCCGACTTCGGTCCGGTCGACATCCTGGTCAACAATGCGGGCGTGATGCCTGCGGGCGCCTTCCTCGACGAACCGGACGCGGTGGGTCACACCACCATGGACGTCAATGTCTGGGGCCTCATCCACGGCATGCGCGCCGTCGTCCCCGGCATGATCGAGCGCGGCCGCGGCCACGTGGTGAACGTCGCCTCGCTGGCCGGCAAGATCCCGATTCCGGGCCTGGCCGTCTACAACGCCAGCAAGTTCGCGGCCGTGGGCCTGTCGGCCGCCACGCGTCTGGAGTTCGCGCCGCACGGCATCAGCGTCAGCTGCGTCATGCCTTCCGCCGTGCGCACCCGCCTGTCCTCGGGCCTGGCGCTGGGCGGGGGCATGCCGACCGTCGACCCGGAGGACGTGGCCGAGGCCGTGCTCGGCACCGTGCGCACCCGTCGCGCCGAGGTCGCCGTCCCGAACTACCTGGGCCCCATCGACGTCGCGCTGGCCGCCGCGCCCGAGCCCGCGGTCCGCCTGGTGCGCAGGCTCTTCAACGGCGACCGGGCGCTGCACCCGGCCGATGAGCGGGTGCGCGCCCGATACGAGGAACAGGTGCGCGCCATCGCCACCGACGAGTAGTCGATGGTCACTCGAACCGAATGCCCTGCGCCAGCGGCAATTCGGCAGAGTAGTTGACGGTGTTGGTGGCCCGGCGCATGTACGCCTTCCAGGAGTCGGACCCGGACTCCCGGCCACCGCCCGTCTGCTTCTCGCCGCCGAACGCGCCGCCGATCTCGGCCCCCGAGGTGCCGATATTGACATTGGCGATACCGCAGTCCGACCCGTCGGCGGCCAGGAACCGTTCCGCCTCGCGCTGGTCCCGGGTGAAGATCGACGACGAAAGTCCCTGCGGCACGCCGTTGTGCAGCTCGATGGCGGTATCCAGGCGATGGTAGGTGAGCACGTACAGGATCGGCGCGAAGGTCTCCTCCCGGACCACCTCGGTCTGCGCGGGCATGCGCACCAGGGCCGGCCTGACGTAGCAGGCGTTCTCGCCCGGCCCCTCGATACGCTCACCACCGCAGATCAATTCACCGCCGTCGGCCAGCGCGCGTTCCAGCGCCGCCCGCATTGCGTCGTAGGCCCGCTCGGTGATGAGCGGCCCGACGAGAACGCCCTCCTCGAGCGGGTTACCCACGCGCAGTTGGCGATACGCCGCCGAAATCCGATCCAGCAGCGGCCCGGCCACATCCGCGTGCACGATCAGCCGCCGCAGCGTCGTGCACCGCTGGCCCGCGGTGCCCGCCGCCGCGAAAACGATTCCCCGCGTGGCCAGGTCGAGATCCGCCGAGGGCGTGACGATCGCCGCGTTGTTGCCGCCCAGCTCCAGCAGACAGCGACCGAACCGCGCCGCCACCCGCGGCGCGACCTGCTGCCCCATCCGCACCGACCCCGTCGCGCTCACCAGCGCCACCCGCGGATCGTCCACGAGCTGCTCGCCGATCGCCGCCGGGCCCTGGATCAGCTGGTGCACTTCGGGATCCGCGCCCACCTCCCGCGCCGCCCGGCGCAGCAGGGTGTGACAGGCCAGCGCGGTCAGCGGCGTCGCCTCCGACGGCTTCCACACCACGGTGTCCCCGCACACCAGCGCGACCGCGGTATTCCAGGCCCACACCGCGACCGGGAAGTTGAACGCCGAGATGACCCCGACCACCCCGAGCGGATGCCACGTCTCCATGAGCCGGTGCCCGGGCCGCTCCGACGGCATGGTCCGCCCGTACAGCTGCCGCGACAGCCCAATAGCGAACTCGCAGATATCGATCATCTCCTGGACCTCGCCGCGCGCCTCAGCGCCGATCTTGCCCGCCTCCACGGTGACCAGTTCGCCCAGCTCGTCCCGGTGCGCGGTGAGCAGCGCCGCCAGCCGCCGCACCACCGCGGCCCGCTGCGGCGCCGGTACCGTGCGCCAGCTCCGGAATGCGGTCTCGGCGCGGGCGATGGCGGCATCGACCGCGTCGGAATCGCTCGCGCGCAGGGTGATCAGCTCGTCGCCGGTGATCGGCGTCCGGGCCGAGAGTTCACCCGGCTCGGGCGTTTCGACACCGAGGCGTTGCAGCAACTTCTCCGTCTGCTCACGGAGCTCACGGGTCACCCCGTCTGACAGTGCGTGACTCATTACATGCTCCAGGTTGGGTTCCGGCACCGAGTTCGGTTCGCTGCGTTAGCCTTCGCTGATGGCGGATACACCGGCGAAACTTGTACTCGACGACATCGATCGACTGCTGGTCCGTGAGTTGATTGCCGATGGTCGCGCCACCCTGTCCAATCTGGCAGAGAAGGCCAACCTTTCGGTATCCGCGGTGCAGTCGCGGGTGCGGCGGCTCGAGGCGCGGGGCGTGATTCGCGGCTACACGGCGAATGTCGACCCCGAGGCGCTGGGCCAGATGTTGTCGGCTTTCGTCGCGATCACTCCTCTCGACCCGTCTCAACCTGATGACGCACCCGCACTGCTTCAGCACATTCCGGGTATCGAAGCGTGTCACTCGGTCGCCGGCGATGAGAGCTACATGCTGATGGTGCGGGTGGCCTCGCCCAGGCACTTGGAGCAGCTGCTGCAGGAGATCCGAGCGACGGCCAACGTCCGGACGAGAAGCACCATCATTTTGCAGACATTCTATGACAAGTAGGGTCGCGGCGGCCGCAGACATTCAGGTTTCGGGCCGGTCACGAGCGTAATTATTCCGGAACTTACAGACATTGCCGTAAAAGTTCACTTACGCTTGATGGTGTGACCCTCGAACTCGATCGGCTCGGGGCGGCCGCCGAAACCACCCTTGTCACCCCCGCCCGGGTGCATGAGATCCTCGCCGGGAGCATTCTCGCCGACGGCTTCGACCTGGTACTGGACCTGCGCAAGTCCCGCGGCCGCCGACTCGTGGACGCCCGCGACGGCACCGCGTACCTGGACATGTTCGGCTTCTTCGCGTCCTCGACGCTGGGTATGAACCATCCGGCCCTGCTGGATGACAAGCCCTTTCTGGCCGGCCTCAGCGCGGCCGCGCTCAACAAGCCCAGCAACTCCGACGTCTACACCGTCGAAATGGCGCGCTTCGTGGACACTTTCGTGCGCGTGCTCGGTGATCCGCGGCTGCCGCACCTGTTCTTCATCGACGGCGGCGGCCTCGCCGTCGAGAACGCCCTCAAGACCGCCTTCGACTGGAAGTCCCGGCACAACGAAATACACGGGCGCCCAGGCGAACTCGGCACCAAGGTGCTGCACCTGACCGGGGCGTTCCACGGCCGCACCGGTTACACGCTCTCGCTGACCAACACCGATCCGGTCAAGACCGCGCGTTTCCCCAAGTTCGACTGGCCCCGCATCGACACCCCGTATGTCGGACCCGATCATCCCGACATCGAGGCCGCCGAACGGCACGCGCTCGACCAGGCGCGTCGTGCCTTCGCCGAAAACCCGTACGACATAGCATGTTTCATTGCCGAGCCGATTCAGGGGGAGGGCGGCGACCGGCATCTGCGCCCGGAGTTCCTGCGTGCGATGCAGCAGCTGTGCCACGAGCACGACGCGCTGTTCATTCTCGACGAGGTGCAGACCGGCGTCGGCATGACCGGCAGCATGTGGGCCTATCAGCAGTTCGGCCTCGAACCGGATGTCGTGGCCTTCGGCAAGAAGACTCAGGTCTGCGGCATCATGGCGGGCGGCCGGGTGGACGAGGTGCCCGACAATGTCTTCCACGTCAGCTCGCGCCTGAACTCCACCTGGGGCGGCAATCTGGTCGACATGGTCCGGGCCCGGCGGGTTTTCGAGGTGATGGAGCACGAGGATCTGGTGGGCCGTTCCCGGGAGCTGGGCCC
This sequence comes from Nocardia sp. NPDC101769, assembly GCF_044766925.1. NCBI lineage: Bacteria > Bacillati > Actinomycetota > Actinomycetes > Mycobacteriales > Nocardiaceae > Nocardia > Nocardia sp. NPDC101769. The sequence goes on along the minus strand of NZ_JBIWMX010000020.1, from coordinate 110,988 downwards.
GTACCTGCTCGCCCGGCTGACCGAATTGCCCACCGCCCATGCGGAAGTCACCGATCCACGCGGCCGCGGCCTGATGTGCGCCATCACCCTGGCGACTCCGGAGCTGCGCAACGAGGTGGTGGACCGGCTGCGCGAGCAGGAGCACGTCCTGATTCTGGGTACCGGCGAGCGCGGTATTCGTTTCCGGCCGCCGCTGACGGTAACCGAGGCGGAGCTGGACGAGGCCGTGGACGCGCTCGATCGCGTATTGGGTTGAGCCGCAACCCGACCGGTCGGGTCCGAGTTGCCCGCGTTTGCTGAATAGTCGCTTTTGCCCGAACAGCGTGGCGCGGTGCGACACCCCGTGATTGCGCCGCGAACCCCCATGTCGCCGCCTACCATTCGATGATATGTCAGCTCACCGCAATGCCACCCTGGCACGGTGCACCCTGTGATCGCGCGCCGTGCACGTCTGGGTCTGATCATCTCCGCCGTAATGCTGGCTGGTTGCTCGAACGGTTGGTCTGGCACCGCGCCGCGCCCTTCCGCACCCCCGGCCACCCCGCCCGGTACGGCGGCGGCGCCGGACCTGTTGCCCGGCATGCCGCCGCCGCTCTCGCCCACCGACGTCTACGCGGCCACTCGCGAACTCAGTCCCGCCGTGGCCGACCAGCCCACCCGCGTCTACGTCCCCAACAGCGAATCCGACACCATCACCGTCATCGATCCGGACAGCTTCCAGGTCATCGACACCTTTCCGTCCGGTGGCCGCGAACCCCAGCACGTCGTCCCCGCCTACGACATGCAGATGCTCTACGCCAACAACGATCTCCCGATCGGCAGCGGCAGCCTGCTGCCCATCGACCCCCGCACCGGGAAGGCGGGCGACCCCATCCCGGTCCGCGATCCGTACAACATGTACTTCACCCCGGACGGCAAGTACGCCCTCGTCGTCGCCGAGGCCGACCGCTCCCTGGACTTCTACGACCCGCACAGCTGGGCGAAGCTGCACGACATCGCGGTCCCCGACTGCGCGGGCGTCAACCACATGGACTTCACCGCCGACGGCCGCACCGCCCTGGTCAGCTGCGAATTCAGCGGGCGCCTGGCCGTGGTCGACATCGCGGGCCTGCGCCTGCTGCGCATGATCGACCTGCCCGGCGGCCGCTCCGGCATGCCGCAGGACGTCAAGCTCGCACCCGACGGCCGCACCTTCTGCGTGGCCGACATGATGGCCGACGGCATCTACGTCTTCGACGCCAAGACCTTCGACAACACCGGCTTCATCGCAACCGGCGCGGGCGCCCACGGTCTCTACGTCACCCGCGACTCCAAACAGATGCTCATCACCAACCGCAAGGAGGGCAGCATCTCGGTCCTGGACTTCGCGACCGGGCAGCTGGCGAGCAAGTGGCGGATCCCCGGCGGCGGCAGTCCGGATATGGGAAATCTCTCCGCCGACGGCCGCGTCTTCTGGGTCTCCGGCCGCAACAACAGCGAGGTCTACGCCATCGACATCGTCGAGTGGAAACTGCTCGCGCGCATCCCCGTCGGCCGCGGCGCGCACGGTCTCACCATCTGGCCCCAGCCGGGCAGATACTCGACCGGCCATACCGGCGTCATGCGTTGAGCCCCTCGGCTTTCCGAGGCGCGCGCGGGCCGGAATCCGGCCGGCCCGCGGTGTGTGGACCCGGCCAAAACCGGGCGGGGATGACTGGGAGAATCTACTATTGAACAGCGTTCGAGTCCCGCCGGTGCCGCGCCCGAATCGAGCCCTCTACCTGCGGCTTTCTACTGGCGGGTAGTCAATAACCGTACTCGCGAGTAGCCCTGTCTGGATTACGAAGGGGGTCTGGTACTGGTTACACTCCCCGTCATGACGAGTGTCCAGCAGCAGCCTTCGCCGGGGTCGGCGGGCGCCCCTGATATCCACACCACCGCCGGCAAGCTGGCTGACCTGCGCAATCGGCTGGAAGAGGCCAAACACCCGATGGGTGAGGCCGCGGTCGACAAGGTCCACGCCAAGGGCAAGATGACCGCGCGCGAGCGCATCCTCGCCCTGCTGGACGAAGGCTCGTTCGTCGAACTCGATGCCCTGGCCCGCCACCGCAGCGTGAACTTCGGACTGGAGAACCAGCGTCCGCTGGGCGACGGCGTGGTCACCGGCTACGGCACCATCGACGGCCGCGACGTCTGCATCTTCTCCCAGGACGTCACCGTCTTCGGTGGTTCCCTCGGTGAGGTCTACGGCGAGAAGATCGTCAAGGTCATGGACCTGGCGCTCAGGACCGGCCGCCCGCTGATCGGCATCAACGAGGGCGCCGGCGCGCGCATCCAGGAAGGCGTTGTCTCCCTGGGCCTCTACGGCGAGATCTTCCACCGCAACATCCAGGCCTCGGGTGTCATCCCGCAGATCTCGCTGATCATGGGCCCGGCCGCCGGCGGTCACGTCTACTCGCCCGCGCTGACCGACTTCGTGGTCATGGTCGACCAGACCTCTCAGATGTTCGTCACCGGTCCCGACGTCATCAAGACCGTCACCGGTGAAGAGGTCACCATGGAGGAGCTGGGCGGCGCCCACACCCACATGGTGAAGTCCGGTGTGGCGCACTACGTCGCCTCCGGCGAGCAGGACGCCCTGGACTACGTCCGCGATCTGCTGGGCTACCTGCCCAGCAACAACCGCGCCGAGGCCCCGCGCTTCCCGGCCACCGCCGCCGCGGGCGCCATCGAGGAGAACCTCACCGAGGCCGACCTCGAGCTGGACACCATCGTCCCGGACTCGCCGAACCAGCCCTACGACATGCACGAGGTCATCAAGCGCCTGGTGGACGACGAGGAGTTCCTCGAGGTCCAGGCCGAGCGCGCGATGAACGTGATCGTCGGCTTCGCCCGGATCGACGGCCGCAGTGTCGGTTTCGTCGCCAACCAGCCCTCCCAGTTCGCGGGCTGCCTCGACATCGACGCCTCGGAGAAGGCCGCGCGCTTCGTGCGCACCTGCGACGCCTTCAACGTCCCGATCATCACCCTGGTCGACGTGCCCGGCTTCCTGCCCGGCACCGGCCAGGAGTACAACGGCATCATCCGGCGCGGTGCCAAGCTGCTGTACGCCTACGGCGAGGCCACTGTGGGCAAGATCACAATCATCACCCGCAAGGCCTACGGCGGCGCATACGACGTCATGGGTTCCAAGCACATGGGCGCCGACGTGAACCTGGCGTGGCCGACCGCGCAGATCGCCGTCATGGGCGCCTCGGGCGCCGTCGGTTTCGTCTACCGCAAGCAGCTGCAGAACGCGGCCGCCGAGGGCAACGACGTCGACGCGCTGCGCCTGGAGCTGCAGAACGAGTACGAGGACACTCTGGTGAACCCGTACGTGGCGGCCGAGCGCGGCTACGTCGACGCGGTCATCCCGCCCTCGCACACCCGCGGCCAGATCGTGTCGGCGCTGCGGCTGCTGGAACGCAAGATGGTGTCCCTGCCGCCGAAGAAGCACGGCAACATTCCGCTCTGATAATGCGATACGCGCGGTGTGGGGCGCACACTGTCGAATAGGACAAAGGACTCGTACCGCGCACGATCGCCTCATCCGAGCGAAGATGTTCAGGAATGGCCCTCGCCGTCGAGGGTTGTATCGAATATTGTTTGCGGCCCCGACAATCACGGGCCGCGAACGCGCCGCACACCCTGCGGCGAACGGACAGGAGGACTGGCGCTGTGACGACCATGGCCGATGAAGAAGTACTGCGCGCCGCCGAACTGGATCTAGCAACCGTCGATGAACTGGCGGACGCCGTCGACACGGCCGTCACCGAGGTCGCACCGTCGAGCACCGACCCGGTCATCCGGGTCCTGAAGGGCAACCCGACCGACCTCGAGCTCGCCGCCCTGCTCGCCGTCTTCGCCGCCGCGTCCGCGAGCGCCGCGGCCGCACCGGCCGACACCGGCCCGGCCGACAACTGGGGTGTGCCGACCCTGTCGCACCGCGGCTCCTCGCCCTTCTCCCCCTACGCTTTTCCGGCGCTGTCGCATCTGCGCGGCTGACGGCCTGTGACCGTCTTCGTACTAGCGTCTCAATCTCCGGCCCGGCTCGGCGTCCTGCGCAATGCGGGCGTCGAGCCGGTCGTCCGGGTGTCCCATGTGGACGAGGACGCGGTGGCCGCGGCGCTGCCCGCGGATACCGCACCCGATCGTGTCGTCATCGAGCTGGCGCGCGCCAAGGCGCGTGAGATCGCCGGTCGGCTGGCGGCCGATCCCACCTTCGCCGATTCCGTTGTGGTGGGCTGCGATTCGATGCTGCTCGTGGACGGCGTACTCCAGGGCAAACCCATGACCCCCGAGGTCGCCCGCGTGCGCTGGGCCGAGATGGCCGGGCGGAGCGCCGATCTGCTCACCGGGCATTGCGTACTGCGCCTGTGTGCCGGTGAGGTCACCGCCGAGGCCGCCGACTGCAGTTCCACCACGGTGCATTTCGCCAAGCCCGAACCGGATGAACTCGACGCGTACATCGCGACGGGGGAGCCGCTGCAGGTGGCCGGATCCTTCACCCTGGACGGCCTGGGCGGCTGGTTCGTGGACAAGATCGATGGTGATCCGTCGAGTGTGATCGGTATCGGCCTGCCGCTCGTGCGCCGGCTACTGGCCGAAGTAGGCGTCGGTATTGCGCAGCTGTGGGTCGGTGGCCGCGTGTAGCTGCGGTTCGGCGGCGGTCCGCAATTGCGGTGCGATACGGCTGGTCGAGGGCGCTAGTCGAGGCTCGCCGGACTCGGCCCCACCCTCCTCGCGCCCGGCCTCGCCGGGGCGCCCCTGTAGTAGTTCCAGACGGGCGACGCACAGTTCGGGTTCCACGAACGGGTGCAGGCGCACGGTCACGCTCTCGCGACCGCCGTTGCGGTCCAGTACTTCTCGCATGAGTCCCAGATGCGCGCCGCACACCACCTCGGAGTGGGTGCGGGCCAGTTCGCGCAGCGGGCAGGCGGTCATGCGGATCAGGGCCGACTCTTCGGTCTCGCTGGCGTGGTCGCGTTCGGGGGCGAAGCCGAGCTCCGACATCAGGGTGACGGTGAGGTCCTTGGCGTCCTCGAGTGATTCGACGGGCTGGTCCGCTGTTTCCAGTTTCGAGCCCCAGGCGCGCCCGGCCGCGATGGCGGCCTCGGAACGGCGGCGCGGGTCGCTGCCCAGCTGATCGGCCAGCACCTGTGCCAATTCCTGATAACCCACCGATCGCTGTACAGCGGTATAGCCGATGCGCGGGCGACCGCGGCCGCGTGGCGGCTGCTGAAATTGGCGGACCAGCGATTCCCGGGTGAGGACGTCCAAATGAAAACGCACTGTAGTCACATGTTGTCCGGTGACGCGCGCCAGTTCCTGGGCGTCGAGAGGCTCGCTGGCGCCACGTAGGATCGCAAGCAGTCGCCGTCGCGGCCAAGAATCGGACATAGCTCACCCCTCCTCTTGAGAGACTTTATCGGATGAAGCTGCGCTTAATTCGCTCAATCATCCGATTCGTGATCTGAAACGAGTTACGCAACCGCAACGTGCCTACGATCGGTGTCGAGATTCGAACCGCCAATACCTAACCCACCACGCGTGAAGGACCACAACGTGCCCGTCGCTCCGGATCCGCATCACTCGTTCGGCTCCTACGCACATCCTCACCGACTAGTAACCACAGAGTGGCTGTCGGCAAACATCGGCACGCCGGGACTCAGGATCATCGAGTCCAACGAGGACATATTGCTATACGACGTCGGGCATGTCCCCGGCGCCATCAAGATCGACTGGCGCACCGAGCTGATCGATCCCCGCACCCGCGATGTCGTCGACGGCGTGGCCTTCGCGAACCTCATGCGGGTCAAGGGCATCGAACGCGACGACACCGTGGTCGTCTACGGCGACAAATCCAATGGCACCGCGGCCGCCACCCTGTGGGTGTTCTCCCTCTTCGGACATGAGGACGTGCGCCTGCTGGACGGCGGCCGCGACGCCTGGATCTCCGAGGCCCGCGACACCACCTTCGAGGTGCCCGCGGCCGGGCTGGGGGACTATCCGGTGGCCGATCGCGACGACAAGTCCGCCCGCGCGTTCCGTCAGGACGTGCTCGCGCACTTCGGCGGTCCGCTCATCGATGCGCGTGCCTTCGACGAGTACACCGGGGAGCTGGTCGTTCTCGATCGCCCCGAGGAGCAGGCGCTGCGCGCGGGCCATATCCCCACCGCGGTCAATATTCCGTGGACCTCCTCGGTCGGCGCGGACGCCCGGTTCCGGCCGCGGGCCGAACTCGATGTCATCTACGGCGCGGTGGTCGCCGGCGTTGCGCCGCTGGTCTACTCGCGGGTCGGCGAACGGTCCGCCCTGACCTGGTTCGTGCTGACGTATCTGCTGGGTGTGCACGGTGTGCGCAACTACGACGGCTCCTGGACCGAGTGGGCCAATGCGGTCGGCGCGCCGATTGTGATCGGCGAAGAACCCGGCGAGGCGCCCGCGGTCGTGGCAAGCTCGTAACGCCCAGGCCCCTCCCCGGGTATGCACAGGAGAAGGTCTCGGTAGGGTCTGGTAGAACAGGTTCTAAAAAAAGCCGTTCGGAGAGTCGCATTGCTCACTCTTCGGGCCTACTCTTCGGTAGCCCTATCCTCGGTTCGGTGATTGTTGGCACGATGCCTACACTGCCGACAGACGAAAGTATCCAGAGCACAGGAGGCTCAGTGCCCAACCATGCCAACGCGCAGATCACAAAGGTCCTCGTAGCCAACCGAGGCGAGATCGCCGTGCGCGTGATCCGGGCCGCCAAGGACGCCGGTATCGCCAGTGTGGCCGTATACGCCGAACCGGACGCCGATGCGCCGTTCGTCAAGCTCGCCGACGAGGCGTTCGCCCTGGGCGGCCAGACCTCGGCCGAGTCGTACCTGGTGTTCGACAAGATCCTCGACGCCGCCGCCAAGGCCGGCGCGGACGCGATCCACCCCGGTTACGGCTTCCTCTCCGAGAACGCCGATTTCGCGCAGGCCGTGATCGACGCCGGGCTGATCTGGATCGGCCCCTCGCCGCAGTCGATCCGCGACCTGGGTGACAAGGTCACCGCCCGCCACATCGCCGAGCGCGCCAACGCGCCCATGGCCGCGGGCACCAAGGACCCGGTCAAGAACGCCGACGAGGTCGTGGCGTTCGCCAAGGAGTTCGGCGTTCCGGTGGCCATCAAGGCCGCCTTCGGTGGTGGCGGTCGCGGCATGAAGGTCGCGCACACCATCGAGGAGATCCCCGAGCTGTTCGAGTCCGCCACCCGTGAGGCCATCGCCGCCTTCGGTCGCGGCGAATGCTTCGTGGAGCAGTACCTGGACAAGGCTCGTCACGTCGAGGCGCAGGTCATCGCCGACAAGCACGGCAATGTCGTGGTCGCCGGCACCCGTGACTGCTCGCTGCAGCGTCGCTTCCAGAAGCTCGTCGAGGAGGCCCCCGCGCCGTTCCTGTCCGACGAGGTGCGCTCCAAGATCCACGAGTCCGCCAAGCGGATCTGCAAGGAGGCCGGTTACTACGGCGCCGGCACCGTGGAGTACCTGGTGCAGGGCGAGACCGTCTCGTTCCTCGAGGTGAACACCCGCCTGCAGGTCGAGCACCCGGTCACCGAGGAGACCGCGGGAATCGACCTGGTGCGCCAGCAGTTCCGCATCGCCGAGGGCCACGAGCTGTCGATCAAGGAAGACCCGACTCCGCGCGGCCACTCCTTCGAGTTCCGCATCAACGGTGAGGACGCCGGTCGCGGCTTCCTGCCCGCCCCCGGCCCGGTCGTCGTGTACTCCGAGCCCGCAGGCCCCGGTGTGCGTGTCGATTCCGGTGTGGTCGAGGGCTCGGTCATCGGCGGTCAGTTCGACTCCATGCTGGCCAAGCTGATCGTCACCGGCGAGAACCGTGAGCAGGCGCTGCAGCGTGCCGCTCGCGCGCTCGACGAGTACCGGATCGAGGGCCTGGCCACGGTCATCCCGTTCCACCGCCACATTGTCGAGAACCCGGCGTTCGTCGGTGACGGCACCAAGTTCGACGTCTACACCAAGTGGATCGAGAACGAGTGGGACAACCATCTCGAGCCCTACGCCGGCGCCCAGCCCATCGAAGACGAGGACGAGGCGCCCCGCCAGAAGGTGGTCGTCGAGGTCGGCGGCCGTCGCCTCGAGGTGTCGCTGCCGGGTCAGTTCTCGGTCGGCACGGCCGGTTCCGGCAATGGCGTGGGTGCGGTGCGCAAGAAGCCGAAGCCGCGCAAGCGCGGTGGCGCCGGCGCCGGTGCTGCCTCCGGTGACGCCGTGACCGCCCCGATGCAGGGCACCGTCGTCAAGGTCGCCGTCGAAGAAGGCCAGTCCGTCGAGGCGGGCGACCTGGTGGTCGTGCTCGAGGCCATGAAGATGGAGAACCCGGTCACCGCCCACAAGGCCGGTGTCATCACGGGTCTCTCGGTGGAGGCGGGCGCCGCCATCACCCAGGGCACCGTCCTGGCCGAGATCAAGTAACGCAACGCAATTCGCCGAGTGGCCGCTCACCTGCAGGTGGGCGGCCACTCGCGCTAATGTCATGGCATGGCTGAACCACCCGAGATCCGTATTGGCACCGCCGAGCGTGAGGACGCGATGAAGCGGCTGTCCGATCATTTCGCGGCGGGGCGGCTCAGCGTGGCGGAGTTCGACGAGCGCAGCGGGGTCGTGGCCGCCGCCCTGACGCGCGGTGATCTCGAGCGGGTGTTCACCGATCTGCCGGAGCCGGTGGCGGAGAAGAGTGTTCCGGCGCAACGGGAGTCGCGGTTCGGTGCGCACTGGCGCGATCGGGTCATGCCGGTCGTCCCGATCATCGCGCTGATCCTGTTCTTCGTGACCCACCAGTGGTGGATGTTCCTGTTGATCCCGCTGGCGGGCGCGGTGCTGTACGGCGGCGGCCATCCGGGGCAGCGTCGGGATCGCCGGCGGCAGCGGCGACTGGATCGGGGATCGGAGGACTGATGGAGCCCATCGAGATCAATGCGGGCAGTTGGTATCTGCGCGCCCTGCGCGCGGACGAGCGCATCGACGACCGGCCCGCCCTGGCCGACGCCGGCATCACCGAGGCCGACTATGTGGCCCGGCGCAGCGCCGAATGGGCCGACGAGACCCACTTCTCGTGGGCCGTGTGCATCCCCACCACCGCGGAGATGGTCGCCGAGATCGGTGTGCGGCCCAATGCCGACGGCACCGCCACCGTGACCGGTTGGGCCCGTGCGGGATACGACTCCGCGCTGGCGGACGGCCTGGTGACCGTACGCCGATTCACCGCCGGCGCTCTCGGCCTGGAGCCGGTCGACGCCTGAATCCGGACCGCCGGACCCGTCGCGCGGTCCGGTCCGGACACCGATCTTTGCCGTGAAAGTTTGCCTTCACCAGCCGTAATGTCGTCCGCGCCCGAAAAATCGGTCGTGCCCGGCCCCGGTCGTGGGTCACTCTGGAGTCGCATCCGAAACCGACGACCTGGGGAGGCGGTTATGTGGAGCTGGAGTGGACACCACGCAGATCGGGCAGCGGCGGCATCGTTCACCGCGTGGCGGATCCGTGACCCGGAGCCGGCAGTGACCGATCCGGAATTCAGCGAAACCTCGGACGACGACCGTGCGAGCGGCGGCGGACGCACCGCCCCGCTGGCCGGCGACGGCCGCACCGGGGGTGGCGGCGAAACGACGGGGGACGCCGCCGCTCCCGAGTACGCGGAGATGGCGTGCGCGGGCCGGGCGATGCCGGTCCCGGGTACCCCGGTGGCGGGCGCGGGTACCCCGGTACTCATGGCCGCCGACGTCGAGTCCGACCCGACCGGGGCTGCGCGCGAGGACATTTCCGAGCATGTGCTCACGGGCATGTTCGATGCCCTTGCCCGCATGTTGCAGGCCGTGTCCTCGGTGCGGTAGCGCGTCGGGAGACAGGGGCGGGTCCGATCCGGACCCGCCCCTTCTCGTTGCCGTGTGGATGCGGGTGGGGAGTAGCGTGCGGGGCATGGACAGGTCGCCGCTGGATGTTGACGTGCTGAGCCGGAGTGTTGCCGAGGTGCCCGAACTGGGTTTCTTCTCGGCCGTCGAGGTGGTCGAGTCGACCGGGTCGACCAATGCGGATCTGGTTGCGCGGGCCGCGGATTCGAGTGCCGATCGGCTGGTGCTGATCGCCGAGTCGCAGGAGCACGGCCGCGGCCGCCACGACCGGCGGTGGGTGAGCCCTGCGCGGGCGCAGATCGCCATGTCGCTGCTGGTGCGGGTGCGCGGGATCGATCCCGCAGTGCTGGGCTGGCTGCCGCTGCTCACCGGCGTGGCCGTGGTGGATGCGGTGCGCGCCGTGGCGGGGGTGAAGGCCGTGCTCAAGTGGCCCAATGACGTGCTGGTGGACGGCCGCAAGCTGGCCGGGATCCTGGCCGAGATCGCCGCCGCGGGTGCGGACCCGGCGGTGGTGGTCGGGGTCGGGCTGAACGTGTCCGTCACCGAGGCCGAACTGCCTGTTCCGCACGCCACGTCACTGCTGCTGGCCGGTGTTCCCGAGCTCGATCGCACGGTGCTGGTGCAGGCGATGCTGCGGGAGTTCGCCCGCCGCTTCACCGCCTGGGAGGCGTCCGGCTGGGATATCACCGAGCTGTCCGCGGCCTATCGCGACCGGTGTGCCACCCTCGGCGCGCAGGTGCGCGCGGAGCTGCCCGGCGGGGAGGTTCTCACCGGAATTGCCACGGGCATCGACGAATACGGCAGGCTGCTGATCGGTGATAGCGCCGTCTCGGCGGGCGATGTCACCCACCTGCGCGCCGAGTACTGACGGAAACGCGTTTCCCGCAACCTGATTCGCGCCGGTTCTCGAACAGGTTCGGTGCGAGGACTATTGGCTGTTCTGTCCATATGGGCGGCCGCCGTGGTGGTTGCCGCTATTGGACCGGTTGCCGCCGGCGGGCCCGGGGAAGCCGGGAAGGGTGAAGATCGGGCCGGGGAAATCGGGACCGGGGATTTCGAGTCCGGGTAGCCGCGGGCCGGCCGGGTCGTCGATGGTCGGCGGCGCGGCGGGGGCCAGCGTGTCGTCCGGCGTCGGTGTGACGGATTCGGCCGCGGGATCCTCGGGCGGCTCGGTCGTCGGCTCGGTGGTCGGTGGAATCGCCGCCTGGACAGGAACTTTCGTGGTCGGGACGGGCGTGGTCCGGGCGCGTTGGTCGGGCTGTGGTTCGGTGGCCGGGCCCGTGAACAAGGCGGCGCCGATCGCGATGGCGATGGTGGCGACCGCGAAGCCGGTGGTGGTGAGCAGTCGCCGCCGGGGCCAGCGGCGAGAGGGCAGGCCCAGATCGGTTTCCTCGGACAGCGCGACCGTACACACATCCATTCCGGCCGGGATTGCCACGGCGGGCGCAGGGCGCGGGATGGCGGTGGGGGGCGCGTCGGTGCCGGCCGGGTTCGGGATGGCCACGGTCACCTGCGCCTCGAGGCCGGGCTCGGCCGGGACGGCGGGCGCGGTGAGGGCGGCCTTGGCGGCGGCCGCGAATTCGCCTGCGGTGGAATACCGTTCGCAGGGTTGCTTGGCCAGGGCACGCAGGACGACGGCGTCGAGGGCGGCCGGAACGCTCGTGTCGATCGTGGACGGAGGCTTGGGCGCGAGGTCGAGGTGGGCGCGCATGAGCTGCGCCGGATTACGCACCCGGAAGGGCCGCTGCCCGGTGAGACATTCGTAGAGGACGCAGCCCAGGGAGTAGATGTCGGAGCTCGGTGAGGCGGCGCCCGCGAATCGTTCCGGAGCCATGTAAGCGGGGGTGCCGATCAGCATGCCGGTCTGGGTGATGGCGCTCTGGCCGTCCTGCAGGGCGGTGCCGAAGTCGATGAGGTAGGCGACGTCGTCGGGGCCGACGATGATGTTCTGGGGTTTGACGTCCCGGTGGATCAGCCCGGCGGCGTGCGCGTCGTCGAGCGCGGAGGCGACCTGGGAGATGAGGTCGACGGCCGCGTCCGCGGCCATCGGACCCTCCCATTCGAGCAGGGCCTCGATATCGAGGCCGTCCACGAATTCCGAATCGATGTACAGCCGGCCCTCGAGCTCGCCGTAGCTGTGCACGGGCACCACGTGCGGTCCGTGCAGCAGTGCGGCGGCCCGGGCCTCCCGTTCGAAGCGCTGCCGGTATTCGGGATCGGCGGTCAGTACGGGTGCCAGCATTTTGAGCGCGACGGTGCGGTCCGCCACGGTGTCGTGCGCACGCCATACTTCCGCCGACCCGCCGCTGCCGAGCAGTTCGTCGAGGCGGTATCGGCCCAGGTAGCCATCCCCCAACGGATTTCCTCTCGTCACACTGGGGGACACCTTAGCGAACCGAATTTATTTCAATCGCACCCAACGCACCGCTGGTGTCAGACCGTTTGCAATTCGCCGCGGGCGGCTTCCCGGGCGGCCACGCGGTGGCGCTGTTCCTCGAACTCGACGACGTCCTGGCCAAGTCTGTCCATATAGGCGGCCAGTTCCTCGCGCGCTTTCTCGCTGCACGGCCCGAAGTCGTTGCGCTCGAAGATAGTCCAATTCTTCAGCACCGCACCGACGACTTCCTCCAGGTGCCGGTGCAGGTCGTGGATGCCATGCTTGGTCATCATGACCCGGTCATGTGGATCATGGGCCTGTTCCAGCGCCACCGGATCCACGCTGCGGGCGACCACCAGGTAGTCCCGCATGACGGATGCCGTGCCGGTTCTCCCGGGCGGTCCAGCGGCCCACCCAGATGCCCCAGGCACCGTCCTGGGGGAAGTTCTCGGCGATCTCGCGGTGGTAGGAGGGCAGGTTGTCCTCGGTGAGCAGATTGGTGGTCATCGCGACCTCGGTCAGCCGAGACTGCGAGGGATCCCAGTCCTCGCCGCCCATGGTGGCGAAATTGCTGTAACGCACGGTTGTGCCCCGGCCCCCAGGTCGCCGTGCGGTATTCCGACATCTGGCCGCGATAGGGTTTCGGCATGGGTTATCCGGAGGAGGCATTGGCGCCCGAAGAGGTGCTGCTGCTACACCGCCATCCGCATTGGAAGATGTTGTTCTGGCCCGCTGTGACTTTCATCCTGATCACCGCATTGGCTGGATTTGCCGCGGGGGTGACGGCGCGCAATGCCGGCGGCACCCTCCAGACCGGTTTACTGCTCGGCATTCTGGCGCTGTGGCTGGGGATCGTGCTGTGGCGCAGCGTCGCTCCGCTGATCCGGTGGAAGTCGACGCATTTCATCGTGACCGATCGGCGGGTGCTGATCCGGCAGGGCGTGCTCACCCACACCGGCATCGACATTCCGATGAACCGGATCTCGAATGTGCAGTTCCGCCATGGGTTGTTCGATCGCATGCTGGGCACCGGCACGCTGATCATCGGCTCGTCGTCGGAGGATCCGCTGGAGTACGACGACATTCCGCATGTGCAGCGGGTGCACGCGATGCTCTACCACCAGGTCTTCGATGTGGTGCAGAACAATCCGAACGGTGGCGGCTTCTACGGATCGACCGGGGCGTACCCGTAGTCTGGTGCCGTGACCGCTGTACTGCTGGCCGAAGACGACGAGGCCATCGCCGCCCCGCTGTCGCGGGCGCTGGGCCGTGAAGGCTATTCGGTGACCGTGGAGAGCTATGGTCCCGCCGTGCTCGAGCGGGCCCTCGAGGGTGGTCACGATCTGCTGATCCTGGACCTCGGCCTGCCCGGCATGGACGGGCTGGAGGTGTGCCGTCAGGTGCGGGCGCGCGGCGCCGAGCTGGCCGTGCTCATGCTCACCGCGCGCACCGACGAGGTGGACTTCGTGGTCGGCCTGGACGCCGGTGCGGACGACTATGTGGGCAAGCCGTTCCGGCTGGCCGAGCTGCTGGCCCGGGTGCGGGCACTGTTGCGCCGCAGCGGAATCGGGGACGAGGCCGTGGAGGTGGGTGGCATCCGGCTGGAGCCGGCCGCGCGGCGGGTGCTGGTGAACGGCATCGAGGTGAACCTGGCGAACAAGGAGTACGAGCTGCTGAAGGTGCTCATCGATCGCGCCGGTCAGGTGGTCTCGCGCGAGATGATCCTGCGCGAGGTGTGGGGTGACGCCGATCTGCGCGGCTCCAAGACCCTGGACATGCACATGTCGTGGCTGCGCCGCAAGATCGGCGACGAGGGGCCGGTGGCCGAGCGGCGTATCGTGACCGTCCGCGGCGTAGGCTTCCGGTTCAATACCGATTAGCCGCTCAGTTCGAAATCCTATTGTTGTGCCGTTCCGCGCGCGTCCGAACCCCGAAGACCCGGCGAATCGAGGCATCTCGACGATGAGACGCAGGATCCTGCTGTCCATGGTGGCCGCCTTGACCCTCACCACCCTGGTTCTCGGTGTGCCGCTGGCGTTCACGGCCTGGCAGTGGGTCGAGGACATCAACCGCAATGAACTGCGCAACCGCCTCAACGGCATCTCCGAGGAGGTGACGCGGCAGGAGCGCGACGGCGTGGTGTACGGCGAGCTGGACACCAAGGCGGTGCGGCTGCTGATCCCCGCGAACGGCAAGCTGACCATCATCTATCCGACGCCCACCGAGCCCAACAAGCGGGTCGACATCGGCGCGGACACGGTGCGCGATCCGCTGTCGGAGTCCTGGTCCATGGGTATCGACGGCTCGCTGCGGCTGGAAGTACCCTCGGCCCCAATGCATTCCATGCAGCGGCAGGCGCTCGGCGCGGTGCTGGGCCTGGTGCTCATCTCGCTGGGCGCGGGCATCGCGGTGGCGGTGGTGACCGCGCGCCGGGTCGCCGACCCGCTGCGGGACGTGGCGGCCCGTGCGGCGCGGCTGGCCATGGGCGACTTCCGCGCTGATCCGCGCCGCCACGGCATCACCGAATTGGACCGGGTGTCCGACGTCCTGGATTCGGCCACGGTGGAGATCGCGGGCCGGCTGCAGCGCGAGCACGCCCTGGTGGCCGATGTTTCGCATCAGCTGCGCAGCCGGCTCACCGCCGTGCGCCTGCGCCTGGACGAGCTGTCCGCGCACGCCGACCCGGCGGTGGTGCACGAGGCCGAAGAAGCCATGGCACAGGTGGATCGGCTCACCGACGCCATCGACGAACTGGTGCGCGCCTCCCGCGACGAGGGTGCGGCCGAACGCGATCCCCTGCCCGTGGTCGCCGAATTGCGCAGTGTCGTCGCGGAATGGCGGCATCCCTTCGCCGAGGCCGGACGCAAGCTGGTGCTGCTCGGCGACCCGACTCTCAAAGCGCCCGTGACGGGTTCACGCCTGCGCGAGGCGCTCGCGGTGCTGGTCGACAATGCCCTCATGCACGGCGGCGGCACCTGCACGGTGTCGGTGCGCACGGTGACGGGACGCATGGACGACCGCGAGCCGCTGGTGGTCGTCGAGGTCGCCGACGAGGGCGACGGCGTGCGAGATGAACTGGCGCCGCACATCTTCGACCGCGGCTTCTCGGCGGCGGGCTCCACCGGCGTCGGGCTGGCCCTGGCCCGCGCGCTGATCGAAGCCGACGGCGGGCGACTGGAACTCCAGCGTCGCCGCCCCGCCCTGTTCGCCGTGTTCCTCGGCTCCTCGGGTGTGGCGTCGCGGCCGATCGCGGTCGGCACCGAGCCGCGCTGATCTTCTGTCCGTTCTCTAACCATTCGTTATCCGGACCTGAGAATCCGCTTCCTACCTTCGGATTCGTCAACCGGAACCGGCGCGCCATCGCCGGTGAGCGAACAGGAGACGTCATGCCGACCTTCACAGACGCGATGCCGACCCACACCGGCCGCCGCACCGTGACCGCCGCGGTCCTCGGGGCCGCCGCCCTCGGGGTGCTGGCACTACCTGCGGTGGCGCAGGCCGCGACGCCGGATTCGATTGCCGGACTGGCGGATACGGGCAGTGGGGAGCCCGGCGCCCCGGCCGCTCCCACCGGTCCGGGCGTGCTGATCAGCAAGGATCGCGACGGCAATGTGACTGTGCGCCAGGCCGAGCCGGGTGTGCCGCCAGGCCCGGACGCCGTGCGGGCCCTCCCGTTACGGCCGGGCGTGCCGGCGCCCGGCGTGGTGACTGTGCGGCCGGGCGACCCGGGCGTGGCGATCCCGCCCGGCAAATCGTCGCAGACCATCGTGGTGTACCCGGCTCGCTGAGGCTCCGCTCTCAGCTCGCGTCAGTATCGTCTGATCTTGTGACGGGTCCCCGGATTCTGATTGTGGACGACGATGTCAGGGTGCTGTCCTCGGTGGCGCGGGGGCTCCGGATGTCGGGTTTCGACGTCGAAACCGCGGCAGACGGGGCCGCCGCGCTCCGCCAGATCGCCGCCTATGCCCCGCAGGCCATGCTGCTCGACCTGAACATGCCGAATCTGGATGGCGTGCAGGTCGTCACGGCACTGCGCTCGCTGGGCAACGACATCCCGATCTGCGTGCTCAGCGCCCGCGCGGAAGTCACCGATCGCATCGACGCCCTGGAGGCCGGCGCCGACGACTACCTCACCAAGCCCTTCGACCTGGGCGAACTGGTGGCCCGGCTGCGCGCCATGCTGCGCCGCGCGCCCGCCCCGGCCCACGTCACCGACGATCACATCACCGTGGGCCCGCTGACCGTCGCACCCGGCGCGCGGCGCGCATGGGTCGACGGCACGCCCCTCGACCTCACCAAACGCGAATTCGATCTGCTCGCCGCGCTGGCCTCGGCGCCCGGGCAGGTCTTCTCCCGTGCCCAGCTCCTCGACCGGGTCTGGGGCTACGACTTCGAAACCCAGACCAAGGTGGTCGATGTGTTCGTCTCCTACCTCCGCCGCAAGATCGAGGCCGCCGGATCCCCGCGGCTCGTCCACACCGTCCGCGGCGTCGGCTTCGTCCTGCGGACCGAGCCGTGAAAAGGCTGCCCCGGCGGCCGGTGTCGCTTCGCGCCCGGGTCGCGCTGGCGAGCGCCGTGACGGCCGCGGTGGTGGTCGCCGCCATGTCGGTGGTGCTGTTCGCGTTCGCGCCGAACGACGCGGCGAATCAGGTCGGCCGGGTGGTCAGCGCGATCGTGCTCGCCCCCGCCCAGCTGCAACCCGGCCGGTCGCTGCCGGAACCCGTGCTGCCGAGCGCGCCCTTGCCCGGCGGAACGGATGCACCCGAGCCGGGCATGCCCGCCGCAACGAAACCCGGGGTGCTCATCATGCGTGGCCGGCCGGGCAGTCCGGAGCCGGAGTACTCGCGCACGGTGGCGCTCGATGGCCATCCGGTGGCGGTGACCGTGTCCACCGACGTGGCCTCGGATTCGGCTGCGCGGCAGCGGATCCGGATCGTGCTCATCGGACTGGCCGCGGTGCTGCTGGCGGCAGTGCTGGGCTGGTATTTCGCGCATCGGGCGGTAGTCCCGCTGCGACGGCTGACCGCGGCGACGGCCGAGCTGGGGGAAGGACTGGCCCTGCAGACCCCGCGTCATCCCGTGGCGAGCGAGACGACGGAATTGGCCGAGGCCATGAACACCATGCTGGGGCGCATCGCGACCGAGCACCGGCACACCGACGAAGCACTGGTCACGGCGCGCGATTTCGCCGCCACCGCCGCGCACGAGCTGCGCACACCCCTGACGGCCATGCGGACCGACCTGCAGGTGCTGCGGTCCATGCCCCTGCCGGATGCCGAGCGCGCGGAGATTCTCGACGAGATCCTGAGTGCGCAGAGTTCGGTCGAGGCCACCCTGCAGGCCCTGGAACGGCTGGCGGTGGGCGATCTGGCCACCGAATCCGATCGGGAGGATCTGGAGCTGGGACAGCTCATCGATCAGGTGGTGGATGACGCCCGGCGCTCGAATCCCGGCGTGATCATCGACACCGAGGCGGTGGAGCCCATCGTGCTGCGCGGGCAGGCCGTGGGGCTGCGTTCGATCGTCGACAACGCGGTGACCAATGCCATCCGGCACGGCGGGGCGCAGCGCATCGAGATCGCGACGCGCCGCGACGACGATCACGTCGTCCTCACCGTCGACGATGACGGTCGCGGCATCCCGGCACCGGATCGGGAGCGTGTCTTCGAACGGTTCTACCGGGCGAGCACGACGCCGGGCAGCGGTCTGGGTCTGGCCTTGGTCGCGCAGCAATCCCGCTTACACGGCGGTACCGCGACCATCGGGGAAAGTCCGGCGGGCGGCGTCCGCCTGACCGTCACTCTCAGCTGTGACCCAGCTGCTCCTCGTTCTCGTTGACGAGATCGTTGACGAGATCTTCGGTCTCGTTGACGAGGTCCTCGAATTCGGTTTGCAGTTCCTGCATTTCGTCGGGGAACACCCACCGCTTCATGGCCCAGAATCGGAATGCCATTTGCAGCAGGTTGCCGACGATGAAGGCGCTGAAGAAGTCGGCGACGTTCTCGACGGTGAAACTCACATTGGGCTGCCGGAGATCGAACACGTAGCTCGACACCCACAGCGGCAGCGCGGCGAGTCCGACGCCGATTCCGCTGACCAGGAAGAACAACAGCGCTTCGTGGTGCTTCTCGCGGCCACCGCGCTTGTCGAAGGTCCATTCCCGGTTGAGGATGTAGGACACGATGACCGCGATGGTGCCCGACATGATGCGGGCCACGGTCGGCTTGGTGTCCATGATCGTCCATTTCAGGACGTAGAAAATGCCGAGATCGATGACGAACGTGGTCGCACCGACTATCGCGAACTTGAGTAGTTCGTAGTGGCGGTCCGCGAGGGCCCGCAGGGGTGTGGGCAGGCGGTTGACCACTTTGTCGACAAATGACACGGTGCGAGTCTACGTCTCAGGTCCACACCCTGTCCGGCCGGTACAAATCGGGGCAGATACCTGTCATGCGACCCGCGGGTCGGCCGCCCGTGGGTGTCATGACAACATGGTGCAGCGTGAGCGCCCGTTCCTTCGATTCCTCCGCGATGCCCACCGTCACCATGATCGGCGGTGGTCAGCTCGCGCGCATGACCCATCAGGCGGCCATCGCGCTGGGCCAGCGGCTGCGCGTGCTCGTCGAGCGACCCGACGACCCGGCCGCCCAGGTGACGCCGGACGTGGTCCTCGGCAGCCACGACGATCTGGCCGCGCTGCGCAAGGCCGCCGTCGGCTCCTACGCACTGACCTTCGACCACGAGCACGTGCCGACCGCGCACCTGGAGGCGCTCATCGCCGAGGGCGTGAACGTGCAGCCGCCGCCGCAGGCGCTGATCTACGCCCAGGACAAGCTCCGGATGCGGCGCAAGCTGGCCGAGCTGGGCGTGCCGATCCCGGCCTACACCGAGGTGACCTCGGTCGCCGACGCGGTGACCTTCGCCGACGAGCACGGCTGGCCCTTCGTGCTCAAGGCGGTGCGCGGCGGCTACGACGGCCGCGGCGTGTGGATGCCCGCCGATGCCGCCGAGGCCGCCCCGATCATCGAAGACCAGCTGGCCCACGGGGTCTCGCTGATGGCCGAGGCCAAGGTGGACCTGAAGCGGGAGCTGTCGGCCATGGTGGCGCGCTCCCCCTTCGGGCAGGCCGCCGCCTGGCCGGTGGTCGAGACCGTGCAGCGCAACGGCCAGTGCGCGGTGGTCATCGCGCCCGCGCAGGACCTGAACGAGGCCAGGGCCACCGAGGCCGAGGCACTCGCCCTGCGCCTGGCCGCCGAGCTCGGCGTGACCGGCGTCATGGCCGTGGAGCTGTTCGAGACCCGCGCCGGCGAGCTGCTGGTCAACGAGCTGGCCATGCGCCCGCACAACTCCGGCCACTGGGGCATGGACGGCGCCTGCACCGGCCAGTTCGAGCAGCACCTGCGCGCGGTCCTGGACTACCCGCTGGGCAGCACCAAGCCGCTGGCTCCGGTCACCGTCATGGCCAATATCCTGGGCGCGCCGCAGGCCCCCGAGATGTCCATGGACGAACGGCTGCACCATCTTTCGGCCCGCATCCCCGAGGCCAAGGTGCACCTCTACGGCAAGGGCGAACGCCCCGACCGCAAGATCGGCCACATCAATATCCTCGGCGACGACGTGGCCGAGACCAGGGAGAAAGCCGAGCGGGCGGCGCACTGGATGTCGCACGCGATCTGGACCGACGGATGGGATCCGCACCATGACTGACACCGCACAGGTTGGCCTCATCATGGGGTCGGACTCCGACTGGCCCACCATGGAGGCGGCCGCGGAAGCCCTGGCCGAGTTCGGCATTCGCTTCGAGGTCGGCGTGGTCTCCGCGCACCGTACCCCGCAGCGCATGCTCGACTACGCCAAGAGTGCGGCCGACCGCGGCGTCAAGGTGATCATCGCGGGGGCGGGCGGCGCGGCCCACCTGCCCGGCATGGTCGCCTCGGCCACCCCGCTCCCGGTCATCGGCGTGCCTGTGCCGCTGAAGTACCTGGACGGCATGGACTCCCTGCTGTCGATCGTCCAGATGCCCGCCGGAGTCCCGGTCGCCACGGTCTCCATCGGTGGCGCCCGCAATGCCGGCCTGCTCGCGGTCCGCATCCTCGCCACCGCCGACCCCGAATTGCGTTCCCGCATGGAACGTTTCCAGGTGAGCCTGGAAAAGCTGGTCCTGGAGAAGGACGAGGCGCTCCGGACCAAGCTGCTGGGCTGAGCGCCATCGTTCTCCTGAGCTGACGTCACCGTTCCGCGCGCCGTCGGCCGTGGCGTGCGGAGCGGTCCGCCCGGGTCGCTACCGTTGGCGGATGCCTATCGACCAGCCCGCACGGCCGCGCGCCGACGCGGATTCGACCCAGCGCCGTCTCACCGTGGTGGATCAGGCGCTACGGCTGTTCGCCGAAAAGGGTTACGAGGCAACGACGGTCGATGAGATCGCGGAGGCGGCGGGGATTTCGCGACGGACCTTCTTCCGGCAGTTCCGGTCCAAGGAAGATGTGGTCTTCGCCGATCACGAGTCGCAGCTGGCCCAGGCGCGGGCGTTCCTGGAGGCGGCGCAGGGGGATCCGTGGGATGCCGTGTGCGAGGCCGTGGTCGAGGTGTTCGAGCGGTTCACGCAGTGGCGGGATATCGCGGCCCGGCGCTACGGGGTGGTGCGACAGGTGCCGACGCTGCGCGAGCGGGAGATCGTGACGGTCTTCCGGTACGAGCGGTTGTTCACCGACTATCTGCGCCGGCGGTCGCCGGGTAGTGCGGATCTGGCACTGGTGCAGTTCACGGCGGCGGTGACGGCGACGCACAACTATCTGCTGCGGCGCATGGTGCGCGGCGAGTCGGCGGCGAGTCCCGCGGATCTGCGCGCGGCGCTGGCGGCGATTCCGCGCGGGGGCGCCGCGCGGGACGCCGCGACAGGGTCGGATCAGATGGTGGTCGCGGTGTTCCCCCGTGATCTGTCGCCCCGGCAGGTCGCCGACCTGCTGGCCCGCCGCCTGGCTGTGCCTCCGAAAGATGCGCCGTGACATGTCGGCAGTGGCCAAGATGACACTGCGTGCCACAGATTGGTGGGTAAGTACTCGCACGTAACCGCGATATCGCGGCGTATACTCGGCTTCGACTGGCACTGAGTGCCGCATAAGTTGGCGATGCTGGGCAACCAGCGGCGATCCCCCGACGACCAGGAGACAACCCCATGGCGGGCAACCCCGATTTCAACCTGTTCCAGCTCGAGGACTTCCACCACGAGCTGCGCGAGGCCATCCGCGGCCTGTCCGAGAAGGAGATCGCCCCCTACGCGAAGGACGTGGACGGCAACGCCCGCTTCCCCGAGGAGGCGCTGACCGCCCTCAACGCGGCCGGCTTCAATGCCGTGCACGTGCCGGAGACCTACGGTGGCCAGGGCGCGGACTCGGTCGCCACCTGCATCGTGATCGAAGAGGTCGCCCGCGTCTGCGGTTCCTCCTCGCTCATCCCGGCCGTCAACAAGCTGGGCACCATGGGCCTGATCCTCAACGGCTCCGAGGAACTCAAGCACAAGGTGCTGTCCGACATCGTCGCGGGCAAGATGGCCTCCTACGCCCTGTCCGAGCGTGAGGCCGGCTCCGACGCCGCCTCCATGCGCACCCGCGCGCGTCAGGACGGCGACGGCTGGATCATCAACGGCTCCAAGTGCTGGATCACCAACGGCGGCCGGTCCGACTGGTACACCGTCATGGCCGTCACCGACGCCGACAAGGGCGCCAACGGCATCTCCTCGTTCATGGTCCACAAGGACGACGAGGGCTTCGTGGTCGGCCCGCTGGAGCACAAGCTGGGTATCAAGGGTTCCCCGACCGCCGAGCTGTACTTCGAGAACTGCAAGGTCCCCGGCGACCGCATCGTCGGAGAGCCCGGCACCGGTTTCAAGACCGCGCTGCAGACCCTGGACCACACCCGCCCGACCATCGGCGCGCAGGCCGTCGGCATCGCCCAGGGCGCCCTGGACGCCGCGATCGCCTACACCAAGGACCGCAAGCAGTTCGGCAAGGCCATCGCCGACTTCCAGAACACCCAGTTCATGCTGGCCGACATGGCCATGAAGATCGAGGCCGCCCGCCTCATGGTCTACACCTCGGCCGCCCGCGCCGAGCGTGGCGAGAAGAACCTCGGCTTCATCTCCGCGGCCGCCAAGTGCTTCGCCTCGGACGTGGCCATGGAGGTCACCACCAACGCCGTCCAGCTCTTCGGCGGCGCCGGCTACACCACCGACTTCCCGGTGGAGCGCATGATGCGCGACGCCAAGATCACCCAGATCTACGAGGGCACCAACCAGATCCAGCGCGTCGTCATGTCGCGTCAGATCCTGCGCTGATCGTTTCTCGATCTCGACAAACTATTGGAGGCGGCTCCGAGTTTCGACTCGGGCCGCCTCCAACTGTTTTGCTCGGTCCTGCTGGACCGATTGCTCCTACTGTCCTGTGGAGGAGGCGGACAGGCTGCTGAGCAGGTTGGTGAGGAGGGAGCCGAGGGTTTGGCTCGCGCTGCCGGTGCCGAGGGTGGACGGGGAGCAGGTGGTGCCGGAGGGGGCGGTCTGGACGACGGTGACCGAGAGGGGGCCCTCGGCCGCGGCGGCGACGCCGGACTCGGTGACGTAGAGGTTCCAGGAGCCGACCGCGGAGGCGGAGGCGGGGACCGACGAGGACGGGGTCCACTGGAAGGTCACGTCCTGGCCGGAGGTGGAGGTCACCGGCGCCGACCACCAGGTGACGTTGCCGGTGGTGTTGGTGGCTTCCAGGACGAAGTTGTTGGCACCGTACTGCGACGCCATGGCCGCGGCGTCGGCCGCGGGGAAGGTGATCGTGTAGGTGGTGCCGGCGCAGTAGGCCGTCGAGTTGGTGATGGCGAGCTGCGCGGAGGCGGCGGGGGCCATCGCGATGGTGAGCCCGGCTACGGCCGCCGCTCCGACGATTCCGGCGCTAGAGCGAGCAAGGACCGACTTCTTCATAAGGTCTATATCTCCCCGGTTGTTGAAAACCCCTGGGTCAAGGGGCTTTTGGACCCTAACGGGCCCGCTTGCCCGAAAGCTATGAAATGCTGGCTTTTCACAGCCGACTGCCAGCTCCACACCGGTTCCCGCCGGGATGTCGCCACGACCCCACGCCGAAATCTGTTTAGTAGCTGGAGAATTGCCCTACGAATCGGTTCGCCGTCGATGTGCGGAGGAACAGTTCGCCGGAGCTTCTTTTCGGGGCTTCCCCGGGTAAAGCGCGGGTTTGAGGGCTGTTCGGGTGGGGATGCCCGGGGCACTATGGAGCCATGGCCGGAGTCGAAATCAACGACACCTTCGTCCGGCGCACACTGGCCGACGGACGGGTGGAAGAGGTCGCGTGGACGGAACTGGCAGAGGTACGGATCATTACGGCGGCCGACGGCCCGTTCGCGGGGGACGTGTTCTTCGTCTTGATCGGGGCCACCGGTAAGGGGTGCGTGGTGCCCTACTCGGCCGCCGACACCGCGTTCCTGGCCAAGCTGCAATCACTACCGGGGTTCGACGACGCGAAGGTGGGGGAGGCGATGGTGGGCAGCGCAGACCGGCACTTCCGGGTCTGGCAGCGCCGGCACCACCGCGCGAATTAGGCCACCAGGTTGGCGTATTCGGGGTGCTCCCCGATGTACTTCTCGACGTACCAGCAGGTGGGGATGATCGAGAAACCATCCGTGCGCGCGTCGTTCAGCGCGAACTCCACCACCTGTGCGGCCACGCCGCGGCCCCGGAACTCGGGAAAGGTGAGGGTGTGCTGGATGTCGCGGACCCTGGTGTCGCCGTCCACCCGCTCCGCGTAGTCGGCGTAGCCCGCGAGAGTACCGTCCAGGTAGATCTCGTAGCGGGTCGCGTCGGCATTGTGTTCCAGCTTGGTGCTCATGACCGGTGTGAACTCCCTCGTGATGTGGATTGTTCCGGCGGCCGGTCAGAGGACCGCGCCCGGATTGAGTATCCCGTGTGGATCCAGTGCGTCCTTGATCAGGCGAGTGAGTGCCATCACGTCGGGGCCGAGCTGATCGGGTAACCAGGCCTTCTTCAGCCGGCCCACGCCGTGTTCGCCGGTGATGGTGCCGCCCAGGCCGATGGCCAGGTCCATGATCTCGCCGAACGCGAAGTGCGCGCGCTCGGACTCCTCCGGGTCGTCGGGGTCGTGGACGATCAGGGGATGGGTGTTGCCGTCGCCCGCGTGCGCGATGACGGAGATGAGCACCCGCCGGTGCGCGGCGATCTCGGCGATGCCGGTGACCAGGTCGCCGAGCCGGGGCAACGGCACGCCCACGTCCTCGAGCAGCAGCGGCCCTTTGCGTTCCACGGCCGGGATGGCGAATCGCCGTGCCGCGCAGAAGGCTTCGCCCTCGTCGGGATCGTCGGTGCGGAAAGCCTCGGTGGCCCCGGCCTTTTCGCAGGCGGCCAGCATGATGTCGGCCTCGTGCCCGGCGTGTTCGCCCGGGGCGTCGGACCGCGCCACCAGCAGCCCCGCCGCGTTCCGGTCGAGTCCCATACGTAGCTCGTCCTCGACGGCATTGATGGCCACCGAATCCATGAATTCCAGCATGGAGGGCCGCAATTGGCCGGTGATGGCCAGAATCGCGTCGGTCGCCGCGGTCAGTGTGGGGAAGGTGGCGACCACGGTGGACTGCGGCGGCTGCGCGGGCAGCAGCCGCAGGGTGAGCTCGGTAATGATCCCCAGCGTCCCCTCGCTGCCCACGAACAGTTTGGTCAGCGACAGTCCCGCGGAGTCCTTGAGCCGCGGCCCGCCCAGCCGCACCGCGGTCCCGTCGGCCAGCACGACCTCCATACCGAGCACGTAATCGGTTGTGACGCCGTATTTCACGCAGCACAGCCCGCCGGCATTGGTGGCCGCGTTCCCGCCTATGGAGCAGATCTCGAAGGAGGACGGATCCGGCGGATACCACAGCCCGTGTTCGGCCGCGGCCCGCTTGACCTCGGCGTTCAGCAGTCCCGGCTGCACCACCGCGGTCCGTGTCACGGTGTCGACGCTGATCTCCCGCATCTTCTCGGTGCTCAGCACCAGTGCCCCCGGTTGCGCGGTGGCCCCGCCGGACAGTCCGGTCCCGGCCCCGCGTGGCACGATCGGCACCCGATGCTCGGCCGCCCACCGCACAGTGGTCGCGACCTGCTCGGTTGTCATCGGCCGCACCAGCGCGAGCGCGGTCGCGGCGTCCGGATCCAGCGCCCGATCCTGCCGATATCCGGCGAGCACATCCGGATCGGTCACCACCATGCCCGTCGGGAGCAGACCGCGCAGTGTGTCGAGATCGATGTCCACACTCAGGAAGCTACGGGCTTCCGGCTGATTTGTCCGGAAGCCCGTGCGACAAGCGTGGACTATCAGCGTGCGGTGGTGGCCTTCGGCAGCGCGAGTGCGGCGGTGAGCACGACGGCCAGCACCACGGCTCCGCCCAGCGCGGCCATCTCCATGGCGGTCACGTAGCCGCCGGTCCCGTGGTGGGCGCCCAGGGCGCTGAAGAAGATCACTCCGAGAACCGTTGCGCCGATGGCGTTTCCGAACTGCTGCGAGGTGGTCAGCACGCCGGCCGCCATCCCGGCCTGCCGCGCCGGAATCCCCGAGGACAGCACCGCCCCGACCACCGAAGGAATGGTCAGCCCATTACCGGTGCCGACGATCATCATGCCCGGGATGAGCGCGAGCACGCTCACGTGCTGGCCCATGGTGGCCAGCACGGTCAGGGTCAGTGCCAGCCCGGTGAGGCTGGTGAGCGTCCCCACCACCATGACCCGATTGCCGATGCGGGCGGCGACCTGCGGCGCGAGGAAGAACGAGCTGCCCGCGAAGCACAGTCCCAGTGGTGCGAAGGCGAGCCCGGCGTTGAGCGGTGAGAGCCCGAGCCCGTTCTGCAG
Source organism: Nocardia sp. NPDC101769 (assembly GCF_044766925.1). Classification (NCBI taxonomy): domain Bacteria; kingdom Bacillati; phylum Actinomycetota; class Actinomycetes; order Mycobacteriales; family Nocardiaceae; genus Nocardia; species Nocardia sp. NPDC101769. Next base: position 84,813 of record NZ_JBIWMX010000020.1, on the reverse strand, counting down.
CATGAGCGTCAGGCACAGCATGAATCCGGCGAAGAAGGTCAGGTACCCGCCCGCGATCACCAGTCCGAGGCTGAATCCGCGTTCGCGCACCATGCCGGTGTCGAGGACGGGTTCGCCGCCGCGTGCGGCCAGCCGGTTCTCGTAGCGCAGTGTGAGCAGCAGCATCGGGATCGAGGCGAGCATGCTGACCCAGGTCCACACCGGCCAGCCCTCGGGCCGGCCCAGCGTGATCGGGACCAGCAGCAGCGCCAGCGCGGCCGAGATGCCCAGCGCGCCGATCGGATCCAGTTTCGGCCGGTGGGTCTGCTCGTGCCGGGGCAGCCAGCGCGCGGCCAGGGCGGCGGCGATCAGCCCGATCGGCACATTGATGTAGAAGATGGTGCGCCAGCCCCACCCGAACAGGTCGGCGTCGAGCAGCACCCCGCCCAGCACCTGACCCGACACCGCGCCGATGCCGATGGTGGCGCCGAAAGCGGCCATGGCCCTGGGCCGTTCGTGTGGCGGGAAGAGTGTATTGATGAGCGCGAGCATCTGCGGCACCATGAGCGCCGCGGTGCCGCCCTGCAGAATGCGGAAGGCGACCAGCGCCCAGGCATTGGGCGCGAGCCCGCACAGCAGCGAGGCGAAGGTGAAGGCGAGCATGCCGATCACGAACAGCCGCCGGTGTCCGTGCAGGTCGCCGAGCCGGCCGCCGGTGATCAGGCCCGAGGCGTAGGCGAAGCCGTAGCCGCCGACGATGAGTTCCAGCGCCGATTCACCGGCGTGCAGGTCGTGTTGCAGCGAGGAGGCGGCGACGTTGACGACGAACCAGTCGAACATCGCCATGAACATGGCACTGAGGATGACGGGCAGTGCGCGCCAGCGGGCGGCGAACTCGAGGGGGCCGGGCGCGACGGGAGCCGTTGCGGCGGGCCGGTTTTCGAGGGTGGTCACGTCGTTCTCCCGAGTGTGAAAGGGGGAATGGGGGTGGCGGGCGCGCCGTTGCGCCGGAAACTCGAGTGTTGTAACTAACCGGTTGGTTAGAGATATTCCAACGGGATCCCCGGCTTGTCAACCAGTTGGTTGGTTACCATCGAAGGCATGGCAGGCACCAGGGATCCCGAGGCCACGAAGGCCCGCATCTTCGAGGCCGCGACCGCGGAATTCGCGCAGTACGGGATCGCCGGGGCGCGGGTGGACCGCATCGCACGCAATGCCAAGGCCAACAAGCAGCTCATCTACGCCTACTTCGGCGACAAGGAGAAGCTCTTCCACCAGGTGCTGGAGAAGGCCATGCTGACCGTGGCCGGCTCGGTGACCACCGATATCGAGGACCTCGACACCTGGATCGACCAGCACATCGACTACCACCGCGAGCATCCCGAACTACTGCGGCTGCTGCAGTGGGAGGCCCTGGAACTGGGCCGGGAGCATGCCTCGGCGGGTGAATTGCGCTGCGGCCGTTACCTGGAGAAGCGTGAGAAGGTCGAGGTGGCGCAGGACAAGGGCCTGATGCGCGCGGACATGCCCTCCGGCCAGGTGCTCATGCTGCTCATGTCGATGATCAACTATCCGCTGGCCGTCCCGCAGGTCAACGCCTTCACCGTCGGCGTGGACGCCGATCCGGAGGAGCAGCGCGCCTGGATCAAGGACGCCATCCGCCGCATCGTCGCGCCCGAGACCGTGGCGTCGGCCGCCGGGCCGGACGCGGGCACCGGGGCGTAACCGCTCGTACTCGCGCAGTACACTGCCGCGGTGTCCGATGCCAAGCTAGAGATCCAAATGCTGCACGACCGCGTCATGGTCAAGCTCAACCCCGAGGCGGGCGAGCGGCGCAGCAGCGGCGGCATTCTCATCCCGGCCACCGCGCAGGTGGCCAAGCGCTTGTCGTGGGGCGAGGTCTGTGGTGTGGGTTCCCATGTCCGCGCGGTGAGCGTCGGTGACCAGGTGCTGTTCAGCGCCGACGATCAGTTCGAGGTGGAGATCCAGGCGCAGGCGTATTACGTACTGCGCGAACGTGATCTGCACGCCGTCGCCAACTCCCACCCCGAACACGGCACCGGCCTCTACCTGTAATCGATCGAATATCAACGGCCCGCGTTCCTTTCGAGGACGCGGGCCGTTGTCGTGCCGATGTGTCAGACCGTCTTGACGATGCCGCCGTCGATCACGTAGTCCGCGCCGTTGATGATGCCGGCCTGCTCAGAGGCCAGGAAGGTGACCAGCGCCGCCACCTCCTTCGCTTCGGCGATGCGGCCGGAGGCGATATTGAACTGCGCCGGAATGGCGTTCAGGAACTGCTCGTGGTCCATACCGTTGGCCGCGGCCAGCTTCGCGCCGAGGTGGTCGGGGCCGCGCCAGATGTCGGTGCCGACCGGTCCGGGCGACACCGTGTTGACGCGGACGCCCTGCGGACCGAATTCCTCGCTGAGCCGCTTACCGAGGTTGGTGAGCGCGGCCTTGGCCTCGCTGTAGCCCGCCGGGCCGGCCGCCGGGATCCGGGCGTTGATCGAGGATACGGTCACGATCGCGCCGCGCCGCTCGATGATGCTCGGCAGTGCCGCGCGGGTGGTGGTGACGACGCCGAACAGGTTGAGGTCGAACAGCTTTCGCCATTGCTCGTCCGGGACATCCAGGAAGCTGCCCAGGGTCAGCTGGTCGGCGTCGCCGCCGCCCACATTGTTGACCAGGATATCGATGCCGCCGAACTCGGACAGCGCCGTCTCGACCGCGGCCAGCGCGCCCTCGGTGGTGCTCAGATCGGCGGAAACGGTGGCCGCCGCGACCTTTTCGAGTTCCGGCGTGATATTGCGGGCGACGCCGACCACGCGTACGCCCTCGTCGGCGAGCGTTTCGGCGACGGCGAGCCCGATGCCGCGGCTCGCGCCGGTGACGAGTGCGGTCTTGCCGTTCAGTCCGAGATCCATGATCCGTACCTTTCTTGAACTGTGGGTCAAAAACTGGGGTAGAGAAAAGGGCCGCCGGATGCGGCCCGTGAGTCAGAGGGTGGTCAGTGCGGTGTCGATAATTCGGTACAGCGTCTCCGCGTCCGCGATCTTGGCCATGATGCGAAGGCCGCCAATGGTATTCATCAAGAACTCGCTGTAGGCCAGGGCGTCGAGTTGCGGCCGGACATCGCCGTCGCGCTGCCCCTGGTCGATGCGTTCGATGAACGCCTCGACCAGGTGTGCGTGCGCGGCCGTCACCGCCTTGGTCGCCTCGGCATCATGCCCGCCGAGCTCCATGGCGGTATTCACCACCAGGCACCCCCGGCGGACCGGCTGCGCCAGATCGTTGTCGACGGTCCACCGCATCCAGGCGCGAAGTCGTTCGCGGGTCGTCCCCGGCTGTGACAAGACCTCCCGGGCCAGCTCCGTTCCGGTCCGGTCGTACAGCGCCATGCACAGATCGAACAACTCCCGCTTGCTTCCGAAGGTGTTGTAGAGACTGCCTTTTCCGACGCCGCAGGCTTCCGCGAGCTGGGCGGGGGAGGTGTTCGCATAGCCATGGGTCCAGAACGTCTCCATCGCACGTTCCACCACGGCGTCTTCGTCGAAGCTCCGTGGTCTGCCCATGAATGCAAAAGTACCCCGTTCTAGACCTGGAGGTCAAGAACGGGGTACTGCACGAAACCGCTACAGCGCCTTGAGTTCCTCGGTGACCGCACCGACGGACTTCTTGGCATCGCCGAACAGCATGGAGGTGTGGTCGGCGTAGAACAGCGGGTTGTCGATGCCGGCGAAGCCGGAGTTCATCGAGCGCTTGAGCACGATGACCGACTTGGCCTGGTCGACGTTGAGCACCGGCATGCCGTAGATCGGGGACGAGGCGTCCTCGCGGGCGGCCGGGTTGGTGACGTCGTTGGCCCCGATGACCAGGGCGACATCGGTGCGGGCGAACTCGCCGTTGATGTCGTCCATTTCCTTCATGGCGTCGTAGGACACCTCGGCCTCGGCCAGCAGCACGTTCATGTGGCCGGGCATACGACCGGCGACCGGGTGGATGGCGTACTTGACCTCGACGCCCTTGGCCTCGAGCAGCGCCGCCATCTCCTTGACCGCGTGCTGGGCCTGGGCCACGGCCATACCGTAACCCGGGACCACGATGACCTGGTTGGCATACGCCATCTGGATCGCGGCGTCCGCGGCCGAGGTGGCCTTGGCCTGCTTCTGCTCGCCGCCGCCGCTCGCGCCCGGGGCCGTTCCGCCGCCGCCGAATCCACCGGCGACGATGGCCGGGATGGACCGGTTCATGGCCTTGGCCATCAGGTTGGTCAGGATGGTGCCGGACGCGCCGACGATCATGCCGGCCACGATCATGGCGGTGTTGTCCAGCGCCAGACCCGCTGCCGCCGCGGACAGACCGGTGAGGGCGTTGAGCAGCGAGATGACGACCGGCATGTCGGCGCCACCGATGGGCAGCACCACCATCAGGCCGAGAATGCCCGCCAGCACCAGCAACGCGATCATCCAGTACTGCGGCACCCCGGTGTCGGTCGCGCCGATGCCGATCACCACGGCCGCGGCGATCGAGCCTGCCAGCAGCAGCAGGTTCAGTGGCTGCTGCAGCTTGCCCACGCCGATCGGCTTGCCGGGCAGGATCTCCTGCAACTTGCCGAAGGCGATGACCGAGCCCCAGAACGAGACCGAGCCGATGATCGCCGCGAACAGCGAGGCGATGACGATGTGCACCGAGGGCTGCTCGTGCACCGCGGAAAAGCCCTTGGTGTCGAGGAATTCGGCCCAGGCGATGAGCGCTACCGTGCCACCGCCGACGCCGTTGAACGCGGCGACCAGCTGCGGCATCGCGGTCATCTTGGTGAAGCGGGCGGGCGGAACACCCAGCAGCACGCCGACCACGAGGCCCGCGACGATGATGATCCAGTTGCTGGTGTGCCGGATGGCGATGAGCGTCGCGACGACCGCGATGACCATGCCGGTCGCCGCGATCCAGTTGCCGCGCACCGCGGTCTTGGGACCGGTCAGGCCCATCAGACCGTAGATGAACAGCGCGAACGCGACGACGTAGAGGATATTGACCAGATTGTCCATGGCTCAGCGGCCCGCCTTCACAGATTCATCGCTGCGCTTCGCTTCGCCCGCAGCAGGCTTCTTCGCCTTGAACATGCCCAGCATGCGGTCGGTCACGACGAAACCGCCGATGACGTTCAGGGTTCCGAACACGACGGCGACGAACAGAATGATCTGCATCAGCACCGACGGGTGCTGCACCTTGCCGAACACCACCAGCGCGCCGAGTACCACGATGCCGTGAATGGCGTTGGTGCCGGACATGAGTGGGGTGTGCAGGGTGTTGGGCACCTTGGAGATGACGGCGAAGCCCACGAACCCGGACAGCACCAGGATCGCGATATTCGCCAGCAGTTGGGTGTACATCAGGCTTCCACCTTCTGGGTGTTCTGCTCGCTCCGCTCGTGAGCGCTCTGCTCGCTCCGCTCGTGAGCGCTCTGCTCGCTCCGCTCGTGAGCGCTCTGCTCGCTCCGCTCGCGGGTCACGCAGGAATCCGCCAGCACCTGATCCTCGAAATCGGGCGCCAGGGCACCGTCTTTCAGCATGAGTTCGAGCAGGGCGGCGATGTTCTTGGAGTACAGCTCGCTGGCGTGCTCCGGCATGGTGGCCGGCAGGTTCAACGGCGAGGCGATGGTGACGCCGTGGCGCACAACGGTTTTGCCGGGTTCGGTCAGCTCGCAGTTACCGCCGGTCTCACCGGCCAGGTCCACGATCACGCTGCCGGGCTTCATGCCCTCCGCGGCGGCCGCGGTCACCAGGCGCGGGGCCGGGCGGCCGGGCACCAGCGCGGTGGTGATGACCACGTCGAAGCCCTTGATGGCGTTCTCGAGGGCCTGCTGTTGCTGGGCCTTCTCGTCGTCGGTCAGCTCGCGGGCGTAACCGCCCTCACCGGCGGCGTCGATGCCCAGGTCCAGCCACTGCGCGCCGACCGAGCGCACCTGGTCGGCGACCTCGGGGCGGACGTCGTAACCGGTGGTCCGGCCGCCGAGGCGCTTGGCCGTGGCCAGCGCCTGCAGACCGGCGACACCCACACCGAGCACCAGCACGGTGGCGGGCTTCACGGTGCCCGCGGCGGTGGTCAGCATGGGGAAGAAGCGGGTGGACTCCGACGCGGCGAGCAGCACGGCCTTGTAGCCGGCGACATTCGCCTGCGACGAGAGCGCGTCCATCACCTGGGCGCGGGAGATACGCGGAATGGCTTCCACCGCAAAGGCTTGCACGCCCGCGCTCTTCAGCGCATCGATCTTGTTGTCGGCGTTGCGAGGTGCGAGGAACCCGATCAGCGTCTGCCCCGACGTCAGCTTGGCGATCTCGTTGTCGTTCGGCGCGGCGACCTTCACGACCACGTCGGCGCTGTACGGATCACCCAGCGTCGCACCGGCTTCGATGTACGCCTCGTCGGGAATCAATGCGCCCAGACCGGCACCGGCCTCGACGATCACCTCGACGCCCTGCTTCAGCAGGGCCGGGATGATCTTCGGCACCAATGCGACGCGTCGTTCGTCCGGGTTCGTCTCGCGAACCACTCCGACGCGCGCACCGCGGGGCGCAGCGGTCTGTGCGCTCTGCGTTGTGTCCACTAGTCAAACTTCCTTCTCGTGGTGAGCCCAGGTCACCCTCGTGTCGGGGCCGCGTCACCGGTCCAACGGCGGGCAGAACTTACTCGGTAGTAAGTTCGTGAGAATTCTCGCAACTGTACCTGGTTCGCGGTGAGCGTAGCGGAGATGCCCGTCACATGGTGTGGCGAGAAAACCGGACAACTCCATGCTCGACCGGGGTTCGCTCGGCGACAAGTATGAAGAATTCCATGTGCTACTGACCGGTAGGTACGTTGCTGGTTGTGTCGACATCGGGGGCGTGTAGGGGGTGTCGCACATCACTTGTACGCCGTAATGTCTGCATGGTGAGTGGCTGCATGTTCTGCCGGATCAGCGCGGGCGACGCACCTGCGACCAAGATCTTCGAAGACGACACCCTGGTGGCATTCCTGGACATCCGGCCCATCACCCGGGGGCACACCCTCGTGATTCCCAGGCGCCACGCCGCCGATCTCGACGAACTCGACCCGGCCCTGGGCGCACAGCTTTTCGCCTTCGGCCATCGCCTGGCCAAGTCCATGCGCCGCGCCGGCCTCGCCGCCGACGGCGCCAACCTGCTGATCAATGACGGCAAGGCCGCATTCCAGACCGTTCATCACGTGCACCTGCACGTGATCCCGCGCCACCACGGCGACACTCTGCGCTTCGCCAAGGGTTTCGTGCTGCGCCGCCCGCACGACACCGAGCGGACCGCCGCGGCACTGCGTTCCGGACTGGACCGGCTCGCCGACGAAGAAAGGGAGACCACCGCATGACCGACACGGTGCCCGACCGCGCCGAGATCACGGCCCTCTTGTCCGACCAGTGGGACGCCCTTACCCGGCTGGTGGACGGCCTGGACGAGAATCGCTGGCGCACGGCCTCACCGCTGCCCGGCTGGACCGTGTTCGATGTGCTCGCCCATGTGATCGGCACCGAATCGATCCTGCTGGGCGAGCTGACCCCCGATCTCGCGGTGGCCGGCGAGCACATTCGCAACGACATCGGCGCGCTCAACGAGAAGTGGATCGACTCGCTGCGCCCGCTCACCGGTTCGCAGCTGCTGGAACGGTTCCTGGATGTCACCGGCCGCCGGTCGAAGATGCTGGAGCAGACCACCGCCGATGCCTGGGCCGAACTCGTGCCGACCCCGGTGGGTATGGCCCCCTACGGCCGGTTCATGCGGATCCGCCTGTTCGACTGCTGGATGCACGAGCACGATATCGCCGACGCGCTCGGTGTGGCCGTCGACGAGGGCGGCAGCCGCGGCGCGGCGGCCTTCACCGAACTGCTGACCGCGCTCGGCAAGGCGGCGGTCAAAGGCGCGGGCGCACCGGACGGTTCGCGTATCACCTTCGAGCTCACCGGCCCGGTGCCCCAGACGCTGCACGTGGCCGTCGATGGCGGCCGGGCGAGCCTGGTCGAAACCCTCGACGCCCCGGCGGGTCTCGCGGTGACCATGGACTCCGGCCTGTTCGCTCGCCTGCGCGGCGGCCGCACCACCGCCGCCGCGCACGCGGGGGAGATCACGCTCACCGGCGATACCGACCTCGGCAACCGCCTGGTCCGCAGCCTGGCCTTCACCATCTGACCGTGCGACTGTTCCTGTCCAGCTACCGTTTCGGCGCGCACCAGCGGCGACTGCTCGAGCTGGTCGGCGATCCCGGACCGGTGGCGGTCATCGCCAATGCCTGTGATGCCTGGCCCTCGGCCTGGCAGGGCGCGGTCACCAGCGACCTGGTGCCATTGCGCCGCCTGGGGTTCCGGCCCGATGTCCTGGATCTGCGTCTCTACCTCGGCCGTCCGGCCGAGGTAGAGCAGCGGCTCCGCGAGTACCCGATGGTGTGGGTGCGCGGCGGCAACACCTTCGTACTGCGCGCCCAATTCGCCCGCAGCGGAGCCGATCTCGCCCTGACCACGCTGCTCGCGGAGGATGCGCTGGTCTACGCCGGCTACAGCGCGGGCGCCTGCGTCATGGCCCCCGACCTGCACGGCATCGAAGCCATCGACGACCCCAACGAGGTCCGCACCGCCTGCGGCGTCGAACCGCGCTGGGACGGGCTGGGTCTGGTCGATCGCCGCATCGTCCCGCACCTGGACTCCCCGACCGACCCCGAGGGGTTGTCCCGGAAACTGGTGCGCGAGTACACAGCTGGGGGAATCCCGCACTGGGCGCTGACCGACGACCATGTCGTTGTCGTCGACGGTGCTCGTACCGAGGTGCTGACCTAGCGGTCCCCGCATAGGAGAAGCCCGCGCACGCCGACGGCGTGCGCGGGCTTCTGTGCCCGACAGATGGTCAGTGCCCCTTGTGGCGGATGCCATGGCCGAGGGCGACGGCGGCCGCGCCGAACGCGCCGACAGCGAGGGTCGCGAAGCTGGCGACGTACGCGCCCTCGGTCGGGACCGCGGCGTGCGGGCCGAGGTGCAGGACGTGGGCGGTCAGGATGGAGCCCGTGATCGCACCGGCGATCGAACCGCCGGCGGTGCGCACCAGCGAGTTGATGCCCGAGGCGATACCGCTCTCGCTCATCGGCACGTGCTGCACGGCCAGGGTGCCCAGCGCCGCGTAGCCGATGCCGAAACCGGTGCCCTGCAACACCTGCGCCACGATCATGTCGAACTTGTGATCGTGCGAGATGGCCAGCCACCCCATGGACAGACCGGCGAACACCGCGCCGATGGCCAGGGTGTAGGCGGGGCCGATCTTGGCGGAGATGCGGCCGGTATTGAAGGAGAAGTAGGTCATGAGCGCCGCGCTCGGGATTCCGTAGAGGCCGACCGAGAGCACGGTGCCGGACAGGCCGTAGCCGACCTTGTCCGCCGGGGTCTGAATGAAGTTGGACACCAGCGAGAACGCGCCGAACATGGAGAAGCCGAGCAGGGCCGAGGCCACATTGGCGGACAGCGACTGCGGCCCGACCAGCAGCTGCAGGCGCACCAGCGGCTGTTCGACCTTGAGCTCCACGAACACCCAGATCGCGGCGAGCACGGCGGCTGCCACGAACATCGTGACGACCGAGCTGGAGCCCCAGCCCCAGCGCGGGCCCTCGCTGATGCCCAGCAGCAGGCAGATCAGCAGGGCGGCCAGCAGCGCGGCGCCGATGAAGTCGGGCTTGCCGCCGTGGCGGACGCCATTGTTCTTGGCGCTCACCTGGATCAGCACGGTGGCGATGACGCCCAGGACCGCGGTCAGCCAGAAGACCGGGTGCGGGTTGGTGGTGTGGTCGGCGATGATGCCGGTGGCCAGCAGGCCGATGGTGCCGCCGACGCCCATGGTGCCGGAGACGATTCCGATTGCGCTGATCAGTCTTTCGCGCGGGAAGGTATCGCGGATGATGCCGATGGCGAGCGGGATCATGGCCGAGGAGATGCCCTGCAGCGCGCGGCCGGCGATGTAGACGGGCAGCGTGGTGGCGAAGGCACAGATGACCGAGCCGACGATGAGCACGCCCATGGTGACCATCACCATGGGCTTCTTGCCGTACATATCGCCGAAGCGGGACAGCAACGGGGTGGCGACCGCGCCGGAGAGCAGGGCGGCGGTGAACAGCCAGGTGACACCGGCGACGTCGGTGTGCAGCTGCGTGATGAAACGCGGCAGCAGCGGAATCACGACGGTCTGCTGCAACGACACGACCAGGCCGGCCGCGCACAGTGCGAGCAATGTCAGGCCGAGGTGGGCCTTCGAGTGGTCTGCGGGTTTGGTCCCGTCGACCTGACCGACAGCGGTCGTAGTCATGCGGCGATCCTTTGGTTTACTTACCAAAATTAAGTAAATGAGTTTCGTAAGATAACCACATGCCGCGACCGGAAGCCACTCCCGCCAAAGAAGTTGATGCAGCTCACATAGTGGAACTGGAGCGTGCGCTGGCCCGAGTCGCCTACCTGCTGACCCGGGTCCGCCGCCACGATCAAGCCATGGTGCAGTGCGGGATCACCATGGATCGAGCCAGTGTCCCCCTGCTGCGCCTGCTCGCCGACGCCGACGAACCCATGCGCCTGGGCGAGCTCGCCACCCGCCTCGATGTGGAGGCCCCGCACGTGAGCCGCCAGATCCAGCGCCTGGAGAAGGCGGGCTACGTCGAGCGCGTCCCCGACCCGGACGACCGTCGCGCGCAACGGGTCCGCCCCACCGCCTCCGGCCGGCGCGCCGTCGAAGCCGTGCGCCAGGTCCTGCGCGGCTGGATGGCCGAGGCCCTCACCGACTGGACCACCGAGGACCTCCAGGCCCTCGCGGTCCTCAACCACCGCATGGTCGACGCCTTCCTCGACCACGCCGAATTCATCGGCGACCTCGGCGCGACCGCACGCGACCGGCCCAGCCGCACCGCCTGACCCCACGGGCCGTCGCCGGGTCCGGCGGCTATCGGTCCGCAGGCGCTCGCGCGGGTGCGGCGACGGCGCGAGCGCCCCAGGCGCACAACAGCATTGCCAGCAGCGGCACCGCCATCGCGGCGGTCAGCGGCATGGCCTTGTCGAGCCAGCCGATGATCGCCGGCCCGGCCAGCAAGCCCACATACCCGAGCCCGAACACTCGCGACATATCGGTGGCGGCGGTGCTCGAGCCCAGGTTTCCGGCGGCGGTGAACACCTGCGGCACGCCGCCGGACAGCCCGATGCCGCACAGCGTCCACCCCAGCAGCGTGAGCGGAAGCCACCCGGAGGCCACCACCAACCCGAAACCGATGGCCGCCAGCAGCGTTCCCCGGCGCACGATGGCCACTCGCCCGAACCGCCCGCTCACCCGGTCCGTGCCGAACCGGCCGAGCGTCATGGCCAGTGAGAACCCGGTGAACGCCAGCGCCGCCGTACCTGCCTCCACCCCGAGCCGTCCCTGCACCTGCAGCGCACTCCAATCCGCGGCCACGCCCTCGGCCATCAGCAATGCGAACGCGATCAACCCCAGCGCCAGCACTTTTCGCCCGATCCGCGCGCCCGACGGTGACCCCGGCTTCGGATGCCCTCCTTCCCGCCCACCCGGGGTAGCGGCGGCGGTGTCGGTGAGTCCGCCGGACACGGTCGGTTCCGTGCCGGGCGTCACGGCGTCATCGACGGCGCCGCGAATAGCGTGCAGGCCATCCGCGCGCGGGTCGACCGGGGTGCTCGGGAAGTGATGCGCCACCGGCGGGTCGGCTCGGCGGCGGTTGCCTTCGGCCGATGACGCGTTCGGGGCCGGGTGGGTCGCCGGAACGGTGTGCGGGAGCAGGCGGGGAATCGCGATGGCCACGGTGGCGAGGCCGAAGGCACTCGACAGGGCGAAGGTCGCGTGCAGGGGCCAGTGGGCGTGCTGGGTCGCCGCGCCGAAGGCGGAGCCGAGGAAGCCGCCGCAGGAGAAGAAGGCGTGGAAGGCCGACATGATGGGGCGGGCGTAGGCGCGCTCGATGTGGACGGCCTGGGCGTTCATGGAGACGTCGATCGCGCCGTTGGCGACGCCGAAGGCGGCCAGGGCCAGTCCGAGGGTGAACGGGGAGGTTGCGTACGCGGGGCCGAGCAGGGCCAGGGACAGCAGGATGGCGGCGGTGGCGGTGAGGGTGCGGCTGCCGAGCCGGTCCGCCAGCGGGCCGGCGGCCTGCATGCCGAGGATGGCGCAGGCCGCCATGAGCAGGATCAGCATGCCCAGGGTGGTGGGTGACACGCCGGTGCCGCCGGTGACGGCGGGGATGTGCACGATCCAGACGGCCGAGAGCATCCCATTGAGGCCGAACACCGCGAACAGCGCCAGGCGCGCCTTCCGGATCCGGGGAGCGGGCGTCGTAGCGGCCATCGGTACGACGCTACCGGGTATGTCCCGGCATCTCCCCGGTTTCCGCAACCCCTCGCGGCGTCGTCGGCGCTCGGGGCTGCGATCCGAATCGTCTGCAGTACAACCTGTTTGATATCCAGTGTAGGCGGGGGCACCGACAGGTTATGCGCTCGCCGGGACCGCCCAGGCGCCCGAGCTCGCCGCGTCGCGCACATACTCGGCGAAGTCGCGCGGCTCCCGGCCCAGCGCCCGCCGCACCCCGTCGGACAGGTGCGAATTCCGCCCGTCGAGCACCGTGCCGAACAGGTAGTCCAGCAGGCTGATCTCGTCGCCGGGCACCCCGTAGGAGGTCAGCGCGGCCACGAAATCGGTTCGGGTGAGCGGAACGTAGGCGATCTCCCGCCCGGTCGCCGTGCCGATCTCCGCCACCGCCTCGGCGAAGGTGAGCGCCCGCGGGCCGGTCAGCTCGTACACCTGCCCGGCGTGCCGGTCGTCGAGCAGCGCCGCCACGCCACCTCGGCGATATCGTCCGCGTGTACGAACGGCTCCGGCACGTCCCCGGCGGGCAGCGCGACCTCACCGGCCAGGATGAAATCGGCGAACGCGCCCTCGCTGAAGTTCTGCGCGAACCAGGCGCACCGCACGACGGTCCACTTCAGGCCCGAATCCCGCACGATGGTTTCGCATTCCAGCGCCTCGGGCTCGCCGCGACCGGACAGCAGCACCAGCGTGCGCACGCCGGCGGCGACAGCCTGATCGCAGAATGCCTTGATATCCGCCGGCGCGCCCGGAACCGCCAGATCCGGGTGGTAGGCCAGGTACACGGCATCCACTCCGGCCAGGGCCGCCGCCCAGGTGCCGCAGTCGGTCCAGTCGAACGGGATTGCGGCCGTGCGCGAACCGGCCCGTACCGGTACGCCGCGCGCGCCCAGCAGGGCGGCCACCCGATGGCCGGTCTTTCCGGTCGCGCCGAGCACGAGAACGGTGTTTGCGCTGTTCGAGGTGTTTTCGATGATCATGTATCGAGTACACCGGGATTCGGCGAGCGCGAACATGGTTGAGAAGCGCACGGGCATTTGCCATCGTCTTCGGTATGGATGCGTTGGCCAGCCTGCTCGAAGGACCACGCGCGCGAGCCGCATTCGTGATGCGCTCGTCGGTCGATCCGCCCTGGTCCCTGCGCATCCGCGACGAGGCCCCGCTGACCGTGGTGGCGGTGGTCCGAGGCGGCGGCTGGGTGACACCGGAGCCCAAGGGCGGCAAGCCGACTCCGCCGCGACAGCTGCGCACCGGCGATATCGCCATCTTCCGGGGCCCCGACCACTATGTCGTCGCCGACGATCCGGCCACGCCGCCGCAGGTGCTCATCGAACCCGGCAATATCACCACCACCGTGGACGGCGAAGTGCTGTGCGAGGCACTGAGTCTGGGGGTGCGGAGCTGGGGCACCCGTGCCGACGCGGAGACCGTGCTGGTCACCGGCACCTACGAGCACGAGTCGGCGGCCAGCCGCCGACTGTTGCGGGCGCTGCCGCCCGTCGCGGTGCTCGGCCGCGGCGAAATCGATGCCCGGGTGCTGGATCTGCTGGTCGACGAGGCCGCCAAGGACCTGCCCGCCCAGAGCGCCATGCTGGATCGACTATTGGATCTGCTGCTCATCGCCGCCCTGCGCGCCTGGTTCTCCCGTTCCGACGCGCCCGCCTGGTATCACGCCTACGGCGATCCGCTGGTCGGCCGGGCACTGCGCCTGATGCAGCACAATCCGGCCCACCCGTGGACGGTGGCGTCGCTGGCCGCCGAGGTCGGCGTCTCCCGGGCCGCCCTGGCCCGCCGGTTCACCGAGCTGGTCGGCGAGCCGCCGATGGCCTTCCTCACCGACTGGCGGCTGGCCCTGGCCGCCGACCTGCTGCACGAATCCGACGCCACCCTGGAATCCATTGCCCGCCGGGTCGGCTACGGCAGCGCCTTCGCCCTGTCCACCGCCTTCAAACGTCACTACGGCATCAGCCCCCGGGACCACCGAGCCGCCCCTGACGAACGCTCCGCCTGACCGCCGAACGACACTCGCGGACGACGCGGCTAAGGTTCATTCTCGGCATGCCCTCGCTCCAAGGTTCGCGGCCGTCTCGATTCTGGACTGCGGCTTGATAGACCTCCGCCTTGGAGCGGGGGAGCGAAGCGGAGGAGCGGAGGGAGGGAAGAATCGAGACTTCAGGGCCGCGAACCCGCCCGGAGCGAAGCGGAGGGCAAATGAAACACAGCTACCCGGTGCTCTGGCCGGTGCCTACGCGCTGGGCCGACAACGACCACTACGGTCACGTGAACAACGTGACGTACTACTCGTACTTCGATACCGCAGTGAATGCCTGGCTGATCAGCGCCACCGGCACCGATATCCGCGACCTGCACGCCATCGGCGTGGTGGCGCAGACCTCCTGCACGTTCCTCGGCTCGATCAGCTTCCCGGACATGCTGCAGGTGGGCATCCGGGTCGCGCGGCTGGGCAACTCCAGCATCAACTACGAGCTGGCCGTCTTCCGCGACGCCGGCGACAGTCTGGAGCTGGCCGCCACCGGCACTTTCACCCACGTCTACGTCGATGAGCAGACCCGCAAGCCGGTGCCGATCCCGGCGGTCATCCGCGCGGCGGTCGAGCCGTTGGTGGTCACCGCGCCCGCAGAGGGCTAGACCCGGCCGAGCAGGGTCAGAGGATCCTCCAGCAGGGCCGCGATGCTGGCCAGGAAGCGCGAGCCCTGTTCGCCGTCGATCATGCGGTGATCGAAGCTGAGCCCCAGGCTGGTCACCCAGCGCACGGCCAGTTCGTCGCGATGCACCCACGGTCGCTTGCGGATGGAACCCAGGCACAGGATGGCCGCCTCGCCCGGATTCACCAGCGGCACACCGGTATCCACGCCGAAGACGCCGACGTTGGTGATGGTGAAGGTGCCGCCGGTCAGGTCGGCGGGTGTGGCGGTACCGCCCCGCGCCTTGCCGGCCATCCCGGCGATCTCCAGGCACAGATCACGCAGTGTGAACCCCTGCGCGTCCTTGAGATTCGGCACCAGCAGCCCGCGTTCGGTCGCGACCGCGATGCCCAGATTCACGTAGTGCTTGGTGACGATCTCCTGATTGGGTTCGTCCCAGGCCGCATTGATCTCGGGGAACTCGAGGAGCGCCGCCAGCGTGGCCCGCGCGACCAGCGCCAGCGGAGTCAGGGTCAGGCCGGTGAAGCCGGGTGTGGCCCGCAGATGCTCGAGCAGTTCCATGGACGCGGTGAAATCCGTGGTCACGAAGGTGCTGGCCTGGGGAATGTGCTGGGCACTGGCCACCATGGCGGCGGCGGTGCGCTTGCGGATTCCACTGATGGGCGTGCGGGTTTCGCGTTCGGCCGGGGCAGCGCGTCCGCCGGCCGCCGGGTGTATGGGGAGGACCTCCGGTGCGGGATGCGGTGTCGGAAGGGCACCGAGGGTGGCGGGCGGCGGTGGGGTGTGGATCGGAATGTGGCCCATCCCAAGGGTTTCGGGCCGTATCCCGTACAGGTCCTGCACGGTGACCGCGCCCTGCGGCCCGGTCCCGATCACCGCGCCCAGATCGATCCCGATCTCGCGGGCCAGTTTCCGGGCGGCGGGGGTGGCGGCGGGCCGTCCGGCCGGGGCCGAGCTGCCCAGCCCCTCGGGACCGTCCGAGCCCATGGGGCGCGGGCTCGAAACAGTCGGTGTGTCGGTCGTTTTCGCGGCGGCCCGGGCGGCACGGCGGGACACCGGCTCGCTGTCGGGGCCGTAGCCGACCAGCACCGACCGCCGCTCGGCCGGCGGCTGCGCGCCGGTCTCGCCGCTCGTCTCCGCACCGGCGCTCGGCGCTGCCACGCCGATCCGGATGAGCGGCGCGCCGACCGGCACCGTGTCGCCCGGTTCCGCCAGCAGTTCCAGTACCCGGCCCGCGTACGGGCTCGGCAGCGCCACCTGCGCCTTGGCGGTCTCGACCTCGGCGATGATCTGGTTCAGGGCCACGGTGTCGCCGACCGCGACGGACCACGACACCAATTCCGCGTCGGCCAATCCCTCTCCGAGATCGGGCAGACGGAATTCCATGACCTGCTGCTGATCTTCCACCGGGCTTCCTCCGTGGCTTGACCGTTAGGCGGCGAGTGAGCGATCGACCGCGGCGAGAATACGATCGGGGTCGGGCAGGTGGTGCCGCTCGAGTTTAGCCGGGGGATAGGGGATGTCGAAGCCACCGACGCGTAATATCGGTGATTCCAGATGGTAGAAGCAGCGTTCCGTGATGCGTGCCGCGATTTCGGCTCCCAGCCCGGCGAATACGGGCGCCTCGTGTACCACGATGAGACGTCCGGTTTTCCGCACCGAGGTTTCGATGGTGTCGAAATCGATCGGGGACAGGCTGCGCAGATCGATCACCTCTATCGAATGTCCCTCCGACGCCGCGATATCGGCGGCGGTGAGTGCGGTGGCGACGGTGCCGCCGTAGGCCACGATGGTGGCGTCCTCCCCGCTGGCGCAGACCTGGGCCTGGTCCAGCGCCGATCCGCCATCCTCGTCGAGCCGGTCGAAATCCACTTCGGCCTTGTCCCAGTACCGGCGTTTGGGTTCGAAGAAGATCACCGGATCGTCGAGGGCAATGGCCTGGCGGATCATCAGATACGCGTCGGCCGGATTGCTCGGCGACACCACCCGCAATCCCGCGGTGTGCGCGAAATATGCCTCCGGTGATTCCGAATGATGCTCGACCGAGCCGATGCCGCCGCCGAATGGAATGCGAATGGTAATGGGTGCGATCACCTTTCCGCGCGTGCGGGAGTGGATTTTCGCGACCTGCGAGACGATCTGGTCGAAGGCCGGATACACGAATCCGTCGAACTGGATTTCACAGACCGGCCGAAATCCACGCAATGCCATTCCGAAAGCCGTTCCCACGATCCCGGATTCGGCGAGCGGCGTGTCGATGACGCGGTTGTTGCCGAAATCCTTCTGCAGCGTGTCGGTGACCCGGAAGACCCCGCCCAGCCGCCCGATGTCCTCGCCCATCAGCAGGACCTTCGGGTCGTCCTCCAGCGCGCGGCGCAGTCCGTAGTTGACGGCTCCCGCGAAGGTGGTCTTCATCGACCCACTCCCTCCAGGTAGGCGGCGTACTCGCGGCGTTCCTCCTCGATCAGCCGATGCGGTGTGGCGTACACGTGGTCGAACAGCTCCGCGGGTTCCGGATCGGGCATGGTGAGGGTGGCGGTGCGCAGCCGAGTCGCCACCTCGTCGGCGCGGTCGGCGACCGAGGTCTCGAAGGCGGTGTCCCACAGCTCTTCTCGTTCGAGCAATCGCCGCAGGCGGTCGATGGGATCACGCTGCTGCCAGATCTCGAGTTCGGCGGCGGTGCGGTAGCGGGTGGGGTCGTCGGCGGTGGTGTGCGGGCCCATCCGGTAGGTGATGGCCTCGATGAAGCTCGGCCCGCCGCCGGCCCGTGCGTGCAGCAGCGCCTGCCGGGTCACCGCCAGCACGGCGAGGGCGTCGTTGCCGTCCACCTGCACGCCGGGAAGGCCGTAGCCGAGGGCGCGCCGCGCGATCGGCGTGGCGCTCTGCACCCGGACCGGCGCGCTGATCGCCCAGTGATTGTTCTGGCAGAAGAACACCACCGGTGCACTCCAGCCGGCCGCGAATCCGAGCGCCTCGGCGATATCGCCCTGGCTGCTCGCGCCGTCGCCGAAGTAGGCGATGGTGGCGATCTCGGCGCCTTCGAGGTGTGCGGCGTAGGCGTAGCCGGTGGCGTGTAAACCCTGCGCCCCCACCACGATCGCGGGATTGGTCATCTTCACCGCGTCGGCGTCCCAGCAGGAGTGGGCGACGCCGCGCCACAGCCGGGTGAGGTCCTCGGGCGGGACGCCGCGGCAGTAGGCGACGCCGGCCTCCCGATAGCTGCAGAACACATAGTCGTCGGGGGCGAGGGCGTGGGCCGAACCGATCTGCGCGGCCTCCTGGCCCAGCAGCGGCGGCCACAGTCCGAGCTGGCCCTGCCGTTGCAGGGCGGTGGCCTCGGTGTCGATGCGCCGGGCCACCACCATGTCGGTGTACATGGCTCGGAGCCGCGTGCCGTCGACATCGGCGACGAGCGGGGCGTGTACGCGATCCAGTACGCGATGACCGTCGGGCTGTACGAGCTGCACCGGGTAGGTGTTCTTCTCGGGCATGGATAACGCCTCCTGACACCGGGTTACACCGTCGTCGCCCGGGGATCGTGTCCCGTGAGCAACCGCTGTGTGTCCTGTACCACACAGCATCCTCCGTTGAGCGATGTGTGCAAGCATGGCGTGCAGAACTGTGCAGAATGCTCGGTCGATGGCCCTCACCGGGTGTCATACTGATCCCCATGAGCAGCAGGGAGCCCCTTTCTGCCCCGCTGGACGCCACCGATGCCCGGCTGTTGCTGGAGCTGGTGGCCAACCCACGCGCGACCGGTGTCGAATTGGCCGCTCGTCTGGGCCTCTCGCGCAATACCGTGCAGGCCAGGCTGGCTCGCTGGGAGTCGAGCGGGGTGTTGGCCAGCTTCGAGCGCCGGGTCGATCCCCGGGTGCTGGGTTATCCACTGGCAGCCTTCGTGGCGGTGGTGGTGGATCAGCATCGGCTCGACTCGGTGGTTGCCGAACTGGCCGAGATTCCGGAGGTTACCGAGGTCTGCGGCATGACCGGGCCGACCGATCTGACAGTCCGGGTGGTCGCCGCCGACGCCGATGATCTGTACCGCCTGACCGGGAGCATTCTGAAGATCCCGGGGGTGGAGCGCACCAATATGGCGCTGGTGATGCGCTCGCTGGTCGGGCCGCGTGTCACGCCGCTGCTGGAGCGGCTGGCAATGCAGAACGGGTCGGGGGGTCACCCGCAGGATGCCGACCGGTTCTGACTGTTTCGGTGAATTTCAGTCCAGTTTCGGGGGATTGGCCGCTGACCTCGGGGTGACTGGACCGCGACGATGACCCGATGAGCAGCAGCGTCACCAGCACTCCGGAGGTCGAGAGTCCGCGCACGGCCGGGATCGGGCAGCCGATCGGGGCCGGAATCGTCACCGCACTAGTCGGATTCACCAGCTCGTTCGCGGTGGTGCTGGCGGGCCTGACCGCCATGGGGGCGACCTCCGCGCAGGCGGCGTCCGGGCTGCTGGCGGTCTGCGTGACCCAGGCCGTCGGCATGATCGTGCTGAGCCGGCGGTACCGGATGCCGATCACACTGGCCTGGTCCACCCCGGGCGCGGCGCTGCTGGCCGGCACGGGCGCGGTGGCCGGCGGCTGGGCGGCGGCGGTGGGCGCGTTCGCGGTGGCGGGCGGACTCATTGTGCTGACCGGTTTCTGGCGGCGGCTGGGCGCGCTCATCGCGGCGATTCCGGTGGAGATCGCGCAGGCCATGCTGGCCGGGGTGCTACTGCCCATGTGCCTGGCGCCGGTGAAGGCGCTGCCGGTGAGCCCGGCGGTGGTGGTGCCGGTCATCGCGACCTGGCTTGTGCTGCAACGCTTCGCGCCGCGCTGGTCGGTGCTGGCGGCCTTCGCCGTCGCGGCCGTCGGCGCGGGTGTCGACATCGCCGTCACCCATCGCCGCATGGACCTGTCGGCGATGGTGCCGCGGGTGGAATGGACTGCGCCGCACTGGAGTTGGCAGGCGGTGATCGGGGTCGCGGTGCCGCTGTACATCGTGACCATGGCCGCGCAGAACATTCCGGGTACGGCGGTCATGAAGACCTTCGGCTATCAGGTGCCGTGGCGGGCGGCCATGACGGTCACCGGCCTGGGCACCATGCTCGGTGCGCCCGCGGGCGGGCACGCCATCAACCTGGCGGCGATCAGTGCCGCGCTGTCCGCCGCGCCGTCCGCGCATCCGGATCCCCGGCGCCGGTGGATCGCCGCGTTCACCGCGGGCTGCATGTACCTGGTGCTCGCATCGGCCTCGGGCGCACTGGTGATGCTGGTGGCCGCGGCTCCGAAGGGTGTGCTGGAAACCGTTGCGGGCCTTGCCCTCATCGCCACGCTGGCGGGTGCGCTGACCGCCGCGTTGACGCCCGCCGCCCACCGTTCCGCGGCCGCGCTCACCTTCCTGGTGGCCGCGTCCGGAATCTCGCTGCTCGGCATCGGCGCGGCCTTCTGGGCACTGGTCGCGGGCCTGCTGGCGCGCTGGTTCCTGCCCCCGTCGAAATAGCGGGCCGGGCAGGCTGCGGGGTGCGGCCGGCGGTGGCTAGGGTGGGGTGGTTCGGCTTCAAAGGGCGATGAATCGGCGAAGAGGAGTTGGCTTGAGTTCGGTGCTGATTTCGGTTGCGGAGCTTGCGGATCTGCTGGGTCAGAGCGGCAGCCGGGTGCGATTGCTGGACGTCCGGTGGGCGCTCGGAGATCCGGACGGACCGCAGCATTATCTGGACGGCCATGTTCCGGGCGCGATATTCGTCGACCTGGAAACCGAACTCGCCGAGCCGCCCTCCGTCGCCAAGGGCCGCCACCCCATGCCGGACCTGGCGCACCTGCAGAAGTGCGCGCGCAGCTGGGGTGTGTCCGACGGGGACATGGTGGTCGTCTACGACGCCACCGGCGGCATGGCCGCCGCGCGAGCCTGGTGGCTGCTGCGCTGGGGCGGCGTGGCCGACGTGCGCATTCTCGACGGCGGACTGCCCGCGTGGGAACAGGCCGGGGGCAAGGTCGTCGCCGGTGACGAACCCGCCCCGCGGCCGGGCACCGTGGTCCTGTCCCCGGGCAATATGCCGACCATCGACGCCGATGGCGCGGCCGGCTGGCCGGGCCTGCTGCTGGATGCCCGCGCGGGCGAGCGTTACCGCGGCGAGGTGGAACCCGTGGACCCGCGCGCCGGGCACATTCCGGGTGCGGTGAGCGCGCCGACCGCCGAGAACCTCACGACCGCAGGGCAATTCAAGACGATCCCCGAATTGCGTTCCCGCTTCGAGGGATTCGGTTCCGGGCCGGTCGCGGTGTATTGCGGTTCCGGAGTCACCGCCGCCCACCAGGTCGCGGCGCTGGCCGTCGCCGGCATCGACGCCGCGCTCTATCCCGGCTCCTGGTCGCAGTGGTCCAACGACCCCAAGCGGCCGGCCGCCACCGGCGCCGAACCGGCCTGATCAGCCGGGTTTGACGGCGGTGAGGATGCCGGTCGCGAACGGGCCGGTGCGGAATTCGACTGCCGTGAAACCGATGCCGGTGAGCACGTCGCGGTAGCGGCGGATGTCGACCGCCGACAGCGGGTCCCCGGCCGCGTCGCCGTCATGGGAGTGCCCCTGGCCGCCGGCGCGGTGCGCGGCCAGCTGGGCCATGGCGCGAATGGCGAGCCCGCGCAGGCCCGAGGTCGGATGGGTGTCGGCGAGCAGCAGGCGGCCGCCCGGGCGCAGGACGCGGAAGACGCCCGCCAGAGCGGTCTTTCGCTCGGATTCGGCGATGTGATGCATGGCGAAGGTCGAGGTCGCCACGTCGAACGAGGCGTCCGGGTAGGGCAGCGATTGGGCCGCGCCCAGGTCGAAGCTGCAGTTGGGGGCGGCGTGGGCGGTCGCGTAGGCGATCATCTGCGGGGACGGGTCCACGCCGACCGCCCGGCCGTCCGGTCCGGCCTGACGGGCCAGCTCATTGGCCAGCCGCCCGGGGCCGCAACCGAGATCGAGGGCGTGATCGCCCGGGCGGATGCCGCTGGTCGTGGCGAAGTGCCGCGCCAGGCTGCCCGCGCGGCCCAGGAAGTAGACGTCGGTGAGTAGCCGATAGCGGCGCGGCCAGGTGATGAGGGCCCCGACGGGCCGGGATTCGATATCGGACACTTGCTTGTGCTGGGTCATGTAGTCAATCATCGAATGATGGGAAAGCCCAGGCCAGACGCAGTTTCTGGGGATATGTACGATTCCGGACAGTCGGACGGAATCCGTTCGGGAACGGCCCCGGCCGCCGTCTCGGGGACCATGAGACCGGAGGCCGGGACCGTGAAGCCGGAGGCCGACCGTCGCGTCCGCCGCACCCGCATGGCCGTGCACCGGGCGCTCATCGAGCTCATGCAGGACCGGCCCTATGCCCGGATCACGGTGCAGGACATCATCGATCGCGCCGACGTCGGCCGCTCCACCTTCTACGCGCACTACCGCGACAAGGACGATCTGCTGCTGGTCAGCTGTATCGAGCATGTGCGGGGCGAGATTTCGGCGCAGCTGGCCGCCTATCCGGGCGAGCCGCCGCCGCTGGCGCCCGTCGAGATCCTGTTCAAGCTGGTCGCGGCGCATCCGGACGTGTACCGGCCACTGGTCCGGCAGCGGGCGAACACCATTGTGCTGCGGTCGATCCGGCAGATGTACGCCGAATTGCTGACCGAGCACCTGGGCCCGCGGCTCGGGCCGGACCCCGTCGCGGCGGACGTCACCATCACATTTCTGTCCTGGGGTCTATACGGATTGCTGGAATCGGTCATGGATTCGCGCCAGGAGCTCACCGCCGATCAGGCCTACCGGCACTTCGCCGCGCTATGGGCAACCGCGGGCGACCCGGGCCAGGGCGTCCCGGTCGGCGGCGGTGACCGGTAGCCCGTACCGGTTCGCGGCCATCAGGTACTTGCCCGCGTAGAAGCAGTGGTTCGCGCGGGCGGGCGGCAGCCAGTCGCCGGGCGTGCGATCACCCTTGTCCTCGTTGGTCTTTCCGTCCACCGCGAGCAGGTTGTAGTCGACGTCGTTGGCGAAGCGCACACGCCGCGGCAGCGGCCACCCGGACGCGCCCAGGTCCCAGGCGGCGGCCAGCGGATACACGTGATCGATCTGCACGGCCTTGGCCTCGGCCCGATCGAAGGCGATGCGCTGCCCGGTATAGGGATCGTCCAGCGACCCGGCCACCACCACGCAAACGTTCCCGGGCCGGAAGGTCACCCGGGTGAGCTGCCTGGCCAGCACGGTATTGCGGCTGTCGCATCCGTCGTGACCGCCCGGTCCGTCGTGATCATCGGTCCACGCCGGTCCGAACACGCACCCCTGCCCGCTACCGCAGCCGCGTTCGTAACCGCCCGGACGCGGCCGGGCGGGCACGGTGCGGACACCCGCGAGCAGCCGTTCGAGCTGGACGCGGGTGGGACTACCCGGCGCCGGGGTCACCTGCCCGAGGGACTCACACCCAAGGACCGCGAGCAGGACGACCATCGCGCCGAGCAGCCGGAGCAGGAAAGTTCCGACCGTGAGCCACACGGCAATACATGTACCGCACCAGCCGGTCGGCGAGTGCCGTCACGCGGACTTCGCACTCCCGTTGGGCTTGCTAGAGCCAGGCGTGCGCGAGGATGTCGTCCGCGGCGGTCTCGGAGAGCTGCGGCGGAAAGCGGGTTGCCGCAATGGAATCCACACGCGCGCCGTCGTGACCGATGAGCCACGAACCGCCCCGCTCCTCGCATTCGGCGATCTTGGCGAAAACGGTGAGCAGGAACGTGATGGAGTCGCGCGGGTCCGCGGTCCGGGCGAGGCGCTGCGACTCGCCGGGCCGGGACAGATCCAGCCACACCCCGGACTGCCCGTCCAGGCGCATCCCCACGATCTTGCTCGTGTCCACGAAGGTGAATTTCCGCCGTTCCCACTGTGTCGTGGGCGTGAAGCTCTGCTCGAGCACTTGGAGCAGAATCGTCATCGTCACGGCCTCCCTACGGTCTCGAATGTGCCACGGCTCCGGATTGAGTCGCGGTGGATTGGTCGGGTGCGCCCCGCGCGGCTGGCGTCCGGGCACGACAATGTAGTGCAACGGACACAGCGGACACCGACGCGTGCGGTGACCTGCGGATTTATCCAGTATGTTCCGTATCCGATCAGAAATAAAGAGGGGCCGGTGGGCTTGTCGGGGGTGGCTGATTGGATGGGCGGATGTTGCACGGGCTGTGGTCGCCGGGGTCCGGGTTGGTGCTGTGGCACGACCCGGGTGATGACACGGCCGGGGATGCGGAGGGTCTGCCGGAGCCGCTGGGGTCGATCGTGCGCGGGGCGAAGTGGCGGCATCGGGCGCAGGTGCTGGTGATGGGGGAGTACGGGCCGGAGCAGGCGCAGGTGCGGGCGCACGCGCTGGCCCCGGAGACGGCTGCCCGGGTCCTGTCGCAGGAACTCCCGGCGGGGGCGGTGGCGGGGGATCTGCGGTTTCTGGGGCATGCGGCGCGCGGGGTGCAGCGGTGGGTGCGGGCGGGGCGGGTCGTGCCGGAGGTTCGGCGGGACGACGGGGAGTGGTGGGTGCGGTGGCGGCTGGTGGGCGGGCAGCGGCAGCGGGCCTGGCTGGCGGAGCTCGCCGTGGCCATGCCGGGCGCGCTGCAGGTGGCCGCGCGGCCCGCCGAGATACTGGAGAACCTCGTCGCCGAGTTGGCCGATCCCCTCGTGCGCCTGCGCATTCCGGAATGGCCGGATCGGGAATCGGGGTCGCATCCGCTGCTGACCGCGCTGGTCGCGGAGACGCCGCTGGAGACCGGATCGCATCGGGTGGCCTCGGTGCTGGACGACTGGCGGACCAGTCTCACCGCGGACGAGCCGGAGCTGGTGCTGCGGCTGCTGGAACCGGACGGCGAGGAGCCGGGCGAGCTGTGGCGGCTCGAGGTCTGCCTGCGCGAGGAAGGCGAGGCGCCGCAACCGGTGCTGCTGCCGGGGGATCCGCAGCTCATGCGGATTGCGGGGGAGAAGCTGGCGGCCGCCAAGCAGGCGTATCCGCGCCTGCGCGATCTGCCCGGCGATGCCCGCAGCATGGATCTGTTCCTGCCCACCGAGGTGGTGATGGATCTGGTCGCGCACGGGGCGAACGCGCTGCGGTCGGCCGGGGTGCGGCTCATGCTGCCGCGGGCCTGGCGAGTGGCCGCGCCCGCCATGAAACTGCGGGTGCAGAGCCCGGCCGCCACCGAAACCGCGGTCGGGCTCAAGGGTTTGGTGTCCTTCCGCTGGGAACTGGCGCTGGGCGACACCGTGCTGACGCCCGCCGAGATGTCGCGGCTGGTGGACGCGAAATCGGATCTGGTGTGGCTACGCGGGGAGTGGGTGCAGGCCGATCACCGCATGCTGGCCGCGGCGGCCGACTACGTCTCGGGCCGCACCGACGAGACCGAGACCACCATCGGCGGCCTGTTCGCCGAGCTGTCCGCCCATCCGGTGATCGGGGTGCCGCTGGAGGAGGTCACCGCGACCGGCTGGGCAGCACAGCTTTTCGACGGTGAGCGGTCGGTCGAGCCCGTCCCGGATCCGGTCGGGCTGAAGGCCCAGCTGCGGCCGTATCAGCAGCGCGGCCTGACCTGGCTGGCGGCCATGAGCCGGCTCGGATGCGGCGCGATCCTCGCCGACGACATGGGTCTCGGCAAGACCGTGCAGGTGCTCGCCCTGCTGGTGCACGAACGTGAAACAGCCTCTGCCGCAAGCGAATCGGAGTCGATCGGGCCGACGCTGCTGGTGTGCCCGATGTCGGTGGTGGGCAACTGGCAGCGCGAGGCCGAACGCTTCGCCCCGGATCTGCGGGTGCTGGTCCACCACGGCGCCGGGCGCCGGTCGGGTGCGGAGTTGGATGCGGCGGTAGCGGATTCGGATCTGGTGGTCACCACCTACGCGCTGCTGGCCCGGGATGTCGAGGACCTGAAGCGGCAGGACTGGCAGCGGGTCGTACTGGACGAGGCGCAGCACATCAAGAACGCCGGGACCCGGCAGGCCCGGGCGGCGCGGCTGGTGCCGGCGCGACACCGCCTGGCGCTCACCGGAACCCCGGTGGAGAACCGGCTCGAGGAGCTGCGCTCGATCCTGGATTTCGCCAACCCCAAGCTGCTGGGCAAGGCCTCCGAGTTCCACGCCCGCTTCGCGGTGCCGATCGAGCGCGAGCACGACGAGAACGCCGTGACCCGCCTGCGCGCCATCACCTCGCCGTTCGTGCTGCGGCGGGTCAAGACCGATCCGGCGGTGATCTCGGATCTGCCGGAGAAGATCGAGATGACGGTGCGGGCCAACCTCACCGTGGAGCAGGCGGCGCTGTATCAGGCGGTGCTGGACGATATGTCGGCCAAGTTGAAGGCGGCCGAGGGCATGGAGCGCAAGGGCGCGGTGCTCGCGGCACTGACCCGGCTCAAGCAGGTGTGCAACCATCCCGCGCATTTCCTCAGCGACGGGTCGGCGCTCCTGCGCCGGGGGCATCATCGGTCCGGGAAGCTGGCGCTGGTGGAGGACATTCTGGAGTCGGCGATCGCCGACGGGGAGCGGGCCCTGCTGTTCACCCAGTTCGCGGAGTTCGGAAACCTGCTGGCGCCCTTCCTGTCCGAGCGTTTCGGGGCGGAGGTGCCGTTCCTGCACGGCGGGGTGAGCAAGCAGCGCCGCGACGATATGGTCACCCGGTTCCAGGAGGAGGACGGCGCGCCGCTCATGCTGCTGTCACTCAAGGCGGGTGGCACCGGCCTCAACCTGACCGCCGCCAATCACGTGGTGCACCTGGACCGCTGGTGGAATCCGGCGGTGGAGAACCAGGCCACCGACCGCGCCTTCCGCATCGGCCAGCGCCGTGATGTCCAGGTGCGCAAGCTGGTCTGCGTCGACACCATCGAGGAGCGCGTCGACGACATGCTGAAGGGCAAGAGTCAGCTCGCCGACCTCA
This sequence comes from Nocardia sp. NPDC101769, assembly GCF_044766925.1. Taxonomy (NCBI): domain Bacteria; kingdom Bacillati; phylum Actinomycetota; class Actinomycetes; order Mycobacteriales; family Nocardiaceae; genus Nocardia; species Nocardia sp. NPDC101769. The sequence goes on along the minus strand of NZ_JBIWMX010000020.1, from coordinate 57,888 downwards.
CCGTGGGCACCGGCGAGAACTGGATCACCGAGCTCGGCGACGAGGAATTGCGCGAACTGTTCGCCCTGGGATCGGAGGCGGTCGGCGAATGAGCAACGTCATCGACTTCAGTGAGTACGGCAAGCGCCGCCCGGTGCGCGGCGGGGTGCAGCCGCGCAGCCGGCGGGGCACCGCGTTCGCGCGGACCTGGTGGGGCCGTTCGTTTCTGGAGGCGGTCGAGGGCGTCGCGGACGCCGGCCGCCTGGCCCGCGGCCGTTCCTACGCCCGCACCGGTCAGGTGGTGAACTACCGCCTGGAGCCCGGCCTGGTGAGCGCGGAAGTGCAGGGCAGTCAACCCCGCCCGTTCATCTCGGTCCTGACCCTGCGGCAGTTGCGCGACGACCGCCTCGACGAGCTGGTGGACCTGGTCCGCGCCACCCCCGGCATGCTGGGCGAGATCGCCGCGGGCACCCTGCCCCAGGCTCTGGGCCCGCTGCTGCTCCCCACCACGGTGTCGGAGCTCGACTTCTCGTGCAGCTGCCCCGATTCCGGCTGGCCCTGCAAGCACGCCGCCGCCGTCTGCTACGTCATCGCCGAACGCCTCGACGAGCGCCCGGGCGAACTGCTCACCCTGCGCGGCCTCGAACTCGACGCCCTCATCGGCAGCGTCCAACGCGCCGATCCGCCCGCCGAATCCACCGACCTCTACGGCGACGACACGGCGCTCCCCGCCCTCCCGAAGCCCGAATTCTGCCCGGCCCCCGACGATCTCGACGCAGTCCTGCTCCGCCAGGCCCTGCGCATGACGGCCGAAGACGAGCAGTCCGTCGCCGCCGGTCTACGCGAACTCCGCGCCCTCTACCGCGCCCTCGACACCTGAGGCATCCGGCTGGGCAGTGGCGGTCCGGGCGGTGGGGCGGCCGGTGGTGCGGTGTTCGCCGAGGGATTCGAAGTGGTAGTCGCGCAGGTCGAAATGGGCGGCGCGCCAGGCGGCTTCGGGGGTGCTCATGGCGCGCAGGGGGACGTCGCCGTTCTTGTCGAAGTAGTAGGAGTTGGCCAGGGTGCAGCTGTCCTGCCAGAAGACCTGGGTCCCGCGGCGGGAGAGCATTTCCTGGAAGTAGCGCTCGTTGGCCTCGGGGGTGACCTCGATGCGGGTCGCGGTTCGGCGGCGGGCATTGCGGAGCAGGCGCAGGATGTGGGTGGTCTGCATTTCGATGAGGGTGAAGTAGGACGCGCCGTTGTAGCCGTACGGGCCGATGATGGTGAAGAAGTTGGGGAAGCCGGGCACACTGACCCCCTCGTAGGCCTGCAGGCGGTGGGTGTCCCACCAGTCCTCGAGGCGCAGGCCGCCGCTGCCGTGCAGGTCGAAGGTGGGCATATTGCCGGACTCCATGACCTTGAAGCCGGTGGCCATGATGAGCACGTCGACCCGGTGGTGGCGGCCGGTGGTGCGCACTCCGGTCGCGCTGATCTCGGTGATGGGATCGGTTTCCAGCGTGACATTCTCGCGGTTGAAGGTCTTCAGGTAGTCGTTGGAGAACGACGGCCGCTTGCAGCCGAGCGCGTATCTCGGCGTGAGCTGCTCCCGGACGACCGGGTCCTGCACCTGGTCGCGCAGGTGTGCCAGCCCGGTGCGCTCGCCGAGTTTCACCATGGGCAGCACCTTGTAGTAGTGCGCCGAGAGCGGGAAGGTCAGCTCCACGAACGCCTGGCTGAGCCAGCGGGTGAGGAACTGCCCGCCGGGCAGCCGCATCAGGGCGCGCACCGGCGGCGGCAGGGGCGTGTCCGGCCGGGGCAGACACCAGATCGGTGTGCGCTGGAAGACAACGAGTTCCGACACCTCGGGGGCGATCTCGGGAATGATCTGGATGGCCGAGGCGCCGGTGCCGATGATGCCGACCCGCTTGCCGCGCAGATCGATCCCGTGATCCCAGCGCGCGGTGTGCATGGTCTCGCCCCGGAACCGTTCCGCGCCGGGGATATCGGGCAGTTTGGGCCGGGTCAGCACCCCGGTCGCGCCGATCAGGAAGCGGCAGGTGAGCTCGTCGCCGTCCGTCGTGCGCACCCGCCACAGGTGCAGCACGTCGTCGAAGTCGGCGCGGGCGATGGTGGTGCCGAACCGGATCCGCGGCCGCAGCCCGTACTTCTGGACGCAGTGCTCGGCATACGCTTTCAGCTCCCGCCCGGGCGCGTACACCCGCGACCAGGACCGCTGCTGCTCGAACGAGTACTGGTAGCTGAACGACGGAATGTCCACGGCGATACCGGGATAGGTGTTCCAGTGCCAGGTGCCGCCCACCCCGTCGGCCTCGTCGATCATGACGAAATCGTCGAAACCGGCCTTGCGCAGGGCGATCGCGGTCCCGATTCCCGAGAAGCCCGCGCCCACAATGACGATCTCGTGGTGCACGACGGTATTGGTCACGATGCGTCCTCCGCGTAGATGATGCAGTCCACCCGATGCTCGACCCCGTCCACGGTGCGAATCCCGAGCGGCACGAGCCGGGCGATGGGCCAGCTGATGAGCCGGCAGTTCCGCTGCCGCAGGGCCCGGTAGTAGCGACTGTGCACCCGCACCGCGGCGGGCCGATCCGGCGTCAGCTGCCGCCGCTCCCACGAATCCCCCACCTGCGCCCGCAGATTCGCCGCGGCAACCCGCTGTAGTGCCTGCTGTGCACACCAGCGCAGGACGCCCAGCCCGGAGGCGCCCAGCGCGCCCAGCATGGGCCCCGGAGCTGCACCGGCAACCGCCCTGGATCCGCGATGCGGCCGGTCGTCTCCGCGTGCGGCGCGTGCCGGCCCGCGTTCCTCTGCACCCCCGGTCGGTGCGGTGCTGTCTGCCCGGCGCCCAGCCTCACGCTCTTCCTGGCGCGCCGGATCTCCGGGTAGCGGCGGCGCGGAGTCGCTGGGCAGCAGCCCCAGAGCATCGGCGGGCAACTGGCGCAACAGAATGCCGGCTCCGGGGACGGGCGGGGTGGGCAGAATCCAGATGGGATCGTGCTGGAACACGGTTACTCTGCGCGCCTGGGTGACGATCGGCGGAACCACCCGGGCCAGTGCGGCGCCGCTGCCGATGACCGCGACGTGGAGGCGGTCCAGCTCGTGCTGGTCACGCCAGTGGGTGCAGTGAATCCGGGGGCCGGAGTAGGCGTCGCGGGCTCTGCCCGGGTCACTCCGGCGGATCGGTGCGGTCATTTCGCCACCGGCTCGTAGGTCAGGGCCTTGGACCAGGAGGGGGTGCGGCGCAGGACGCGCACGGGGAAGTGGTCGATGGCCCTGTTCAGGGCGTCGTTGATGCCCTGAACCGGCTGCCAGTGGTTGATCGTGGCCATGCCGTGCAGGCGGACCACGTGGTAGAGCGGCACGCGTTTGATATCCGGGCTGCGCTCACCGGCTTTCTCATAGCGCCGCACGGCATTCCAGAGCTTCTCCTCGTCCAGACCCATCGCCATGATGTTGGCGGACATGCGGGAGAGCAGCGGCGTGTACAGCAGCGCGCCGAGCAGGAGGGTGGGTCGCAGCGCGAAACCCGCTGTCTCGATGGCGATTCGCCGCAACGGTCCCGCGCCGAGCTGCTCGAGCACCTGGAACCCCACCGCCAGATGCCGGGACTCGTCACTGTTGATGTGGCGGAACACCTCGTGGCACAGCGGATCCCGCACCTCGTCGAGCAGGAACTTCACCAGTGCCCCGTCCAGCGCGCACTCCAGCGAGGGGATCACGGTGCCGAGCACGGGCAGGGACAGGTCGTCCCCGTACCGGTCCAGCCATTCGATGACGAGCCGGATGTTCTTGTTGGGCAGCGGCATAGTGTCCCCGTCGAGCATGCCCCAGCGCCGCATCAGGGCCAGTTCGGCATTGGCGTGCTTCTGCTCCTCGGCGTGGAAGTACCGGTAGATCTCCTTGAGCGGTCCGTCGGGGGCACGCAGCGTGAGTGCCGCGAACCCGCGGGCACCGACGTGCTCGATCCACACCAGATCGGCCATGAAGGCCGCGAGCGCGGGTCGCTGCTCATCGGTGATGAGCTCGGCTCCCGGTGCGTCCCAGTCGAGATCGGCCAGCGCCCACTGCCGATCCTGGACGACACCGAGCATGTCGGAATACGCGAACGCCATTGTTCAACTCCTTGCCGCTGTGGCTACCGCACCAGCCGCTCCAGCAATCCGGCGGCGCGGGTGTAGGTCTCGGGCAGCAGTCGCTTGGACTGCCAGATCGCCTTGGCCTCGAGCTGCGGGACCACGTACAGCTGACCGTGATCCACCGCGTCGAGGGCGGCGCGGGCGATGGACGCGGGCGAGCGTCCGGTCCAGCGGATGAGGCGGTCGCCCCAGAGCCGGATGGTCTCGTCGCCGATCTCCACGCCTTCCAGGATGTTGGTCCGAACTCCGGTGGGGCACAGCACGGTGACGGTGACGCCGGTGCCGGACAGTTCCGCGGCCAGCGTCTCCGACAGCGCCAGCACCCCGGCTTTGCTCACGTTGTAGGCGCCCATGCGCGGCGCGGACCCGAAGGCGGCCGCGGAGGCCACATTCACGATCGAGCCGTGCCCGGCGGCGCGCAGCCGGGGCGCGAAGACGTGGCAGCCGTGGATGACGCCCCACAGATTGACGTCGAGCACCTGATGCCATTCCGCGGGCGGGGTGTCGCCGATGAGTGTGCCGCCGCGCCCGATACCGGCATTGTTGACCACCAGATCCGGGTTCTTGCCGAACCATTCCTCGGCGGTATTCGCCAGCATGGTCACCTGGTCCAGGCTGCTCACGTCGCAGACGGTGTCGAAGGCCTTTCCCCCGGTGTCGCCGATCATTTCGGTGGTGTCGCGGGCACGCCCGGCGTCGATGTCGGAGCAGACGACCCGTCCACCGCGCTTGCCGATCTCGATCGCGAAGGCGCGGCCGATGCCGCTGCCCGCACCGGTCACCACCGCGTCCGCCTGCTGAGTGCGGCGGGATCCGCCGAAGGGGTTGAGTCGCATGGGAACTCCCGGGGCTGTGCCGTCCGGGCAGTCAATTGGTGGCGTGTGCCACCACTGGCCGCACCTGCCACCAATTAGGCTCCCGGTGCGCTATTTTGTCAACTATGGACGTGCCCGCACCGGCAACCGCCGCGGTGTCCCCGGGGCCCGCGCCGACCCGGCGCGGCGGCACCTGGGGCGGCCGCACCCAGGAGGAACGCCGCGCCGAGCGCCGCGAGCGGCTGATCGCGGCGGCGCTGGACATCTGGGTCGAAAACGGCTGGGCCGCAGTAACCATGCGCGGAGTGTGCACCCGCGCGGCCCTCAATGACCGCTACTTCTACGAGCACTTCGCCGACCGCGACCAACTGCTGGGCGCGGTCTGGGACGAGGTCGGATTCCAGGTGCTGGCCGAACTCTCGGCCGTGGTCGCCGAGAACCTGGAGCATCCGGCGCTGGGCATTCTGCGCGTCGCCATCGCCCGCGCGGTCGCCCTGCAATCGGAGGGCCCGGCGCGCATCCTCTTCGGCGACCATGCAGGCAGCCGCATCCTCGAGGAGCGCCGCACCGCCATGCTCACCGAGGCCACCGACCTGCTCATCGCCACCGCCCGCCCCTACCTGCGCCCCGGCGTCGACGAATCCGACCTGCGCATGGGCGTTCTCATGGGCATCGGCGGCTTCATCGAACTCCTGACCGCCTGGCGCACCGGCGCCATCGACGCCGACGCCACCCGCATCGTCGACCATGTCAGCCACACCGCCGATCTCCTCGGCGCGCAGTACCTCGCCCTGCCGGGCTGAGTGATCCTGGCCTGCCCGGCCGATGCGCTACTTGACCGCCCAGACCATGGACTCCGGCCCGGCGAGGTGTTCGGTCTGGGGGTCGCGGAAACCGGTGTCGGCCAGCCAGGTTCGCAGATCGGCGGCGGTGTAGTCGAAGCCGCCGCGGGTTTCGATGAGCATGTTGAGACTCATGAGCAGGCCGGAGAGATTGGTACGGCGGTCGTCGTCGATGAGCGACTCGTAGACGAGGATGGCGCCGCCGTCGGGGAGGGCGCGGTGGGCCTTCTCCAGCAGCATGAGCTTGGTGGGCAGGTCCCAGTCGTGCAGGATGTGGCCGAAGACCAGGACATCGGCCTCGGGCAGCTCATCGGTGAAGAAGTCGCCGGACCGGAAGGTGGCCCGATCCGCCACCGGCGCACTGTATTCGGTGAAGATCGGCTCCACCGCCGGCAGGTCGTAGCCGATGCCGGACAGGTGCGGATTGGTCTCCAGGACGGTGCGCAACAGCGCACCCTGGGCGGTGCCGATATCGGCCACCGACTTCCAGCGATGCCAGGGGAACACCTCGGCGAGGGCGTGCGCACTGGGCAGCGACAGCCCGGTCATGGCCCGCTGAAAATCATAGAGCCGCTGCGGATCCCGATAGAGCGCGGTGAAGAAGTCGCCGCCGTCGCGGGCCTCGTTCTGCGGCCGTCCGGTGCGCAGGCCCTCGGTGAGCCGGCCCCAGAACGGATAGAGCCGGGCCGCGGCCATCTCCAGGAAGCCGCCGATGTACTCGCTGCCGGTGCTGTCCAGGTAGGTGGCGGTGTCGGCGGTATTGGCGTACCGGTCGTCGCTGCGCCGCAGCATCTCCATGGCCACCAGCGCGTCGAAGAAATCACGGGCGGACCGCGGATGCAGGCCCAGTTCGCGCTGTAGCTGCTCCGCGGTCAGTTGCCGATGCCCGAGCACCGTGAACACCCCGAGTTCGACAGCGCTGAGCAAGGTCCGGGACTCCCAGAAACCCATTCCGATCCGCAGGATCCGTTCCATGGCGCATCACGATAGCCACAGCGACCCTCCGGCAAAGGCAGACACCGAAATTCGTCCGGGGAGCGGGCTCAGAGCACGTCGATCCCGTACACCCGTTCGGCATTGCGGCGGAAGATCTGCTCGATGGCCTTGTCGTCGGCCCCGTGCCCGGCCAGCGCGGTGGCCACCGCCTCCGCGGCATTCGGGATGCTCGTAATCGGCTTGTCCACCGGGAAATTCGAGCCCCAGATGAGCCGATCGGCCCCGAACACGTCGAGCGCGTGCTCCAGCATCGGCGAAATCCGTTCCAGCAGCACCGGAACCGGGGTCGGCTGACCGCGCCGCGGCACCGGATGCCCGAGGATCGGCATCATCAGGCCGCTCACCTTGGCCGCCACATTGGCGTGCTGGGCGAGAGCGGTGAGGTCGTCGCGCCAGCGCACGAACAGCTCGCGCCGCTGCCCGGGATTGCGCCCGGTGTTCCGCCCTACCGGCCCGAAAATGCCTGCGGGCGTGGCGAGATGGTTGAGCACGATGGTGGTGTCGGGATAGCGCTCGGCCAGCGCGGCCACCTCGGGCAGTTGCCCCGAGTACACCCACGCCTCGAACGCGAGCCCGCGATCGGCGAGCGCGCCGAAGCCGTCCAGGAAGGCGGGGGAGGTGAGCAGGCCCGGCGTCTTGCAGGTTGCGCGGACATCGGGGTCCGGGTGGTACTCGACGCGGGCGCGAATGCCCCGGAACAGCGGCGAGGCGGCCCGGTGCGCGTCGAGCAGTTCGGCGAACTCGGCGGCGGTGGGGTCGCCCGCGCCCATGATCGCCCCGAGCGCGGGGGTGTCCACGCCGAAGGGCAGGCTGCTCACCCACCGGGTTTCGTCGGCGGACCCGAGCGGACCCTTGCCGACCCACTCAACCTCGATGTGCACGATGGCCTCGACCGGCACGTCCCCGGCGTCTTCCTGGTAGTCGCGCGGCAGGTACGGATGGATGACAGGTGTTGGATCCCCGACGAATTCGCGGTCGCGCCGCGGCGCCAGCCGCTTCGCCAGATCGATCGGCACCGGCACATAGCGGAACAGCTTCGCCAGCCCGCTGAACTCGCGTGGCGTGGTGAGCGGATCCCACTGGTGAATGTGGGCGTCCACGACAGTCATTCCCGCAAGGTCCATGAGGTCCCTTCCGCCTGGGTAGGCCTGCCCCGGATTGTTCCACGCCGATGCGTCCCCGCTCCGGAAATCAGACCCGGAAATCAGGCATCGGAACCACCCGCCGCGGCCCGGTCCGCCTGTCGTCCCCCGTTATGCGGTCGGAACGATGGTGCGCACGCCGATGGCCGCTGCGGCCTTCGCCTGCGCGAATCCAGGCGGCGGCGTCGATGACGATCATCCGTGGTCATCCGCTCTGTCGAGCTCGAAACCCTGCTCGCGCCCATCGCGGATGATGGCCTCCGGACCGGGTGCTCAGACATTGCGCCGATATTGACCGCCCACCGTGAAGAAGGTGTCCGTGACCTGCTGGAGTGTGCACACCCGCGCGGCATCCATCAGCACCTCGAAAACGTTCTCGTCGCTCGCCGCGGCCGCCGCGAGCCGGGCCAGCGCCGCCGGCGCCGCATCCCGGTGCCGATCGGTGAATTCGCGGACCCGTTGCAGCTGAGACTGCTTTTCCGCCTCGGTGCCGCGGGCCAGTTCCAGCACCCGAGGTGCTTCCTCGTGCCCGTTGCGGAAGGTATTGACCCCGATGATGGGCAGGCTGCCGTCGTGCTTGCGCCGCTCGTAGAGCATGGACTCGTCCTGGATCCGCCCGCGCTGATAGCCGGTCTCCATGGCCCCGAGCACGCCGCCGCGCTCGCTGATCCGCTCGAACTCGCGCAGCACCGCCTCCTCCACCAGATCGGTCAGCTCGTCGATGATGAAGCTGCCCTGCAGCGGGTTCTCGTTCATCGCGAGCCCCCACTCCTGGTTGATGATGAGCTGGATGGCCAGCGCCCGGCGCACCGATTCCTCGGTCGGTGTGGTGACCGCCTCGTCGTAGGCATTGGTGTGCAGGCTGTTGCAGTTGTCGTAGACCGCGATGAGCGCCTGCAGCGTGGTGCGAATGTCGTTGAAGCTCATCTCCTGTGCGTGCAGCGACCGCCCGGAGGTCTGGACGTGGTACTTCAGCTTCTGCGACCGCTCGTTGGCCCCGTACCGGTCGCGCATGGCGATCGCCCAGATCCGCCGCGCCACCCGGCCGATCACCGAGTACTCGGCGTCCATGCCATTGGAGAAGAAGAACGACAGGTTGGGCGCGAAGTCGTCGATATCCATGCCCCGCGCGAGATACGCCTCCACATAGGTGAAGCCATTGGCCAGCGTGAAGGCCAGCTGGCTGATCGGGTTCGCTCCGGCCTCGGCGATGTGATATCCGGAGATGGACACCGAGTAGAAGTTGCGAACGCCGTTGCGCACGAACCACTCCTGGATGTCGGCCATCATGCGCAGGCTGAACTCGGTGGAGAAGATGCAGGTGTTCTGGCCCTGGTCCTCCTTGAGGATGTCGGCCTGCACGGTGCCGCGCACCGTGGCCAGGGTGCGGGTGCGCAGGCCGGCCGCCTCGTCGGGGGTGGGCTCGCGGCCCTGCTCGGCCGCGAACTCCGCCACCGCCTGATCGATGGCGGCATTGAGGAAGTAGGCCAGAATCGTCGGCGCGGGACCGTTGATGGTCATGGACACCGACGTGGTGGGCGCGTCGAGGTCGAACCCGTCGTAGAGCGCCTTCATATCATCGAGGGTGGCGATGGACACCCCGGAGGTGCCGACCTTGCCGTAGATGTCCGGCCGCTCGGCCGGGTCGTGCCCGTACAGCGTGACCGAGTCGAAGGCGGTCGAAAGCCGTTTGGCCTCGGCGTGTTCGGAGAGCACCTTGAACCGTCGGTTGGTGCGGAAGGCATCGCCCTCGCCCGCGAACATGCGCGCCGGATCCTCGTTGTCCCGCTTGAACGGGAACACCCCGGCGGTGAACGGGAAGCGTCCCGGCAGGTTCTCCGACCGCAGGAACCGCAGCAGCTCACCGTGATCGGTGAAGCGGGGGAGCGCCACCCGGGGAATCGAGCTGCCGGACAGTGTCTCCCGGCGCAGCGCGGTCCGCAGCTCCCGATCGCGGACCCGCACGACCTGTTCGTCGCCCCGATACGATTCCGCGACTGCGGGCCATTCCGCCAGCAGCGCGGCGGTTTCCGGTGTCTGGTCGGCGCGCGCCTGCGCGAGCAGCTCGCGCAGGACCGCCCCGGCAGTATCCGACGCGACCGCATCGGACGCGACCGCATCGCCGGTGGCCGGGGGTGCACCGCCTCCCGGCAGCTCGGCGAGCACCTGCTCCAGGCGCTGGACGCGTCGCGCCGCATCCATCTCGCGCGCGGTCCCGGCGTGGTAATCCCTTACGGCTTCCGCGATTTCGGCCAGATAGCGCACGCGGGCGGGGGGAATGATCTGGGCGAAGCGGGTGGAGGTTCGGGTGGCCACGCGCGGCAGCGCGCCTTCCTGTAGCGGCAGCCCCCGCTCGGCGAGCAGGCCGCCCAGGTGCTGGTAGAGCGCCGTCACCCCGTCATCGTTGAACGTCGCCGCGCTGGTGCCGAAGACCGGCATGTCCTCGGGCGTCGCGTGGAACTCCTCCCGATTCCGCACCAGCTGCCGCGACACATCGCGCAGCGCGTCCTCGGCCCCGCGCCGCTCGAACTTGTTGATGGCCACCACATCCGCGTAATCGAGCATGTCGATCTTCTCGAGCTGGGAGGCCGCGCCGAACTCCGGCGTCATCACATACAGCGACACGTCCACGTGCTCGGCGATGGCCGCATCACCCTGGCCGATGCCTGGCGTCTCCAGGATCACCAGATCGAATCCCGCCGCCTTGCAGGCGATCACCATGGTGTCGATATCGTGCGGCAGTTCCCGCTCACCCCGGGTGGCCAGCGACCGGAAGTAGACGCGTTCGCCGTCGAGAGCGTTCATCCGGATCCGGTCGCCCAGCAGCGCACCCCCGCCGCGCCGCCGGGTCGGGTCCACCGCCAGTACCGCGACGCGCAGCTTGTCCTGCTGATCCGTACGCAACCGCCGCACGAGTTCGTCTGTGAGAGAGGACTTTCCGGATCCTCCGGTGCCGGTGATGCCCAGCGCCGGCACGTGCCGCCCGGCGGCCGCGGCCGTCAGCGCCGCACGGTCCGCTTCCGGTAGCGTCCCCTGCTGCAGGCAGGTGAGGGTCCGCGCCAGCGCCGCCCGATCCCCGCTCAGCACTGCCTCCACCGACGCGGGCGTGTGCGAAAGGTCCACGTCGCAAGCCGAAATCAGGCGATTGATCATCCCGGGCAGCCCGAGCCGCTGCCCGTCTTCCGGCGAGAAGATGGTCACCCCGGACTCGGCCAGCCGCGCGATCTCCTCGGGAATGATCACCCCGCCGCCCCCGCCGAAGATCTTCACGTGCTCGGCCCCGGCCTCTTTCAAGGCCTGCGCCAGGTACTCGAAGTACTCGATGTGCCCGCCCTGATACGAGCTGACCGCGACGCCCTGCACGTCCTCGGTGACGGCCGCGTCCACGACTTCGCGCACGGCCCGGTTGTGCCCCAGATGAATCACCTCGGCTCCCTGGGCCTGCAGAATTCTTCGCATGATGTTGATGGCCGCGTCATGGCCGTCGAACAGCGCCGCTGCGGTTACGAACCGCACTGGATGAACCGGGACATGCAGATCGGGCATGCGGTTGCTCCAACTCTCGGAGGCTCTCTAGGTGCTGTGAATTATCCCACAGCCAATACTTGGATGTCCAACTATAGGATCGCCACAGACCGCGCAATCGGCGCGCAAGCATCGAGACAGGCTGAGATTTTGGAGATTGGCATGGTCCGCGAACTGACTCACCTCATCGGCGGTAAGCACGTCCCGGGAACTTCGGGCAACTTCGGCGATGTGTTCAACCCCAGCACCGGACAGGTTCAGGCGCGGGTGCCGCTGGCGAGCAAGAGTGAGGTCGAGGCGGTCATCGCGAATGCCGCCGCCGCGCAGCCGGCCTGGGCCGCCATGAACCCGCAGAAGCGGGCCCGGATCCTCATGAAGTTCCTGACCCTGGTGCAGGGCGAGATGGACTCGCTTGCCGCACTGCTCTCCAGCGAGCACGGCAAGACCATCGCCGACGCCAAGGGCGACATCCAGCGCGGGCTCGAGGTCATCGAATTCGCCGTCGGCATCCCGCACCTGCTCAAGGGCGAGTACACCGAGAGTGCCGGCACCGGCATCGACGTGTACTCCATGCGGCAGCCGTTGGGCGTGGTCGCGGGCATCACCCCGTTCAACTTCCCGGCCATGATCCCGCTGTGGAAGGCGGGACCGGCGCTGGCCTGCGGTAATGCCTTCGTGCTCAAGCCCTCCGAGCGCGACCCCTCGGTGCCGCTGCGCCTGGCCGAGCTGTTCCTCGAGGCAGGGCTGCCCGCGGGCATCTTCAATGTGGTCAACGGCGACAAGGAAGCCGTCGACACGCTGCTGCACGACGAGCGCATCAAGGCCGTCGGCTTCGTCGGCTCCACCCCGATCGCGCAGTACATCTACGAGACGGCCTCCGCCAACGGCAAGCGCGCCCAGTGCTTCGGCGGCGCCAAGAACCACGCCATCGTGATGCCGGACGCCGACCTCGACGATGTGGCAGACCAGCTCATCGGCGCGGGCTACGGCTCCGCGGGCGAGCGCTGCATGGCCATCTCGGTCGCCGTGCCGGTGGGCGAGGAGACCGCGGATCGCCTGCGCGCCAAGCTCATCGAGCGCATCAACAAACTCAATGTCGGCGTCTCCGACGACCCGGGCGCAGACTTCGGCCCGCTGGTCGGCCGCGACGGCGTGGACCGGGTGAACAACTACGTCCAGATCGGCGTCGACGAGGGCGCGGAACTGGTGATCGACGGACGCGGACTGGTGGTCGAGGGCGGCGAGGACGGATTCTTCGCGGGCGCTTCACTGTTCGACCGCGTCACCCCGGAGATGCGGATCTACAAGGAAGAGATCTTCGGCCCGGTGCTGGCCCTGGTGCGCGCCAAGGACTACGAAGAGGCGCTGCGCCTGCCCAACGAGCACGAATACGGCAATGGCGTCGCCATTTTCACCCGCGACGGCGATACCGCCCGCGACTTCGCCGCCCGCGTGCAGGTCGGCATGGTCGGCATCAACGTGCCGATCCCGGTGCCGATCGCGTACCACACCTTCGGCGGCTGGAAGCGCTCCGGCTTCGGCGACCTCAACCAGCACGGCCCGGACTCGATCCGCTTCTACACCAAGACCAAGACGGTGACGCAGCGCTGGCCTTCGGGTCGAAAGGAGGCTGCGCTTTCGGGCAGCTCCGCAAGCTCCGCCGCCAACGCCTTCGTCATCCCGACCATGGACTGACGCATGTTCGTACTTGACGAGGACGAGAAGGCGATCGTCGAGACCGCCCGCTCCTTCGCCGACGAGCTGCTCGCGCCCAATGCCCTGGAATGGGACGAGCGCAAGCACTTCCCGGTGGACGTGCTGCGCAAGGCGGGCTCGCTCGGCCTGGGCGGCATCTACGTGCGCGAGGACGTGGGCGGCTCGGAGCTGCGGCGGCTGGACGCCGTGCGCATCTTCGAGCAGCTGGCCACCGGCTGCCCGGCCGTGGCCGCCTACATTTCCATCCACAATATGGCCACGTGGATGATCGACACGTACGGCGATGAGGCGCAACGCAATCGGTGGCTGCCGGGGCTGAGCTCCATGGACCTGCTGGCGTCGTACGCACTGACCGAGCCGGGCGTCGGCTCCGACGCGGCGGCGCTGAGTACCAAGGCCGTCCGTGACGGTGACGATTACCTGCTCACCGGTGTCAAGCAATTCATCTCCGGCGCGGGCAGCACCGACGTGTACGTGATCATGGCGCGCACCGGACACGAAGGGGCGCGCGGGATCTCGGCGTTCATCGTCCCGGCCGATACGCCCGGGCTGTCCTTCGGGGCCAACGAGAAGAAGATGGGCTGGAACGCGCAGCCCACCCGGCAGGTCATTCTCGACAATGCCCGGATCCCGGCGGCCAACCTGCTGGGCGCGGAGGGCAACGGCTTCCGCATCGCCATGAACGGCCTCAATGGCGGGCGGCTCAACATCGCCGCCTGCTCGATGGGCGGGGCGCAGGCCGCCCTCGACCGGACCGTCGCCTATATGGCCCAACGCAAGGCTTTCGGCTCGCGGCTGCTGGACAACACCGCCCTGCAATTCGAGCTGGCGGATATGCGCACCTCGCTGGAGGCCGCCCGCACCCTGCTGTGGCGGGCCGCGGCCGCCCTGGACGCCGACGCCCCCGACAAGGTGGAGCTGTGCGCCATGGCCAAGCGGTTCGCCACCGACGCCGGGTTCGAGGTGGCCAACAAGGCCCTGCAACTGCACGGTGGCTACGGTTACCTGGCCGAATACGGCATCGAGAAGATCGTCCGCGACCTGCGGGTGCATCAGATTCTCGAGGGCACGAACGAAATCATGCGGGTGGTCGTCGCCCGCTCGGTGGTAGGGGCGGCGTGAACGGTCAGGGCTCGGAGGCGGCAGCCTGCGTAACCACGGAGGGCCCCCGTTCGCGCCAGAAAGGACACAGCATGAGTGCTGAGGCATCGAAAAGCACGGTGCACGAACCCGAGGTGTTGATCGAGCAGCGCGACGGCCTCGGCCTGATCACGCTCAACCGGCCCCGGGCCATCAATGCGCTCAATCACCCGATGGCGCTGACCATCCTGGACGCGCTGCGGGCCTGGGCGGACGACGACGAGGTGCGCGCGGTGGTGCTCACCGGTGCGGGCGAGCGCGGGCTGTGCGCGGGTGGTGACATCGTCGCCATCCACAATGACGCCAAGCACGCTGTGGCCCAGGGCGATTCGCCGGCGGTGGCCGCGGATTCCCCGAGCGGCACGTTCTGGCGCGACGAGTACGTCCTCAATGCCCTCATCGGCCGCTATCCGAAGCCGTATGTCGCGGTCATGGACGGCATCGTCATGGGCGGCGGCGTCGGCCTTTCCGGGCACGCCTCGCACCGCATCGTGACCGAGCGGTCCATGGTCGGCATGCCCGAGACCGGCATCGGCTTCATCCCGGACGTCGGTGGCACCTACCTGCTGGCGCACGCGCCCGGCGAGATCGGCACCCATGTCGCGCTCACCACCGCGCGCATGTCCGCCGGCGACGCCATCGCGGCCGGGTTCGCCGACTATTTCGTTCCGTCGGAACACATTCCGGCGCTGCTGGACGCGCTGACCACCGCCGAGGTCGACGTGGCCATCGCCAAGTTCGCACAGCCCGCACCGGTCTCGGAGTTCGTGGCACAGCAGGAGTGGATCGACTCCTGCTACAGCGCGGACACCGTCGAGGAGATCGTGCACCGGCTGCAGCTCGACGGCCGGGCCGAGGCCGCCGAGGCCGCCGCCGACGTGCTGTCGAAATCGCCGGTGGCGCTGAAGGTCACGCTGCGTTCGCTGCGCGACGCGCGCTCGGCTGCCGACCTCGAGACGGCGCTGAACCAGGAGTATCGGGTCTCCGTCGCCTCCCTGAACACCCACGACCTGGTGGAGGGCATCCGCGCCCAGGTCATCGACAAGGACCGCAACCCGCAGTGGTCGCCCGCCACCCTGGCGGACGTCACCGACGCCGACGTGGACGCCTACTTCGGCGCGCTCGGCGATCGCGAATTGGGTTTGGCCGCACCTGTTTCAGGCGAATAGAGCATTGAAGGACGAGCAATGAGCAACAACACCAAGGTCGGGTTCCTGGGGCTGGGCCACATGGGTGGACCCATGGCCGCCAACCTGGTCGAGGCCGGATACGACGTCCTCGCCTTCGACCCGGTGCCCGCCGCACAGGATCAGGCCCGCCAGGACGGGGCGACCGTGGTCGCCACTGCCGCGGAAGCGGTTTCGGCCTCCGACATCGTGATCACCATGCTGCCCAACGGCCGCATCGTGCTCGACCTCTACGCCGAGATCCTCCCGGCCGCCAAGCCGGGCACCCTGTTCGTCGACTGTTCCACCATCGACGTCGCCGATGCCAAGCAGGCCGCGGAGCTCGCTGCGGCCGCGGGACATCGGGCACTGGACGCCCCGGTCTCCGGCGGTGTGGCGGGTGCGGCGGCGGGCACCCTCACCTTCATGGTGGGCGGCGCGGAGTCCGACTTCGCCGACGCGCTGCCGCTGCTGGAGGTCATGGGCGGCAAGGTCGTGCACTGCGGCGGCGCGGGCGTGGGTCAGGCCGCCAAGATCTGCAACAACATGCTGCTGGGCATTTCCATGATCGGCCTCTCGGAAGCCATTGTGCTGGGCGAGAAGCTGGGGCTCACCCACGACAAGTTCTTCGACGTGGTGTCCACCGCCTCGGGGCAGTCGTGGGCGCTGACCTCCTACTGCCCGGTGCCCGGGCCGGTTCCGGCCAGCCCGGCCAACAATGACTACCAGCCCGGCTTCGCGACCGCGCTCATGTCGAAGGATCTGGGTCTCGCGGCGAACGCGCTGCGGGCCAATGGCGTCGACGGGCAGATCGGGCAGCTGGCGGCGGAGATCTACAGCCGCTTCAACCAGGACGAAGCGGGTAAGGACTTCTCGGCTATCGTCACCGATATCCGCAAGCGATCCGAGGGAGAGACGGCGTGACAGACTTCGAGACCATTCTGCTGGAGCGCAAGGGGCGCGTCGCCCTCATCACGCTGAACCGGCCGAAGGCCCTCAACGCGCTGAACTCGCAGGTCCTGGCCGACATTTCGGCCGCCCTCGACGAGCTGGAGAATGACAACGAGGTCGGCGCGGTCGTGCTGACCGGGTCCGACCGGGCCTTCGCGGCCGGCGCGGACATCAAGGAGATGCAGTCCAAGTCCTATATGGACATGTTCCTGACCGACCACTTCGCCGGTTGGGACCGACTGGTCGCGTTCCGTAAGCCCATCATCGCCGCGGTCGCCGGCTACGCCCTCGGCGGCGGCTGCGAACTCGCCATGATGTGCGACATCCTGCTCGCCGCCGACACCGCCAAGTTCGGGCAGCCCGAGATCAAGCTCGGCGTCATCCCCGGCATGGGCGGCTCCCAGCGCCTCACCCGCGCCGTCGGCAAGGCCAAGGCCATGGACCTCATCCTCACCGGCCGCAATATGGACGCCGCGGAAGCCGAACGCGCGGGCCTGGTCTCGCGCATCGTCCCCGCCGCCGACCTCGTCGCCACCGCCATGGAGGTCGCCGAGACCATCGCCTCGATGTCGCTGCCGTCGGTCATGATCGCCAAGGAAGCGGTCGACCGCGCCTTCGAAACCACCCTCACCGAGGGCCTGCGCTTCGAACGCCGCGTCTTCCACTCGCTCTTCGCGACCGAGGACCAGAAGGAAGGCATGACCGCCTTCGTCGAGAAGCGCCCGGCGAACTTCACCAACCGGTGAGTGAATTCCATTACTGCTGAATGGGGTTCGGGGACCAGGTCCCCGAACCCCATTCGCTGTCAGCCGTGAATGGTTGCGGTCAGCCGTGTTTCGGCGGGCCGACGACCTCTACGGTCGGGGGCTTGCCGTCGGTGTGGTCGCCGCCGTCGCGGTTCATGGCCAACGCGCCGACGATGGTGCCGCCCAGCGTGGCGGTAACCGCCACTGCCGCAACGAGTTTGCGGCGGGATACGGGGGAGGTGGCGGGGGCCTCGTGAGAGGTGGCGGCCGGGGTCAGGTGCACGCTGCGGATGCTGCGGGCCGACGGCCGCTCGGCGGCCAGCAGGACCGCGCCGCGGGTGGAGACGAATTCGGGTTCGGGATCGTAGATGAGCGGGTAGCCCAGCTGCTGTTTCAGCTCGTCCCGGATGCTCTTGTTACGGGTACAGCCGCCCAGTAGCGCCATCCCGGTGGGCTGGATGCCGGTCTCGTCGATCATGTGGCGGACGAAGGACGCCGAGTGATGAATGCCCGCTTCCACCAGTTCGGCGAAATCACTGCGGGTGACCACGGTGCGCTGCCCGGTGATCGGGTCGCAGACGGCCAGGACGCGCTCGGAGGCCAGCGCCTCCTTCTGGCGGCGGGTGGTGGCCAGATCCACGGTGACCCCGGCGCGGGTGAGCAGCCAGCGCAGCAGGGCGTCATGGCCGTCGCCGCCCAGGACGGTGCTGCGCTTGGTGGCGAGGACGGCATCGTTGCGGCAGTCGATCTGGGTGAGGGTCAGTCCCGACGCGCCCAGGTCGTAGAGCAGAACCGAACCCTCGCTGGGTAGCTTCCGGGTGAATCGGAGATATCGGAGCTGGGCCACCGGCTCATCGATGACCGTGAGGCGGTTGCGGCCCGCGGCGGTGCGGATGGCCTCGGCTTGGGAGGCCGAGCGGCAGGTCACGGCGATGCCAGTAATGAATTCATCGCGCTCGGCGGCCGATGTGCGCATCTGCTGGATGGCCTCGAAGACGGGGTCCTCCATCCCGCGATCGCCGGTCCGGCGCTGGACCTTGCAGCGGTCGATGGGAGGCAGGTGGGGCTGGTCGGAATGGGTGAGCATGGCGCGTGCGCCAGCAGCGCCCGCCGACACCCCGAGGACCAGCACCATGGCCTCAATGGTGAACCTTTTGCGAGCCGAATCCAAGACTATGACGCAGGAAATTGGCTGCTGGGTCGCTGACCGGTTACTGACCCGCCCATCGTGTCGGCGTACTACCCGGATCGAAGTCGCCTGCGCTCTGCCGGAACTCGGACAGCAATTGCAGCAGCAATTGCAAGCGTTCCGGCGGCAGTCCGGCCTCGGCGAAAACTCGCCGGTTCAGCTCGGTGGTGGCCCTGGCCACCAGTTCTCTTCCGGCATCGGTGATTTCGATCAGCGTCGCCCGCCGGTCACTGGGATGCGGCACACGTTTCACCAAGTGCGCCGCCTCCAGCCGATCCACGGTGTTGGTGACGGAGGTGGGGTGCACCTGCAGGCGGGCGCTGGCCACCGCCATCGGCAGCGCGCCGGTTTTGCTGAAACTCAGCAGCATCAGTAACTCGTACCGAGAAAAGGTCAAACCGGATGGCCGCAGGGCTTCGTCCACCCGCGCCATGACGATTTGCTGCGCCCGCACCAGCGAAGTCACCGCCGCCATTCCGTCGGCCATGTCCCCCCAGCCGTGCTCGATCCACTGACGGTGCGCCTCCTCGATCGGGTCGAGTGGCAGTGGACGTGGTCGAGACATGACCCGATCATCGCACGTCGCGAACGGGTTGGTCGCAGCGCCGAGCCGATTCGCGGGGCGCATAGAAATCACGGTGATTCAAAACCTCGGCCGCAGGCCCGATTCGCCGCACTATTGGGTACACCCTGCGGCTGTGTCCGAGTTGGTCAGGAGCAGGCCTGCAAAGCCTGTCACACGGGTTCGAGTCCCGTCGGTCGCTCCATCGGAGAACGCCTCCCGTGCGAACACGGGAGGCGTTCTCGCATTCAGCTCGCGGTCACGCCGGAAAGATCGCGCGACACCACGAAATTGCGGTCGGCGGTCGTGCCCAGCGTGTATTCGGGCAGCAGACCGAAGTATTCGCCCCGCGACCGCGTACTCCAGCGCCGCGCGGCCTCGGTGCGGGTCTTGTAGAAATTCAGCATGTAGCCGCCCTCGTAGAGGCGCAGCAGCGTGTAACCGCCCGGATATTCCTTGACCGCCGCCACTTCCAGGAATTCGACCGGAATGGGCAGATCGGGCCGGGTGCGGCGGTTGCGGTGGGTGTGCCCGGCATGGTGTAGGAAGACGCCGGGCGCCGAGCGGTAGATCGATTGCAGCTCGGCGGCATTCGCGGCATCGAGAATGAAGCTCCGTCCGGCCAGATTGGACCAGCCGGACTCGCTGGTGACCGGGTGATGGCCGAAAACGAGTGTGGGACGGTCCGGGTCGCCGGTGAGCCGGTCGCGCAGCTCGTCGAGCTGTGACCGGTCCACGGTGCCGCCAGGGGCGTCGAGCTCGGTGGTGTCCAGGGCGATCAGGCGCAGCTCGCCGACCTCGAAGGCCGCCAATTGCTGTCGGGCGGTGAAGGAATCACCCCAGCAGTCGTGGTGGTCCAGGTATTGGCTGCAGTCCGTGTAGTCCGAGCCCAGGTGCGGGCGGTCGTGGTTGCCGCGGGCGGCGAACCAGTCCCGGCCCGGCGCACCCCAGTTCGCGAGGTGGGTGTGGACGGCGCGCACCTGGTCCGGGGTGGCCTCGGCGGTGAGGTCACCGGCGAGCAGCAGATGGTCGACGGCGCGATCGGGCCGGTGCATATCGTCGAGCAGCGCGGTCAGCATGACCTCGGGATACGGTGCGAGACCGGGCTCCTGGCGCACGCCGGGCGGCAGGCCCGCGGTGATGAGCCCGCTGACCTCCTCGCCGAAGTGAATGTCATTGGACAGGGCGAGGGTTCGCAGCAGCCGGCCCGGCGGCGGCACCAGCGTGGTGAAGACCCCCTGCGCCTCCGGCGTATTCGGCAGGCGGGTGGCGACATTCGGCGCGGGCGCGGCCACGATGCCCTGCGAGCGCGCCTCGAACCGATAGGCGCGCCCGGGCTCGAGCCCGGTGACCTCGGCGTAGTGATAGGCGGTCGGCTGTGGGTCGCCGAAGACCAGCCGCAGCCCGCTCCCGTCGGAGGGAGCGAGCCAGACCTCGCTTTCGGTCTCCACCGGAAGGGGGTTGCCGTCCGCGTCCGGGCCCAGCGTCGTCCAGGTGAACACGGCCGACCGCTCGGTAATGGTGACGACCTCGAGATCGGTCGCCACCAGCGAACCCGGCTGTGCCCGAGCCGGACTCGGCGCAGCCAGCGGCAGGGCCGCGGCCGCCGCCAGCAGGCCCAGCAGCTGCCGCCGGTTCGGGCCGCAGCAGCTCATGACCGTCCTACTTCGCGTCGGTGGAACAGACCTTCCATACGCCGTCTTCCTTGCGCAGGTGTTCATCGGTGGAACGCTTGCTGTCGGCGGTGCCGGGCAGGGTGAGGGTGCCCAGGGTGACAGCCGTGGCGTGGTCGCCGGTGATGGTGATGCCCTGCACCGAATCGACCTTCATGGAGATCTTGCCCTGGTCCATGGCCTTCTTCTGGGCTTCGGGCAGCGCGTCGTACTGGGCGCGGTCGCCGGCGCAGGTCTTGCCGACGGCCTGCGACGCGCCCCCGGCGGAGAGCGCGTCGTAGAAATCGCGCACCGCGGTCTCGACGCGCTTGTCGTCGCTGGGTCCGGAGTCCTTGCCGTTCAACGTTACCGCGGCGGCGATGCCACCTCCCACGAGCACCACGGCGGCCACGCCGAGTCCGATGGTCAAGGGGGTACGCCGCTGCAAGCTCATCGAGATCCTTCGACTCCGGGCCGATCTTCGGTTGCTGTCCGTCCGGGGCCGTACCCCGGAACGCACGCAGACTACAGCGATTCCGTGTCGATCGGTGGGGTGGCATTTGAACCCGCGACATGGGACGGTACGTTGGTTAGGCAAACCTCATAGGCGAGGCTGGGCAAGGGAAAGGACGGTCATGACGGCGGCTCGATGGAAACTGGTGTCCGGTGCACTGGCGGCGATCGCGGTGCTCGGCGCGACCACTGCCTGCTCCAGCTCGTCCAAGAACGACAACGAGATCCTGGTCTACAACGCGCAACACGAATCCCTCACCAAGGAGTGGGTGGACGCGTTCACCAAGGACACCGGCATCAAGGTGACCCTCCGCAACGGCGGTGACACCGATCTCGGCAACCAGATCGTGGCCGAGGGCAAGAACTCGCCCGCCGACGTCTTCCTCACCGAGAACTCCCCGGCCATGGCGCTGGTCGAGAACGCCGGCCTGTTCTCCGATGTCGACAAGGACACCCTGGCGCAGGTGCCGGACCAGTTCCGCCCCTCCACTGGCAAGTGGACCGGAATCGCCGCGCGCTCTACCGTTTTCGTCTACAACACCGCCAAGCTCCCGGCCGACCAGCTGCCCAAGTCGCTGCTGGATCTGCAGCAGCCGCAGTGGAAGGGCCGCTGGAGCGGCGCCGCCTCCGGCGCGGACTTCCAGGCCATCGTCGCCGCCCTGCTCGCCCAGAAGGGCGAGGAAGCCACCAAGGCGTGGCTGAAGGGCATGAAGGACAACGCGGTCATCTCGCAGAACAACACCACCGTCATGAAGGGCGCCAACTCCGGCCAGTTCGAGGGCGGCGTGATCTACCACTACTACTGGTACCGCGACCAGGCCAAGACCAAGGAGAACAGCGGCAACACCCAGCTGTTCTACTTCAAGAACCAGGACCCGGGCGCCTTCGTCTCCCTTTCCGGTGGCGGCGTGCTGAAGTCGAGCAAGAAGCAGGCCAACGCCCAGAAGTTCCTGAACTTCATCACCTCCAAGCAGGGCCAGGAGGTGCTGCGCGACGGTGACTCCATGGAGTACCCGGTGGCCTCCGACGTCGCTGCCAACCCGGCGCTGCCGCCGCTGGCCTCGCTGGACGCGCCCAAGATCGACCCGAGCAAGCTGGACGCCAAGAAGGTCACGCAGCTCATGACCGAGGCGGGTCTGCTCTAACCGTGGCTGTTCGGACCGCTGTACCCACCCGGGCCGCGAAGGACCTGCCCAGCAAGGTCTCTCTGGCGACGGCCATCCGGCCCGGTGCGATCGTCACGATCGCCGCCCTGCTCATGGTGGCGGCCACCTTCGTGCCGCTGGGGTACATCGTGTCCACCCTGGTCTCGACCGGATGGCACCAGACCGCACAGCTGGTGTTCCGCCCGCGCGTGGCCGAATTGCTGCGTAACACCGCTGAACTGGTGGTGCTGACCGTGCCGATCTGCGTGGCACTGGGCATCGGCCTGGCCTGGATCGTGGAACGCACCGACGTGCCGGGCGCGGCCTGGTGGGGCCCTATCTTCGCGGCCCCTCTCGCGGTTCCGGCCTTCGTCAACAGCTACGGCTGGGTCAGCGCCATCCCCTCGCTGCATGGGCTCTGGGCGGGCGTGCTCGTCTCGACGGTCTCGTACTTCCCGCTGGTGTACCTCCCGGCGGCGGCCACCCTGCGGCGGCTGGATCCCGCCGTGGAGGAATCGGCCCGGGCCCTCGGCTCCGGGCCGGTCGCCGTCTTCGCACGCATCGTGCTGCCGCAGCTGCGGCTGGCGATTCTCGGTGGCGGACTGCTGATCTCGCTGCACCTGCTGGCCGAGTACGGCGCCTTCGCCATGATCCGGTTCGACACCTTCACCACCGCCATCTTCCAGCAGTACCAGTCCAGCTTCGCGGGCGCGGCGGGTAGCACGCTCTCGGGCGTCCTGGTGGTGCTGTGCCTGGTGCTGCTGGCCGGTGAGGCCACCGTGCGCGGCCGGGCCCGCTACGCCCGGATCGGCGGCGGCGCGCAGCGGGGCGCGAACCGGATTCGCCTGGGACTGACCAAGATTCCCGTGTTCGCGCTGCTGGCCGCCGCGCTGGCGGCGACGCTGGGCGTGCCGCTGTGGACCATCGGACGGTGGCTGAAGATCGGTGGCTCGGCGGTGTGGAACACCACCGATATCGGCGAATCCCTCGGTCAGACCATCGGTCTGGCCGCCACCGCAGCGGTGATCACCACCCTGTGCGCCTTCCCGGTGGCCTGGGTCGCGGTGCGCTCCACCTCGCGGTTCGCGCGAATCATCGAGGGGGCCAACTACATCACCAGTTCGCTGCCGGGCATCGTGATCGCGCTGGCGCTGGTGACCGTGTCGATTCGCTGGCTGCCCGCGCTCTATCAGACGGCGGCCACCATCCTGGCCGCCTACACGCTCATGTTCCTGCCGCGCGCGCTGGTGAGCGTGCGCGCCGGGCTGGCGCAGGTACCGGTGGGGCTGGAGGAGGCCTCGCAGGCGCTGGGAAAGTCCCCGGCCGCCACCTTCTTCCGCGTCACCCTGCGGCTCACCGCGCCCGCGGCGGCCGCGGCGGCGGCCATGGTGTTCGTGGCCGTGGCCACCGAGCTGACCGCCACCCTGCTACTGGCCCCCAACGGCACCAACACCCTCGCCATGCAGTTCTGGCAGCTGTCGGGCGAATTGGACTACGCGGCCGCCGCGCCGTACGCGCTGATCATGATCATCGTGTCGGTGCCGGTCACCTATCTGCTGTTCACCCAATCCAGGAAGGCGGCGGGACTGTGAGTCGTCTTGTCGTAGACCAGGTTCGCAAGACCTTCGGACCGGCGCCGGTGCTCGACGGCATCAGCCTCGACGTCGCCGACGGCAGCGCCACGGCGGTGGTCGGATCCTCCGGATGCGGCAAGACCACGCTGCTGCGGGTGATCGCCGGATTCGAGAACCCGGACGCCGGAACCGTGTCCGTCGGCGGGGAAACCATTACCCGCCAAGGCTTCTCGGTGCCGTCGCACCGGCGACGAATCGGCTATGTGGCGCAGGACGGGGCGCTGTTCCCACACCTGACCGTGGGGCAGAACATCGCCTACGGGCTCGGCGGGGGACTGGGCGCGCGGCGCAAGCACCGGCAGCACGTCGCCGAACTGCTCGACATGGTCTCGCTCGACCCGTCCTACGCGGACCGGCGGCCGCATCAGCTCTCCGGCGGTCAGCAGCAGCGCGTCGCCCTGGCCCGCGCCCTGGCCCGCAAACCCGACCTCATGCTGCTGGACGAGCCCTTCAGCGCCCTGGACACCGGACTCCGCGCCGCCACCCGGCAGGCCGTCGCCGAGACCCTGCGCGCCGCGGGCATGACCAGCATCCTGGTCACCCACGATCAGGAGGAGGCGCTGTCCTTCGCCGACCAGGTCGCGGTCATGTGCTCGGGACGGTTCACCCAGGTCGGCACGCCGGAGCAGGTGTACGCGGCCCCCGCGGACCTGTTCACGGCCGGATTCCTCGGCGACACAGTGCTTCTCGACGCCACCATCGGCACGGAGACCGCACAGACCGTGCTCGGCCGGATCCCCGTGCAGGTGAACGCGCCGACCGGTGCGGGCGCGATCATGATGCGGCCCGAACAGCTGCTGGCCCGCGCGGCCACCGACGGCCACACCGGCTGCGCCACCGTACGCGCCCTCGAATTCCGGGGTGCGGATGTCCTGCTCACCCTCGACCTCGACGGCTGCCCCGAACCCATCCAGGTGCGCCGGGTGAGCGTGGACGCGCCCGCGGTCGGCGACCGGGTCGAGCTCGAAGTCCTCGGCGCGGCAGTCGCTTTCACCTCCGAGCAGTGCGCCGCCGCGGGCCGGACACCCGGCGCGGCCGCCGTGAGCCGGGCCGGCGCGGTCTCCGCGGTCTGAGCCGTCGGCCCGTCCGGCCGGGCGGAATGCGACCGATCGGACCGGGGAGTCCCTATAGTGGCGCGGAGGCCGAATCGTCGGCCGCAGAGGCGAACTGCCTCAGCCCGTCCCGAAGGAGACCCGGTGCGCCGCACGCTGCTCGTCACATCCGCTCTCGCCGCCGCGTGCGCCCTGGCACCGCTCGCCGCCGCGGAACCGCCCGCCGATCCCGCACTGAAGGTGCAGGCGGTGTACGGCCCCGAGCAGTTCCCCATGGCGGGCGTGGCCGCCGACATCGCGCCCTGCGGCGGCGGCGCGAATGTGGCGACTCTCACCACCGGCGCAGACGGCACGGCCGTCTACAACGGAGCAGCCGGCTGCTACCGGGTTCAGGTCAGCGCCCCGATCGGCTGTGCGCTGGACAGTGATTCGGCCGTTCAGGTCACCTCGGCGACGGGCGTCACCCCGCTGGCAACCTTCCGTTTCCGCTGCGCCTGACGGTGTCTCGGGCCCGCTCCCGGCCCGCCCGCGGACTGTGACCGACTCCACTTCTCAGAATTCCCACATACCGCAGCTGTTAATGTCGCGAGAGATAGCTGCTCGTTATTGCTGTAACGCGAAAGGCGTCGCATCACCGAGGAAGTAGGTGACGAGATGGGCGCGAGGTTCGCGTCGGCACACCCGCCGGGCAGGACCGCGCCCCCGACGCTGCGACGCTACGCGGTTCCGATCGAGGCGATGGCCGCCCTGCTGGGAGCGGCGGTGGCCGGTCTGCTGCTCATGGCCCCACTCGATCTGGGCTGGATTTCCGAAGGCCCGGTGCTGCAGCTGGATCTGCTGGTGCTGAACGTGCCGCGCGCGGCCGCCGCCGGCGCGGCGTTCGCGGTGGTCTCGGCGGCACTGGTGGTCGCTCTCGGGCGCAAGACGGCCTGGATCGCCTCGTGCGGCAGCGCGGTGGTGCTGGTGATCGACCAGCTGTGGAACCGGGACGCGGCGACCGCCGGAAACCTGACCACCGCCAACTACATCGACTCCATCTTCAGCGGCATCCTGCTCGGTGCGCTCGCGGTCGCCGTATTCGGCAAACCCATCGCGACCGGTGCGTACCTGATCGGCGCCCTGTCCGCGATCCTGATCGGCGACCAGACCTCGCTGCCCCCCGCCGGCGGCCGGGGCAATCCCCTCATCCAATGGGCGTCGACCGGAACGCCACCGGTGTGGCTGCTCGTGCTGGCCGGGGTGCTGCTGGTCGCGGGGATCGCCGTCCAGCAGCCGGAACCCGCGGGCGAACACGAGAACACCGATCTGGCGATCGGACCGATCCTGTCCGCGCTGATCCTGGTCACCGCGACCACACTGTCGACGGAGTGGTTCGTGCGGCACGCCGGCACCATCGCGCAGATGGGGGTGGCCGCGGCCATCACCATCGGCGCGGCGCTGGTCGCGGCGCTGCTGCTGCCGGGGCGCGAGGGCACCCTGGTGCTGCTGGCGGTCGCGGTGGCCAATGCCGGCAGCGCGATCATCGCGGTGCCCCGGCCGGATTGGACCGTGCCGTTCCCGGTCCTGGCCGTGGTGGCCGGGCTGGCGGCGGGACGCCGGTGGCGCGCGCCCTGGATCGCGCTGGCCGCGACCGCCGGGCTGGCGGTATTCGCGGCAGGCACCGCGGGCATCGCGCACGAGTATGCGGTTGTCCCGGTGCTCGGTGTGATCCTCACGGCGCTGGCGATCGGTTTCTGCTTCGGCGCGGCGGTCCCGAAGACCGCGGGCAGCGCCGTGGTGGCGCTCGCCGTGCTGGTGGTGCCGTGCCTGGTGGTGGCGCTGCGGGGCAGCAGTTTCGGCCGGGTGGCCTACTCGCCGCGCTGGTACCGGGATCCGCACGGGGTGGTCTCCACGGTTCCGGGCGCGGTGGCCCTGGTGATCACCCTGGGCTGTGCGGCCGGGCTGTACCTGCTGTGGCGGATCCGATCCCCGCAGGCCGCATCCGTGTCGGAACCCGATCTCCCGCCACGGGTGATCGCCGTGCCCGATGGGGCACGGAACGTCTTGCCGCAGGGCTAGTCTGGCCGCATGGCCGACAAGTCACCGGTGGACCCGACGATCGATCTCCTGGAGCGGGCCGTCGCCCAGCTGGGCGATGTCGTCGCCGCCGTCACCCTGGACCAGGCAGCCCTGCCGACGCCGTGCGAGAACTGGGACGTGCGCGGGCTGCTGGACCACATCGTGGGCCAGATCCTGCGCGACTTCACCATCGCCGCGCGCGGCGAGATGCCGGACTGGAGCGCACCGCACGACCCGGTAGGCGCGGACTGGGCCGCCGAGTTCCGCACCGGCGCGCAGCCGTTGCTCGAGACGTGGCGCGCCGCAGATCCGGAGCGGCTGGTGCCAGGCATGGGCGGGGAGTCCCCGCTGCGCGGTCGCGCCGATCAGCAGATCACCGAATTCGCCATGCACGCCTGGGATCTCACCCGCGCTACCGGTCAGGGCCGCACCCTGGATCCGGAGCTCGCCGAGCACGGCCTGGCCTGGTCCAAGCAGCTTTTGAAGCCCGAATTCCGTGGTCCCGGAAAGGCTTTCGGGCACGAGATGCCGATCGCCGCCGACGCGCCCGCCTACGACCGGCTGGCCGCCTGGTTCGGCCGCGATCCGCGCTGGACGCCCGCGGCCTGACGCCTACCGGCCGAACCGGGTATCCACCCAGGCCAGTGCGTCATTGAACGACGCGTCGAGTACGCCGCGGTGATCCGCGCCCGGATAGCTGTGGTACTGCACCGGCTGGCCGCCCGCGCGCTGCTGCACCACCATGGCGTCGGTGGCGAGCGCCGGCACCGTGGTGTCGGCGCGGCCCTGCAACACCAGCAGCGGCTGTGTGAAAGACAGTGCGCTGGGGTCGTTTTCGTTCAGCACCGGGATCAGTGCGGAGATGTCGCCGTCACGGGCGAAGACGCCATCGGCATCGTGCTGTACTTCACCGGCGCCATCGTCACCATCGTCCGCGCCAAGTCCTACGGCCACGTCCCGTTCCCCATGCTCTACATGGTCCCGGTGATCGCGGCCATGGCCCTGGAATACGCGGCCTAGCTGCCTGGTGCGTCGCGGCGGTCGTATTCCGTACGCGCCGCGTCGATTTCGCCGATGTGCCCGTACGCCCAGGCCCGCGGCGCGGCCATCGCACCGGCCAGGCTGCGGCCCAGCGGCGTGGGATCGTACTCGACCGTCACCGGCACGGTCGGATACATCCGGCGCTCCACCATGAGATCGCTTCCAGTGCAGGAGAATTCGACATCGTCCTGGAATCGGTCAGCGACGGCACCTTCGCCGCGGCCCTGGCCGGCCCGGTTCCCGGCGGCACCGTCGTCTGGTTCGGTCAGGCCGGGCGCGAAGCGGTGGCCCTCGATTTCTTCGCCCTCTTCGGCGCGACCCCGTTCACCCTGCACCACTTCCCGCACTGGGTATCCGGGGCACCACCGATGCCGAAATCCTCGCCGAACCGGTTGGCCTGACCGCCGCGGGCCTCATCCACCCCGAACTGGGCCGCACCGCCGACCGGTCCGAAACCGTCGGCGCCCTCACCGATCTCGTCCACCGCCGCATCCGCGGCAACGCGGTCCTGACGGTGGCCTGAAAACACCGATCGTGGCCCGGAAAACGCGATCGCGGTGTCCGGCTGCCTCCTGCGCAACCGGACACCGCGATGCGCAGCTACTACCTTCGTCCCCGAGTCCTCGAATCGGAATCCCAATCGGTCACGATGGCACGATAAGTCAGTCATCCGGTGCCGAAATGGCTCGCCGCCCCGTGAACGAGTAAGGCCCCGACCGTGATCCACGGTCGGGGCCTTACTGTGGTGCCCTCGGCAGGATTCGAACCTGCGGCCTTCTGCTCCGGAGGCAGACGCTCTATCCCCTGAGCTACGAGGGCGGGGATGGTCCCGTCCGGTCTCCCGGTCGGGCTGGGACAGCGTATCGCATCGCTCGCGCTGCGCCAAAAACGAACACGAACCGGGCGTTTCTGTGCCCGGTCCGGGTTCGTCGGAGGTGCTCGGTCAGTTCATCGGCAGTGGTGCGACCTTGCGCTCGGCCAGCATCTGGGTCATCAGATCGGCCTCGCTCTTCTGGGTCTTGGCCATGCTCTCGGCCAGCGAGCGCACCGCGTCGGTGTCCGCGCGCTGGGCGGCGTACTCGATCATCGGCATGCCGCCCTGGTGGTGGCGCAGCATGAGCTGCAGGAACAGCGCATCCAGGGCGGGACCGGTGGCCTGGCCGAGGGCGGCCATCTCCTGATCCGATGCCATGCCGGGCATGGTCTGCACTGCGCCGGAGTGCATGGCGGTGCCGGAGTGCTCATGGGTGGACATATCGGTCATCCAGCCCATGTAGCCGTCGGGGGAGATGAGCGGCTTGTCCCACTGCTGCAGCCAGCCCTGCATGCGGCCGGCCTGATTGGCCTGCGTGGTGAGGATGTCGTAGGCGAGCCGCTTCACCGCCGGGTCCGTGGTCCCCGACAGCGCGACGCCCGACATCTGCACCGCCTGCGTGTGATGCACCGACATGTCCTGGGAGAAGCCGACATCCACCACGCCCGGCGTCTCCGGACCGTGATGCATGGCATTGCCCACCAGCAGTCCGGCCATGAAACCGATGAGCAGCACCGCGACCACCCCGATGGCCAGCAGGGCGGGCCGCTGGTTGCGGCGTGTTTGCGGGACTGGTTCGGCGGCGGGATCGGGCTCGGAGCTGCGGTCTGGAATGTCGGACATGAACGGCGGCACTACTGGGTCGGAGCCGGCTGATCCGGCTGGGTCGGGCCGTCGGTCGGGGCCGGGATGGACGGGATACCGCCGGGCAGGCTCGGGCTACCGGTGGGCAGACCCGGCACGCCGTTCGGGAGACCCGGGATACCGCCGGCGGGCATACCCGGAACACCGCTGCCACCCAGCTCGCTCGCATCCTGCTGTAGGCCCTTACCGTCCATCGGCACCGCGTCGGGGCCGGGCTGGGTCGGGTCGAACGCCGGCGGGTTGTCGGTGTTGAAGGTCGGGTTCGCGCAGTCCGCGCCGACCTCCGGGTAGGCGTACTGGTTCAGGCGCAGCGCGGTGATGAACTCGCCGACGCGCTTGTCGTCGGCGCTGTTCAGCTTCAGCTGGTGACCCCACGACTGCAGGGAGATCGGCGTGTCCAGGCCGGGGTAGGGCGACATCAGGCTGTAGGGCTTGCCCTTCACCTTCGACTTCAGGGTGTCGATGGCGGCCTGATCGACCTTGTCCGGGTTGTAGGTGATCCAGATCGCGCCGTGCTCGAGCGAGTGCACCGCGTTCTCGGTGCGGATCGCCTTGGCGTACACCACGCCGGTGCAGGCCGCCCACGAGCCGTCGTGCGGACCGCCGAACGGCGGGGACTGGTCGTAGTTCACGCGCTGGGTGGCCGCGACGTGCATGCCCGCCGCGTAGTCCTTCTTCACCACGCCCGGAATCTGATCCGAGGGATCCTTCTTCTGGGCGGACGGCGTGTACTTGTCCTGCTCCTGCCTGTCCTGGATCTTGGGCACCAGCACCCAGGCGATGCCGCCGATAAGGGCGAGGATGCAGACCACGGCCCCGATCATGAGCCACGGAATCTGACGCTTACCGCCCAGGCTGCCGCCGCGACCGCCCTTCCTGGACGATACGGCCGACTTGCCCGCGGCCTTGATGGCCTTGGCCGACTTGGCACTGGTCTTGCTCGGCATGCTTGTTGTGCTCTTTTCGACGTGTCGGACAATCAAACGACGCGGCCGCATCGTTTGCTGGGCACCTGCCCGGTGGTGCCCGCTCGCGGCGTTCACCTGCTCAGACCATAGGATAGTGACTCGTGACTCCAGCTGACCTTGCAGATCTCCTTCGTGCTACCGCGGCGAAGGTACTTGTCGAACGCGGATCAGACCCTGCGATCCTGCCCGACGAGGTCAAGGTGGAGCGTCCCCGCAACCCCGAGCACGGTGACTATGCCACGAATGTGGCTATGCAGGTAGGCAAGAAGGCGGGAATGAACCCCCGCGATTTCGCAACGCTGCTGGCCGAGGCGCTGTCGGCCGCCGAGGGCGTCGAGGCTGCCGAGGTCGCGGGACCGGGCTTCCTGAACATTCGGCTGGCCAAGGCCGCGCAGGGCGCGATCGTCGAGAAGATCCTCGAGGCCGGTGAGAAGTTCGGCACCGCGGACGCTCTCGGGGGCACGAAGATCAACCTCGAATTCGTCTCCGCCAACCCGACGGGCCCGATCCACCTGGGTGGAACCCGCTGGGCTTCGGTCGGCGACGCGCTCGGCCGGATCCTGGCGGCCCAGGGCGCGGACGTGACCCGCGAGTACTACTTCAACGACCACGGCGCGCAGATCGACCGCTTCGCGAACTCGCTGGTGGCCGCCGCGCTGGGACAGCCGACCCCCGAGGACGGTTACGCGGGCGCGTACATCAGCGAGATCGCCGACACCGTCGTGAAGGCCAACCCGGGTGTGCTGGAACTCCCGGAGGCCGAGCGGCACGAGCTGTTCCGCCGCGAGGGCGTCGAGCTCATGTTCGCGCACATCAAGAAGACGCTGCACGACTTCGGCACCGACTTCGACGTGTACTTCAACGAGAGTTCGCTGTTCGCCTCCGGCGCGGTCGAGCAGGCCATCGAGACGCTGAAGGCGTCCGGCAAGCTGTACGAGAAGGACGGCGCCTGGTGGATCGCCTCCACCGAATACGGCGATGACAAGGACCGCGTCGTCATCAAGAGCGACGGCAAGTCCGCCTACATCGGCGGTGACATCGCCTACTTCCAGAACAAGCGCTCGCGTGGTTTCGATCTGTGCATCTACATGCTCGGTGCGGACCACCACGGGTACATCGGCCGTCTCAAGGCTGCCGCGGCCGCGTTCGGCGACAACCCGGACACCGTCGAGGTGCTCATCGGCCAGATGGTGAACCTGGTGAAAGATGGTGCCGCCGTTCGCATGTCGAAGCGCGCGGGCACCGTCGTCACCCTCGACGACCTGGTCGAGCAGATCGGCGTTGACGCGGCACGGTACTCGCTGGTGCGCTCCTCGGTGAACTCCAGCATCGACATCGACCTGGACCTGTGGACCCGGCAGGACAGTGAGAACCCGGTCTACTACGTGCAGTACGCGCACGCGCGCACCAACCAGATCCTGGGCAACGCGGCCGCGTTCGACTACGCCTCGGTCACACCGGATTTCGCGCTGCTGACCGATGACCGCGAGGGCGCGCTCATCCGCACGCTGGGCGAGTACCCGCGCGTGGTGGCCACCGCCGCCGAGATGCGGGAGCCGCACCGGGTCGTGCGCTACCTCGAGGAACTCGCCGGCGCCTACCACCCCTTCCAGTCCGACAAGACGCTGCGCGTCATCCCGCAGGGCGACGACGTGGTCACCCCGCTCAATGCCGCTCGCCTCGAGCTGGTCAAAACCACCCGTCAGGTTCTCGCCAACGGCCTCGGCCTGCTCGGCGTCAGCGCACCGGAGCGTATGTAGATGAGTGCCCACCCCGCAGGACCCCGCCACGCGGACATCCCGCACGCGCCCACGCTCGCCGAGCGTCCCAGCGCACCGGCGCAGATGATCGAACTGCCCGCGAATGTGTGGCCGCGCAATGCCTCTCGCGACGCCGACGGCGTGGTGCGGCTGGCGGGCGTGCCGGTGCACGAGCTGGCCGCCGAGTACGGCACCCCGCTGTTCGTGATCGACGAGGACGACTTCCGCTCCCGCTGCCGGGACATGGTCCGCGCCTTCGGTGACGGCGCGCGAGTCCACTACGCCTCCAAGGCCTTCCTGTGCGGCGAGGTCGCCCGCTGGATCCGTGACGAGGGCCTGCACCTGGACGTGTGCTCCGGCGGCGAGTTGTCGGTGGCGCTGCACGCCGGCTTCCCGGCCGAGCGGATCGCCCTGCACGGCAACAACAAATCGGTGCCCGAGCTGGAGATGGCGGTCGGGGCGGGCGTCGGCGACGTGGTAGTCGACTCGCTGATCGAGATCGAGCGCCTGGAGGCCGTGGCCAAGCGCGCCGGCAAGGTGGTGGACGTGCTGATCCGCGTCACCGTCGGCGTGGAGGCCCACACCCACGAGTACATCTCGACCGCGCACGAGGACCAGAAGTTCGGCTTCTCCATCGCCGGCGGCGACGCCATACAGGCCATCGCCCGGGTCTTCGAGTCCGACAATCTGCGCCTGGTCGGCCTGCACTCGCACATCGGCTCGCAGATCTTCGAGATCGACGGCTTCGAGATCTCCACCCGCCGGATGTTGGGCCTGCTGCGCGAGGTCGCCGACAAGTTCGGCATGGAACGCGCCGAACAGATGCGCGTGCTGGATCTCGGTGGCGGCCTGGGCATTTCGTACCTGCCGCACGAGGATCCGCCGACCCTGGACGGCTTCGCCGCCAACCTGCGCCGCATCGTGGCCGAGGAGGCCGAGCGGGCCGGGCTGCCGGCGCCGATCATCGCGGTCGAGCCGGGCCGCGCCATCGCCGGTCCCGGCACCGTCACCATCTACGAGGTCGGCACCATCAAAGATGTTGTGCTCGACGGTGGTAATCGCCGACGCTATGTGAGCGTCGACGGCGGCATGAGCGACAACATCCGTCCCGCCCTGTACCAGGCCGAGTACGACTGCCGCCTGGTCTCGCGCTCCAGCGAGGCCGGTCCGGTGGTCGCGCGAGTGGTCGGAAAACATTGCGAGAGTGGGGATATCGTCATCCGTGACACCTGGCTCCCGGCCGACGTGGGCCCGGGCGACCTGGTGGGGGTGGCCGCCACCGGCGCGTACTGCTACTCGATGTCGAGCCGCTACAACATGCTCACCCGACCCGCGGTGGTCGCGGTGCGAGATGGCAAGGCGCGCTTGATCCTTCGCCGCGAAACGGTGGAGGACCTACTCAGCTTGGAGGTGAAGGCATGACCGGGTCCACGGCGAGCCGTGAATTGGGTTCCGGCAGGAACGGCGTGTGGGGACAGAACCATCCTATTGGCGTGGCCGTCCTCGGCATGGGCACGGTCGGCACCGAGGTGGTCCGCATCATTCGTGACCACGCCGACGACCTGCGCAACCGCGTCGGCGCCCCCGTCGTGCTGCGCGGTGTCGCGGTGCGCGACCTGAGCAAGGACCGCGGCCTGCCCGCCGAGCTGATCACCACCGATGCCGAGGCCCTGGTCACCCGCGACGACGTGGACATCGTGGTCGAGGTCATGGGCGGCATCGAACCGGCCCGCGACCTGATCAAGTCCGCGCTCACCAAGGGCAAGTCGGTGATCACCGCGAACAAGGCGCTGCTCGCCGATTACACCGGTGAGCTGGCCGCCGCGGCCGAGTCCAACCGTGCCGACCTGTATTTCGAGGCCGCCGTCGCCGGGGCCATCCCGGTGATCCGCCCGCTCATCCAGTCGCTGTCCGGTGACCGGGTCAACCGCGTGGTCGGCATCGTCAACGGCACCACCAACTTCATCCTCTCGGCCATGGCCGAGACCGGCGCGGACTACTCCGACGTGCTGGCCGAGGCCACCCGCCTGGGCTACGCCGAGGCCGACCCGACCGCCGATGTCGAGGGCTACGACGCCGCCGCCAAGGCCGCCATCCTCGCCTCCGTCGCCTTCCACACCCGGGTCACCTCCGGTGACGTGTACCGCGAGGGCATCTCCAAGATCACCTCCGAGGACCTGGAGACCGCGGCGGCCGTGGGCTGCACCGTGAAGCTGCTGGCCATGGCCGAGCGCGTCACCGGCGACGGCGGCAAGGAGAAGATCTCCGTGCGCGTCTACCCGGCCCTCATCCCGCGCAAGCATCCGCTGGCCGCGGTCAACGGCGCGTTCAACGCCGTGGTCGTGGAGGCCGAGAACGCCGGTCGCCTGATGTTCTACGGTCAGGGCGCCGGCGGCGCGCCGACCGCCTCGGCCGTCATGGGCGATCTGGTGATGGCGGCGCGCAACAAGTTCTACGGTGGCCGCGCCCCGGGCGAATCGGTCTATGCTGAGCTGCCGATCGCTTCGATCGGCGACACCCCGACCCGCTACCACGTGAACCTGCAGGTGGCCGACCGCACCGGTGTGCTCGAAGCGGTCGCAGGGGAATTCGCCAAGCACAGTGTGAGCATCTCGACGGTCCGTCAGGAAGGTCACGACGTCGGCGCGCGCCTGGTCGTGGTGACCCACCATGCGCAGGAATCCGCGCTTGCGGATACCGTTGCCGCATTGGCCGAACTGGACTCCGTCACGTCCGTGACCAGTGTTCTGAGATTGGAAGGCACCGAGGAATGAGTGCAACCGCACGCGCGACAGCCGTGCATACGCCGTGGCCGGGTCTGATCGACGCGTACCGCGATCGGCTCGCGATTCCCGCTGACTGGGAAGCCGTCACTCTCTTCGAGGGCGGCACCCCGCTGGTGCCCGCGCATCACCTCTCCGAGCTGACCGGCTGTGAGGTGTACCTCAAGGTCGAGGGCGCGAACCCGACCGGTTCCTTCAAGGACCGCGGCATGACCATGGCCATGACCGATGCCAAGTACAACGGCAAGACCGCCGTGCTGTGCGCCTCCACCGGCAACACCTCGGCCTCGGCCGCGGCGTACGCCACCCGCGCCGGTCTGCACTGCGCGGTGCTGATCCCGTCGGGCAAGATCGCCATGGGCAAGCTGGCCCAGGCGGTCATGCTGGGCGCGAAGATCATTCAGGTGGACGGCAACTTCGACGACTGTCTCGAGCTGGCGCGCAAGGTCACTGCGGACTTCCCCGAGGTCGGCCTGGTGAACTCGGTCAACCCGGCCCGCATCGAGGGCCAGAAGACCGCGGCCTTCGAAATCGTGGACGCGCTGGGCAAGGCGCCCGATGTGCACGTGCTGCCGGTCGGCAACGCGGGCAACATCACCGCGTACTGGAAGGGCTACAGCGAGTACTACGCCGACGGCGTCACCACGTCGCGCCCGCGCATGCTGGGTGTGCAGGCCGCCGGCGCCGCACCGCTGGTCAACGGCGCTCCGGTCGCGAACCCGGAGACCGTGGCCACCGCCATCCGGATCGGCGCGCCCGCGTCCTGGAACGGCGCCATGAACGCCAAGACGGAGTCGGGCGGCGCGTTCCGCGCGGCTACCGACGAGGAGATCCTGGCCGCGTATCACCTGGTCGCGGCCAAGGAGGGCGTCTTCGTGGAGCCCGCCTCCGCCGCGTCGGTCGCCGGTCTGCTGGCCGCGCGCGCCGAGGGCTGGCTGGATTCCGGCCTCACCGTGGTCTGCACGGTGACCGGCAACGGCCTCAAGGATCCGGACAACGCGCTCAAGGGCATGCCCGAGGTGACGCCGATCGCGGTCGACCCGGTCGCCGTGGCCCACGAACTCGAGCTGGCCTGAGTTGAATTCTCGCGATGGTCAGCTCCGTGAGCGAGCGGAGCGAGGGAACAATGTCACAGCCGCTTCGCGGTACGCCGGTGCCGAGCACCAGCGAGGCACCGGTGTGACGCGGACGCTGCCCGCCGGAATCTCCGTCACCGTGCGGGTTCCGGCGTCGAGCGCCAACCTGGGCCCGGGTTTCGATTCCCTCGGAATCGCTTTGGGGCTGTACGACGAGATCACGGTGTCCACCACCGACTCCGGGCTGACCATCAGGGTGGAGGGCGAGGGCGCCGACGATGTGCCCTGGGGCCCTTCGCATCTGGTGGTGCGCGCCGTCGAGCGCGGCCTGCAGGCCGCGGGCGTCTGGGCCGACGGCCTGGACGTGGTGTGTCGCAACGTGATTCCGCACTCGCGGGGCATGGGCTCGTCGGCGTCGGCCGCGGTGGGCGGCCTGGCGGCCGGGCGCAGGCTGGCGGCGAAGTTCGATCCGGAACTGGCCTTCAGCGATGACGTGCTGGTCCAGCTGGCCGGTGAATTCGAAGGCCACCCGGATAATTCGTCCGCCAGCATCCTGGGCGGATTCGTGGTGTGCTGGACGGAAACCGACCGTTCGGCGGATGAAAACGGTAGTGCCGACGCGCATCACGCCCGCCTGTACCGCGCGGTGCGGCTGGAGCCGCATCCCTCGCTGCGGCCCGTGGTGCTCATCCCCGAGGAGCGTTCCGCCACCGCGCACACCCGCGGCCTGCTCCCGGAAACGGTTCCGCACGTGGACGCCGCCTTCAATGCCAGCCGGTCCGCGCTCGCGGTCGTCGCCTTGACGCAGCGGCCCGACCTGCTGCTTCCCGCCACGGCCGACCGGCTACACCAGGGTTACCGCGCCTCGGCGCTGCCGCTCACCACCAAATGGGTGGAACGATTGCGTGCCGCTGGCATCGCGGCCACCGTCTCGGGCGCGGGCCCGACCGTGCTCGCCTTCGCGACCAGCGAATTCCCCGAAGAACTGCGTGAACTCGCGATCGCGGACGGCATGCGCGTTCTCGAGCCGGGCATCGCCGGCGGCGTCTCGGTGGATTGACAGCGCGCCTGCCTTGCCGATGCAAAAGGTGGGAGCTATCCTGAGCGAGTCCGTACATCGTGCGCGTCAGACGCCGGTGCTTCATCAGGGCAAATCGCTCCAGAGGCTCCTTGCTCAGGCTCGAGGCTTGAGGCTCGAAACTTGGGGGTAGCCAGTCAACTGGAATGATCTCTCCCACCTTGCCAGTTGGATGAGCACCAGCACTCGGTGGCGAAGCCCACGTGGTGGCAAACCCACCGGCCCGGCGGGACAGGCGATACGGCATCCGAGTCCGGCACGAGACCGGACTGCAGGAGGAACCCTCGAACAGGCACACGGCGGTCGAGGGAAGGAAAGGATTTCCGTGACAGATACGGACCTGCTCGCGACACCCGGGACGGATAGTGATTCAGCGTCCTCGGGTAGCCGCGAAAGTGACTCCGGACAGATTTCGAAGATGAGCGAACAAACTGACGTCGCACGATCGGGGCTGACTGGAATGTTGTTGCCGCAGTTGCGTGCGCTTGCGGGAGAACTCGGTATCCGAGGCACTTCCGGGATGCGTAAGGGTGATCTCATCGCCGCTATCAAGGAGAACCAGGCCGGGGGCGCCAAGCCTGTTGCCGCGACCGGCGGCAAGCCCACGCGGAGCGC
Organism: Nocardia sp. NPDC101769; assembly: GCF_044766925.1. Classification (NCBI taxonomy): domain Bacteria; kingdom Bacillati; phylum Actinomycetota; class Actinomycetes; order Mycobacteriales; family Nocardiaceae; genus Nocardia; species Nocardia sp. NPDC101769. The sequence continues at coordinate 19,927 of NZ_JBIWMX010000020.1, read as the reverse complement.
GAAGGCCAAGGCCGAGGACGCGCCGAACGGCGGGGAGTCCGTATCGGCCCCTGCGCGTGAGGTGAAGAAGGCCGCTGCTGTTGCCGACTCCGCTCCGGCCACGGCCGAGGTGAAGGCGGAGGCAAAGGCCGGTCACGCGGACAAGGTCGAAGCGCGCAAGGCCGACACCGAGTCACGCCAAAACGCTTCGGAGACGCGCGAATCCAAGCGCGAGGAGGGCGAGAACGCCCGCGCCGAGGGTGGCGACGACAGCCGGGACGGTGGCCAGCGTGGCCGCGGTCGCCAGCGCCGGGGCCGCGAGCAGCGCGGCGCCGCCACCGCCGAGACCACCGCCGAGGCTCCCGCCGCCGACAAGGGCGAGCAGGAGGGCGGCGAGCGCCGTCGCGATCGTGGCAACCAGGGCGAGCGTGGCAATCAGCGCAACGACCAGGGCGAGCGCAACCAGCAGAGCCAGAACGGCGCCGGCCGCAGCAATCAGCGTGATGATCGCGGCGGTGACGACGAGGAAGGCGGCCGCGGCCGCCGGGGTCGTCGCTTCCGTGAGCGTCGTCGCGGGCGGGACCGCGAGGGCGGCGCCACCGGTGGCGAGGCCCGCGAGATGGAGATCCGCGAGGACGACGTCCTGCAGCCGGTCGCCGGCATCCTCGATGTGCTCGACAACTACGCGTTCGTCCGCACCTCCGGCTACCTGGCCGGCCCGAACGACGTGTACGTCTCGATGAACCTGGTCCGCAAGAACGGCCTGCGCCGCGGCGACGCCATCACCGGTGCGGTCCGCGCCCCGCGCGACGGCGATCAGAGCAATCAGCGGCAGAAGTTCGATCCGCTGGTGCGGTTGGACACGGTCAACGGCGCGGACATCGAAAGTGCCAAGCGCCGACCGGAATTCAACAAGCTGACCCCGCTGTACCCGAACCAGCGACTGCGGCTGGAGACCCAGCCGAACAAGCTGACCACGCGCATCATCGATCTGATCATGCCGATCGGTAAGGGGCAGCGCGCTCTGATCGTGTCCCCGCCCAAGGCGGGTAAGACCACGATCATGCAGGACATCGCGAACGCGATCTCGGTGAACAACCCGGAGTGCTACCTGATGGTGGTGCTGGTGGACGAGCGTCCCGAGGAAGTGACCGATATGCAGCGCTCGGTGCGCGGCGAGGTCATCGCCTCCACGTTCGACCGGCCGCCGAGCGACCACACCTCGGTCGCCGAGCTCGCCATCGAGCGGGCCAAGCGCCTGGTGGAGCAGGGTCAGGACGTCGTCGTGCTGCTCGACTCGATCACCCGATTGGGCCGTGCGTACAACAACTCCTCGCCGGCCTCGGGCCGAATCCTTTCCGGTGGTGTGGATTCCACCGCGCTGTACCCGCCCAAGCGGTTCCTCGGCGCGGCCCGCAATATCGAGAACGGCGGCTCGCTCACCATCATCGCGACCGCGATGGTGGAGACCGGTTCCACCGGTGACACGGTCATCTTCGAGGAGTTCAAGGGCACGGGTAACGCCGAGCTCAAGCTGGATCGCAAGATTGCCGAGCGCCGCGTGTTCCCGGCGGTCGACGTCAACCCGTCCGGCACGCGCCGCGATGATCTGCTGATGTCGCCCGACGAGGCGGCGGTCCTGCACAAGCTGCGCCGCGTGCTCTCCGGCCTGGATTCACATCAGGCCATCGACCTGCTGGTCGACCGGTTGAAGAAGACCAAGAGCAATGTCGAGTTCCTGATGACGGTCTCCAAGACCGCCCCGGGTGCGCTCGACGAATAAGCTCCCCCGCCTCCCCGGGACTTTTGCGGACCAGCAGGAGCCGTGGGGAGTTACGCCGCCGACCGGCGGTCGGGTGTGAAACCGATTCTGGCCGTACCCGGGGAGTTACCCCCACGGGCGCGAAATCAGTTGTCGCCCTTGGGATCGGAATAACAGCATGCGTGGCGGCTCCGCTTCGGCGGGGCCGCCGCGCTGCTGTTTGCGGACTGAAGAAGGCCCGTCCGATCGTTGCCGCGCCGGCGATCATGAAGCCGAGAATGAGCGCGGTCACGGCACCGGACACGTCCGCTGCCGTGACCGCTGTGGAGGTGAGGGTGGCGTCCCCCCGCGGCGGGATGGGGGTCGGGTTCAGGGAGCCCACCGCGTTGCCGGACTCCCCGGGAGCTGTCCACCAGCCCGCTACCACCAGAAGCGTCAGTGTGACCAGGATCGCCCCCGCGACGAACTCCGCGCGCCGCCGGTCTGCCCTCCCGGCCTCGGCGTGCACGGTGATGGGGGACAGGCCCCCGATCGTCGCGTCCTTCCTGGCCACGGCTGTCCTTCCGGTAGTCGCGGGACTCTCACCTGGACAAACTCTATGAACACGAGTGTTCGTATTCTTGAGTAGCGAGCTACTCGACTTCCAGCCTCACCGGAATACGCGAAATATGCGTGCCCGTGGTTTCGTGGGGGAACGGCTGGGAACAAATCGGTCCAACCACCTGTTCAGGACGGTGTCACCCCTCGTGACGACCATTCGGTCGCGGCACATATACTGTTCCGTCGGCAACCATGCCTAGTCGGTTCCGGTTCACGTCTCGCATCGCCAGGCGACCCGGAGCCTTTCGAAAGGACACCCATGAAGGCAGGAATTCACCCCACGTACGTGGACACCACGGTCGTGTGCGGCTGCGGCAACACCTTCCAGACCAAGAGCACCAAGGAGTCGGGCCAGATCACGGTCGAGGTCTGCTCCCAGTGCCACCCGTTCTACACGGGCAAGCAGAAGATTCTGGACACCGGTGGCCGCGTGGCTCGCTTCGAGGCCCGCTACGGCAAGCGCGACAAGGCTGCCAAGTAGCTGTCCCGCCGACGCCCGTCCTGCGCACCGCAGGCCGGGCGTCTGTGTTTAATTGCCTTCGCTTCGCTCCGGCTGTTCGCGGCCCTCGTGACCCCGATCTTCCCTCCTCCGGTCCCCCGCTTCGCTCCTCCGCTCCGTCAGTCCAGATCGGGGCGGGCCGCGAACCTCGAGTGGATCCTCTCGCGCCGATATCAGAACAAAGTTTTCGAAGGAGTCCACACGCCATGGCCGACAAGCAGGCGGCCCCGTCCGCGATCGATGACATCTTGGCCGAGTACGCGGGTCTGGAAACCCAGCTCGCAGACCCGGCGCTGCACAACGATCCCGGAGCGGCACGGCGCGTGGGTAAGCGTTTCGCCGAGCTCGGCCCGATCATGGCCACCTACAACAAGCTGAAGACCGCGCGTGAGGATCTGGCCGCCGCCGAGGAACTGGCCGCCGACGACGCGTCCTTCGCGGCCGAGGTCCCGGGGCTGCAGGAGCAGGTGGAGGAGCTCGACAAGCAGCTCACCGACCTGCTCGCGCCGCGCGACCCGCACGACGCCGACGATGTCATCCTCGAGGTGAAATCCGGTGAGGGCGGCGAGGAATCGGCGCTGTTCGCCTCCGATCTGGCCCGCATGTACCTGCGCTACGCGGAACGGCACGGCTGGAAGGTCGAGGTGCTCGGCGTCACCTACTCCGATCTGGACGGGTACAAGGACGCCAGCTTCTCCATCAAGAGCAAGGAAACCACCCGCGACGGCGTGTGGTCCAAGCTCAAGTTCGAGGGCGGCGTGCATCGCGTGCAGCGCGTGCCGGTCACCGAATCCCAAGGGCGCATTCACACTTCGGCCGCGGGCGTACTGGTGTACCCGGAGCCGGACGAGGTCGAGGAAGTCGAGATCGACGAGAAGGACCTGCGGATCGACGTCTACCGTTCCTCCGGCAAGGGCGGCCAGGGCGTCAACACCACCGACTCGGCCGTGCGCATCACCCACCTGCCCACCGGCCTGGTGGTGACCTGCCAGAACGAACGCTCGCAGCTGCAGAACAAGATTCGCGCCAAGCAGGTGCTGGCGGCGCGGCTGCAGGCCCTCGCCGAGGAACAGGCCGATGCCGACGCGGCCGCGGGTCGCGCCTCGCAGATCCGCACGGTGGACCGCTCCGAGCGCATCCGTACCTACAACTTCCCGGAGAACCGCATCGCCGATCACCGCATCGGTTTCAAGGCGCACAACCTGGACTCGGTGCTGGACGGCAACCTCGATGACCTGTTCAACGCCCTGGGCGAAGCAGACCGCGCCGCCCGCCTGGCCGCCGAGTAACAGGACCGGTAGCGCTGCGCCACGCCCGATGACCCGGGCGCGCGGGGCGTTGGGCGGGAGCGGGTTCGGGACGCCCCGTTTCGTGCGAGCATGTGGGTGGGAGAAAGGCTGCGAACCGTGAGTCGTGCACCGTTGCGCCCCGCTGTCCGGGAGGCCGTCGAGATCCTGGCGGCGGCCGGGGTCCATAGCCCCCAGGCCGATGCGGAATATCTTGCGGCACATGTGCTGGGCATCGATCGCGGGCGCCTGGCCCTCATGCCCATGCTCACCCCCGACCAGCTGGAGGAGTACCGCAAGCTGGTCGCCAGGCGGGCGGAACGCGTTCCGCTGCAGCACCTTACGGGCACCGCGGCGATGGGGGAGATCGACCTCGCGGTCGGCCCCGGCGTCTTCGTCCCGCGCCCGGAGACGGAATTGCTGTTCGCCTGGGCGCTGGGGCAGCTCGAAGCAGTCGGCCACGAGCACCAGCCGATCGTGGTGGACCTGTGCACGGGTTCCGGTGCCCTGGCCCTGGCCATCGCCCACGCCCGCCCCGACGTCCAGGTGCACGCCGTCGAACTCGACACCGAAGCCCTGGCCTGGGCCCGCCGCAATGCGCGGCAACTGGCCGACGAGGGCGACACCGCGATCGACCTGCACGCCGGCGACGTCACCGACCCCGCCATCCTCGAGCAGCTCAACGGCCGAGTGGATGTGGTCGTCTCGAACCCGCCCTACATCCCCGAGGACGCCGAACTCGCTCCCGAGGTGATCGACCACGATCCGCACCGCGCCCTCTTCGGCGGCCCCGACGGCCTGTCCGTCATCCGCCCCATGACCGCCACCATCGCCCGCCTCCTGCGCGAAAACGGAACAGTGGCAGTCGAACACGACGACACCAACGGCGCCGGCGTCGCCGCCCTCTTCACCGCCCACGGCGGCTTCACCGACATCGCCGAACACCCCGACCTCGCCGGAAAACCCCGCTTCGTCGTGGCCCGTCGCATCGCCGACTGACGGTTACTCGGGACTACTCTCGATCTCCACGCCGTGCCAGAACGCGACATGGTCCTTGATCTTGCGCGCCAGCGGGCTCGGCTTCGGGTAGTACCAGGCCGCGTCCGGATTCTCCTTCCCGTCCACCGTGACCGAGTAATAGCTCGCAATGCCTTTCCACGGGCACACGGTGTGGTGGGAACTCTCGCTGAAGAACTCCCGCTTCAACGACTCCACCGGAAAATAGTGATTCCCCTCGACCTCCACGGTCCAGGGAGCCTCGGCGATAACCGTCCCGTTCCAGATCGCACGCATCATGAGTCGTGCCTCCTTCGTCGCCCCCGAGCCTACGTTCGCCCGGCCTCCCCGCAATCCGTGCGAAGAGTGTCGATCCTGCGAATTCACGCCCCGGGACGCTTGTCGTGTCCCGAGCCAGCGGCCGCAAGGGCCCTTTCCGGTGCCTGCGGCCGTCGCAATTACCCCACGGCGGTGTTCGAGGCTGGGGCTCGAACGCTCGCCGGGGCTTCGGGGCCTGGGCTCCAACGGGTCCTCGGGGGCTTCAGGGGCAGAGCCCCCGGGATTCTCGGGGTCTCAGGGGCTTGCCCCTGAGAGCTGTCGAGAGTTGATCCGTGCCAAGATGTCAGCCGTGAGTACCGTCTACGACTGTGCCGATCCCGACTCCCGCGCCGCCGGCCTGAGTGCCGCGCGCAGCACGCTGAAGTCCGGGCGATTGGCCGTCATTCCGACCGACACGCTCTACGGACTCGCTGCCGACGCGTTCGACAGTCAGGCGGTGAGCGCGCTGCTGGCCGCAAAGCGGCGCGGGCGGGACATGCCGGTGCCGGTGCTGGTCGGGTCGTGGAACACCATCGACGGACTGGTCTTCTCGGTGCGCCCGCAGGCCCGCGAGCTGATCCGCGCCTTCTGGCCGGGCGGGCTGAGTCTGGTTGTGCAGCAGGCCCCTTCGCTGGCCTGGGATCTGGGTGACGCGCGCGGCACGGTGATGCTGCGCATGCCGCTGCACCCGGTCGCGCTGGAGCTGCTGCGCGAGGTGGGTCCGCTGGCGGTGTCGAGCGCGAACGTGTCCGGGCAGCCGCCCGCCACCACGGTGGCCGAGGCACAGGCGCAGCTGGGCGATCTGGTCGGGGTGTACCTCGACGGCGGGCCGGCCGATCACGCGGTGGCGTCCACCATCGTCGATCTCACCGCCGACACCCCGCGCGTTCTGCGCGAGGGCGCGGTGCCGGTCGAGAAGATCGCGGAGGTGCTCGGCATGTCGCCCGAGGAGCTCCGCCAGGCGGGCGCGCGGTGATGGCCCGTTAAATGCTGCTGAGTCAGGGCGTATTCAGCCAGGGCGCGGTCGTCCCGCTGCGGGAGCTGCTGCTGGTGCTGCTCGTCGCCACGGTCATCGCCTACCTGACCACCGGTGGAATCCGGGTGCTGGCCATCGCCTTCGGCGCGGTGGCGATTCCGCGTGAGCGCGATGTGCACGTGAAGCCGATTCCGCGGATGGGCGGGCTGGGCATCTATCTGGGTCTGCTGGCGGCCGTGCTGTTCGCCCACCAGCTGCCGGCCCTGCGCCGTGGATTCGACTATCCCAAGGACATTCCGGCGGTGCTGGCCGCGGCCACGCTCATCGTGCTGGTCGGCATCATCGACGACCGCTGGGGCCTGGACTGGCTGACCAAGCTGGTCGGCCAGATCACCGCGGCGGGTGTGATGGCGGTGATGGGCCTGAGCTGGGTGGCCATCTACAACCCCTTCACCAACGAGACCGTGGTGCTGGATCCGCTGCAGGGCGGTCTGGTGACGGTGGGCATCACGGTGACGGTCGTGAATGCCATGAATTTCGTGGACGGCCTGGATGGTTTGGCCGCGGGCCTCGGGTTCATCGCGGCTGTCGCGGTCTTTGTGTTCACTGTGGGTTTGCTCTATGAGGTGGGCGGTTCCACCGACACCTATCCGCCCGCGTTGCTGGCTGCGGCACTGGCCGGTGCGTGCCTGGGATTTCTGCCGCACAATTTTTCTCCGGCCCGCATTTTCATGGGTGATACCGGATCCATGCTCATCGGATTGATGCTGGCCGCGGTGTCCACCGGCGCTTCCGGGCGAATTCCACTGCAGGGTTACGGCCCGCGCGACATCGTGGGTCTGCTGTCCCCGCTGTTGCTGGTGGGTGCGGTGATGTTCATTCCGGTACTCGATCTTGTTCTGGCGGTGGTCCGTCGTGTTCGCGCAGGTGTGAGTTTCTCCACTCCTGACAAAATGCATCTGCATCACCGTTTGCTGCAGATCGGGCATTCACAGCGCCGCGTGGTGCTGGTGATCTATCTGTGGGTGAGCGTGCTCGCATTCGGCGCGGTCGGGACCTCGCTGATCTCGGATCGGCGCATGGTGGTGCTGCTGTTCGCCGCCGGACTGGTTTTCGCGTTGATCGTCACCGCGGTGCCGTCCTGGCGGGAACTGAGAATCAACTCCGTCCGCAAACCGCCCCGCGATCGCGATCACGCCGCCGGGTAGAGTTGCTGACCGTGAGCACGCCTTCCGATCCCGGTCCCGACGCCCCGCTGCGCGCGGCACTGCGCTATGGCATCGCCGGTTTGGCTGTGCTGGTTGTGGTTTCGGCCATCCTCTCGACCGTCTTCGCGGGCCTGCCCGGCCTGTGGGGCGCGTTGATCGGCGCCGCCCTCGGCGGCGCCTTCATCCTCACCACCGCCGCCTCGGTGTTGTTCAGCGCCAAGATCGAATCCGGCCTGCAGGGCATCGTGCTGCTCGGCAGTTGGGTCGGAAAGCTGCTGCTGACAGTGATTGTCGTCGCAGTGCTCCGGCAGTACGACTTCTACAGCCGCGGCGCCCTGTTCTGCACCGTGGTCGGCGCGCTGCTCATCGTGCTGGGCGCGGAGACGTACGGTCTTCTGCGCCAACGGGTTCCGACCGTGCAGGTGGATCGCGACCTGTAGCCCGGGACCCCCGCGGCGACCTCGCGAAACACCGTCCATCACGCGTTTCCGCGACCCCCTACGCATTGTCGTAGATAACTTGATAAACTCTTTACCTGTAGCCAACCGAATCAACAGGGGGGGTCACCTTAGACCCGCCTGGGAGCAGGTTATGCTTACAGCCGTACCGGGCCCTTAGGGTCACGGTTCTGCACCGTCGACGATGTCGCCGACGCGCGTACAGACGCCAGGGCGTGATGCCACAGCTGCTGACGAACTTCGAGCCGACCTGAGTCGACCCACCAGATCGTCAATGTCCGATCGAACCGCAGGAGAAAACTATCTCCTGCGGCCGACCACGGGAGAGAACGCTGAGCGTCACCACTTTGGCGGGCGAGTTCCACGCGCCGTCACTCAACGACTTCTTCCCTCCAGCAGTGCTGTTCGAGGGGACGCCTTTCGAGCTCGACCGTTTGATGCTGATTCGCATCCTCATGTCGGTCGTTCTCCTGGCTGTCATGTTCGCCGCTTTCCGTCGGCCGCAGCTGGTTCCGCGCGGGCTGCAGAATGTCGCCGAATCCGGTCTGGTGTTCGTCAAGGAGCAGATCTGCGACGAGGTGCTCGGCAAGGAATCCGGCAAGAAGTTCTTCCCGCTCATCGCGTCGATCTTCTTCGCCGTGCTGTTCCTGAACATCTCGGGTGTTATTCCGGGCCTGAACATCTCGTCGAACGCGCGCATCGGCATGCCGCTCGTGCTGGCCGTCGTCGCCTACGTCACCTTCAACTATGTGGGCATCAAGAAGTACGGCTTCTTGAAGTACATGCGCTCGTCCATCGTGGTGCCCAATGTGCCGCCCGCGCTGCACGTGCTGCTGATCCCGATCGAGTTCATCTCGACCTTCCTGCTGCGTCCGTTCACGCTGACCGTCCGTCTCATGGCGAACATGCTGGCCGGCCACATCATGTTGGTGCTGTTCTTCAGTGCCACCCAGTTCTTCCTGTTCGATGCCGCCTCGTGGATGAAGGTGTTCTCGCCGTTCTCGCTGCTCGCGGGCTTCGGCTTCACCCTCTTCGAACTCCTGGTGGTCTTCCTGCAGGCGTACGTGTTCGCGCTGCTGACCGCTGTGTACATCGGTCTCGCGCAGCACGCCGACTCCCACTGACCGACACCGCACCAACACCACAAACCTGCCACACACGCCGCCTCGGCGGGTGGGCGACAGAAAGGGAATAAACACCAATGAGCAGCACCATGACCTTCCTGGCTGATACCGCTCCCACGGTCAAGGGTTACGGCGCCATCGGCTACGGTCTCGCCGCCATCGGCCCCGGCATCGGCGTCGGCATCGTCGTCGGTAAGGCCATCGAGGGCATCGCCCGTCAGCCCGAGCTGCAGGGCACCATCCGGACCAACATGTTCCTGGGTATCGCGTTCACCGAGGCCCTGGCGCTGATCGGTCTCGTCGCCGGCTTCATTTTCTGATTCCGGCCAAAGACTAGGAATCAACGATGAACAGCACCTATCTGCTCGCGGCTGAGGGGTCTTCCGACGTGAACCCCCTCATCCCGGAGCCGTATGACATTTTCTGGTCTGCGGTCGTCTTCATCGTTATCGCCTTCGTTTTCACCAAGTACGTCGTTCCGCGCCTGACCAAGGTGCTCGACGAGCGTTCCGAGAAGATCGAGGGCGGTATCGCCAAGGCCGAGGCCGTGCAGGCCGAGGCGCAGGCCACCCTGCAGCAGTACCAGGAGCAGCTGGCCGAGGCTCGCCTCGAGGCTGCCCGTATCCGTGAGGAAGCCCGCACCCAGGGTGCGGCCATCCTGTCGCAGATGCGTACCGATGCGCAGGCCGAGGCCGACCGCATCGTGGCCGCCGGTCACTCGCAGCTGGAGGCACAGCGCCAGCAGATCGTGACCGAGCTGCGGTCCGAGCTGGGCCGTACCGCGGTCGACCTGGCCGAGAAGATGATCGGTCAGTCGTTGGCCGACGAGGCCAAGCAGTCGGCGTCGATCGACCGGTTCCTCGCGGAGCTGGACGCGAACGCCGGCATCGGGGTCGGAAGGTAACGAGCCGAAAGTGGGAAGCATGTACGCAGCGAGCCGCGAGGCGAGTTCCCGTGCGCGGGAGGCTCTTCGGGCCGCTCTGACCGGTAGCGACACCGTCGCGGCTACTACGGGGTCGGAACTGTTCGCCGTTGTCGCCGTCCTCGACGACCAGCGTTCGCTGCGTGTGGCGCTCGCGGATAAGTCGGTGTCGAGTTCGGCGCGCGCCGAGCTGGCCGAACGCGTCTTCGGCGGCAAGATCAGCGGCACCACCCTGGCCGTGCTGACCACGGCGGTGGCCCAGGACTGGTCGCGGGCCCGCGATCTGGTCGACACGCTGGTCCTGCTCGGCCGCGAAGCGCTGCTGCGCGCCGCGGACGAGCGTGGCCGCCTGACCGCGGTCGAGGACGAGCTGTTCCGGCTGGCCCGGATCATCGACGACAACCCGGACCTGGAGCAGGCGCTGCAGGACCACGGCAAGCCGGCGGAAGCCAAGCTTGCCCTGGTGCAGCGTCTGCTCGCGGGCAAGGTCGAGGACATCACCCTGCAGCTGGCCGAGCAGGCCGTGCTGCGCCACAAGGGCGATGCCGGCGCGGCCATCGACGAGCTGTCCGACCTGGCGGCTTCGCTCCGGGAGCAGATCGTGGCGCATGTCCGTGCCGCGGTGGCCCTGACGCCGCAGCAGCGCGAGCACCTCGCCGCGTCGCTGCAGCGCATCTACGACAAGCCGATCACGGTGCACGTGGAAGAGGACCCGAGCCTGCTGGCCGGCGTCGTCGTCCGCGTGGGCGACGACCTGATCGACGGCAGCGCCGTCGGGCGGCTCCAGCGCTTGCGTCAGTCTCTCGCTTAGAGACAAACGCCAGAAGCGCAGTAACACACCGACATTCGAGACCACAGCGAGAGCAGGAAGAACATGGCGGAGCTGACGATCTCCCCCGATGAGATCCGTAGCGCGATCGAGAGCTACACCCAGAGCTACACCCCCGAGACCTCCATCGAAGAGGTCGGTGTCGTCACCGACACCGGCGACGGTATCGCCCACATCAGCGGCTTGCCGTCCGCGATGGCCAACGAGCTGCTGGAGTTCCCGGGCGGCGTCCTCGGCGTGGCGCTGAACCTGGAGGACACCGAGATCGGTGCCGTCATCCTGGGTGAGTTCGACACCATCGAAGAGGGCCAGCAGGTCCGCCGCACCGGCGACGTGCTCTCGGTTCCCGTGGGCGACAAGTTCCTCGGCCGCGTCATCGACCCGCTGGGCGCGCCGATCGACGGCCTGGGTGAGATCGAGGCCGACGAGCGCCGCGTGCTCGAGCTGCAGGCCGCGACCGTGCTGGAGCGTCAGCCGGTCGGTGAGCCCATGGCCACCGGCATCACCGCCATCGACGCCCTGACCGCCATCGGCCGCGGTCAGCGTCAGCTCGTCATCGGCGACCGCAAGACCGGCAAGACCGCGGTCTGCATCGACGCCATCATCAACCAGAAGGCCAACTGGGCCACCGGCGATCCGTCGAAGCAGGTGCGCTGCATCTACGTCGCGATCGGCCAGAAGGGCTCCACCATCGCGGGTGTGAAGTCCGCGCTCGAGGCGCACGGCGCGATGGAGTACACCACCATCGTCGCGGCGCCCGCGTCGGACTCCGCCGGCTTCAAGTGGCTGGCCCCCTACACCGGTTCGGCCCTCGGCCAGCACTGGATGTACCAGGGCAAGCACGTCCTGATCGTGTTCGACGACCTGTCCAAGCAGGCCGAGGCCTACCGCGCCATCTCGCTGCTGCTGCGCCGCCCGCCGGGCCGCGAGGCGTACCCGGGTGACGTCTTCTACCTGCACTCGCGTCTGCTGGAGCGTTGCGCGAAGCTGTCCGACGCGCTGGGCGCGGGCTCGATGACCGGTCTGCCGATCATCGAGACCAAGGCCAACGACGTCTCGGCGTTCATCCCGACCAACGTCATCTCCATCACCGACGGCCAGGTGTTCCTGGAGTCGGACCTCTTCAACAAGGGTGTCCGCCCGGCCATCAACGTCGGTATCTCGGTGTCCCGAGTCGGTGGTGCCGCGCAGACCAAGGCCATGAAGAAGGTCTCCGGTTCGCTGCGTCTGGAGCTGGCCTCCTACCGTGAGCTCGAGGCGTTCTCCGCCTTCGCCTCCGACCTGGATGCCGCCTCGCTGGCCCAGCTGGAGCGTGGCGCGCGCTGGGTCGAGCTGCTCAAGCAGGACCAGTACGCCCCGGTTTCGGTTGAGGACCAGGTCGTTTCGCTGTTCCTGGTGGACGGCGGCTACTACGACTCCGTCCCGGTCGGCGACATCCGCCGCTTCAACGCCGAGCTGCTGGAGAGCCTGCACGCCAACGTGCAGTCCTCCTTCGACGCCCTGCAGGGCGGCGCCAAGGTGCTCGAGGGTGAGGCCGCCGACGCCATCAAGGCCGCGACCGACAAGTTCAAGCAGGGCTTCCTGGCGTCCGACGGCACCCGCGTCGTCGAGGCCGAGGCCGGCCAGCTGGACCACGAAGAGGTCGAGTCTCTTTCCGTCACCCGCAAGCACGTCGAGAAGTAATCGAGACGAGCACATGCGAATGACCGAATCGACGAATGAAGGGAGTGTGAACCGCTAATGCCAAGCGTGCGTGAACTTCGCTCCCGTATTCGTTCCGTGAGCTCGATCAAGAAGATCACCAAGGCGCAGGAACTGATCGCGACCTCGCGAATCAGCAAGGCGCAGGCCCGCGTTGCCGCCGCCAAGCCGTACGCGGAAGAGATCACCAAGGTGCTCGCCGAATTGGCCAGCGCCAGCGGCAATCTCAACCATCCGCTGCTCACCGAGCGTGAGAACGCCCGTCGCGCAGCGGTTCTGGTCATCACCTCCGACCGCGGTATGTGCGGTGGCTACAACTCCAACGTGCTCAAGCGCGCCGAGGAGCTCATGACCACGCTGCGCACCGAGGGCAAGGAGCCGGTGCTGTACGTGATGGGCGCGAAGGGCCTGACGTACTACACCTTCCGCCGTCGCACCGTGAACGGTTCCTGGCTGGGCTTCTCCCAGCAGCCGAACTACGTGGACGCGTCCGCCGCGTGCAACCACCTGGTCGAGGCGTTCATGGCCGGATCCGAGGGTGAGGTGGCGTCCCCGAACGGGGTCGGCACCATGGCCGGCGTCGACGAACTGCACATCGTCTACACGCGTTTCGTGTCGATGCTGTCGCAGCAGCCGGAGGTGCGTCGCCTGGCGCCGATCCAGGTGACGTTCGTGGACGAGAACTTCGAGATGGGTCCGGACAGCTTCACCGACGGAAACTCGGCGCCGGTCGCCCAATACGAGTTCGAGCCGGACGCGGATCGCCTGCTGGGCGCGCTGCTGCCGAAGTATGTCAACACTCGGATCTACTCGTCGCTGCTCGAGGCGGCGGCATCGGAGTCGGCTGCGCGCCGCACCGCCATGAAGGCCGCGACGGACAACGCCACGGAACTGGTCAACTCGCTGACCCGGACCGCGAACTCGTTGCGCCAGGCACAGATTACGCAGGAAATCACGGAAATCGTCGGTGGTGCCAACGCGCTGGCGTCGAGCTCGGACCGCGACTAAGGCCCAGGAAGAGAACCAATGACCGCAGCTACTGAAACCCGGGTCGGCACTGGCCGTGTCGCCCGCGTCATCGGACCCGTCGTGGACGTCGAGTTCCCGCGCGGTTCCATTCCCGACCTGTACAACGCCCTGAACGTGGACATCGCGCTCGCGTCCGTGGCCAAGACCCTGACCCTCGAGGTCGCGCAGCACCTGGGCGACAACATCGTTCGCACCATCTCGATGCAGCCGACCGACGGTCTGATCCGTGGCGCCGAGGTGCGCGACACCGGCAAGCCGATCTCGGTGCCCGTCGGTGACGTCGTCAAGGGCCACGTGTTCAACGCGCTCGGCGACTGCCTCGACACCCCCGGCCTGGGCCGGGACGGCGAGCAGTGGGGCATCCACCGCCAGCCGCCCGCCTTCGACCAGCTCGAGGGCAAGACCGAGATCCTGGAGACGGGCATCAAGGTCATCGACCTGCTCACCCCGTACGTGAAGGGTGGCAAGATCGGTCTGTTCGGTGGTGCCGGTGTCGGCAAGACCGTTCTGATCCAGGAGATGATCACCCGTATCGCGCGTGAGTTCTCCGGTACGTCCGTGTTCGCGGGCGTCGGTGAGCGCACCCGTGAGGGCACCGACCTGCACCTGGAAATGGAAGAGATGGGCGTCCTCCAGGACACCGCCCTCGTCTTCGGCCAGATGGACGAGCCGCCGGGGACGCGTATGCGCGTCGCCCTCTCGGCCCTGACCATGGCCGAGTACTTCCGCGACGTGCAGAACCAGGACGTCCTGCTGTTCATCGACAACATCTTCCGCTTCACCCAGGCCGGTTCCGAGGTCTCGACCCTGCTGGGTCGTATGCCTTCGGCCGTCGGTTACCAGCCGACCCTTGCGGACGAGATGGGTCAGCTGCAGGAGCGCATCACGTCGACCCGGGGCCGCTCGATCACCTCGATGCAGGCGATCTACGTCCCCGCGGACGACTACACCGACCCCGCGCCGGCCACCACCTTCGCGCACCTGGACGCCACCACCGAGCTGTCGCGTCCGATTTCGCAGAAGGGCATCTACCCGGCCGTCGACCCGCTGTCGTCGACCTCGCGAATCCTCGAGGCCTCGATCGTCGGTGAGCGTCACTTCCGGGTGGCCAACGAGGTCAAGCGAATCCTGCAGAAGTACAAGGAACTCCAGGACATCATCGCGATTCTGGGTATGGACGAGCTCTCCGAAGAGGACAAGGTCCTCGTCGGTCGCGCCCGTCGCCTGGAGAAGTTCCTGGGCCAGAACTTCATCGTGGCCGAGAAGTTCACCGGCCAGGAGGGTTCCGTCGTGCCGCTGGAGCAGACCATCGACGACTTCGATCGGGTCTGCAAGGGCGAGTTCGACCACCTGCCGGAGCAGGCGTTCAACTCCTGCGGTGGCCTGGACGACGTCGAGGCTGCTGCGAAGAAGATCGCCGGGAAGTAGTCCACCATGGCGGATATGTCAGTTGATCTGGTCGCCGTCGAGCGGCTGCTGTGGTCGGGCCGGGCGAAGTTCGTCTCGGCTCAGACCACGGAGGGTGAGATCGGCATCCTGGCCGGCCACGAACCGCTGCTCGGGCAGCTGGTCGAGGCCGGCACGGTGACCATCGTGTCCGACGACGACGAGCGTGTGGTCGTGGCCGTGCACGGCGGGTTCTTCTCGGTCACCGCCACTTCGGTGCGCGTGCTGGCCGAATCCGCCGATTTCGCCTTCGATATCGACGAGGCGGCCGCCAAGGCCGTTGTCGCCGACCCGGATGCGAGCCCGGCCGCGCTGGCCAAGGCACAGGGCCAGCTGCGGGCGGTCGAGAAGGCGGCGTCTGCCTAGCCTTCCGGCGCTGAAACCAGGAGCGGCGGTTCCAGGGAATATCCCCGGGGCCGCCGCTTTTTCACGTTCACACCGAACCGCACTTACGCCCGGCACCAGCCGGGCGCGAGTGTGTTGTTCTCACTGGAAGGTGAGAATGGGCTTGATCGTGGTGCCGTGGTGGGCGTCCGCGACCGCGGTGTCGATATCGGTGAAGGCGTAAGTCCTGCTGATCTTCTCGATCGGAAACTTGCCTTCGGCATGCCATTGCAGCAGTTGCGGAATGAATCGCTGCGGATCGCCACTGCCCTCGATGCAGCCCCGGACGGCCTTGCCGTTGCCGGTGAGGTGGCCGATTTCGAGGTCCATGCTGGCCTCGCCCAGCCCGACCAGCACGAGGGTGCCCATGGGGGCCAACGCCTCCAGGCCCTTGGCGATGACGGCATTGAGGGCGGTCGTGTCGAGCGCGAAGTTCGCGCCACCGTTGGTCGCCGCGACGATCTGCGCCACCACGTCCTCGGCCGCGCCGTCGATGGTGACATCCGCGCCGAGCTCCTTGGCCACGGCCAGCCGATCGGCGGAAAGGTCAATGGCGACAATGGTTCCCGCGCCGATGGCGCGGGCCGCCATGAGGGCCGCCATCCCTACGCCGCCGACGCCGAAGATGGCCAGTGAGTCGTTCGGCCCCGGCTTCATGACATTGGCGATCGCGCCCGCACCGGTCTGCACACCGCACCCGAACGGGGAGGTGGCCACCAGGTCCACGTCCTTGTCGACCACCACGACACTGCGCGCCGGCACCAGTGCGTGGGTGGCGAAACTCGATTGCCCGAAGAACGCGCCCATCACGCGTTCGCCATTACTGCTCAGTGGAGAGGTGAAATCCGCGCGCCTGCCCGAGGTGTTCAGAATGACGAAATTCTCGCAGTAGGGCGGAAGCCCGTTTGCGCACCGCGAGCAGGTTCCGCAACTGGCATAGGTGAGCAGAACATGGTCGCCGACTTCGATTCCCGTTACCTCCGAGCCAATCTGTTCGACGACCCCGGCGCCCTCGTGTCCGAGCACAATCGGCAAATCGGCGGGAAACACGCCCTTGGTGACCAGATCGGTGTGGCAGACCCCGGACGCGACGATGCGCACCAGCACCTCGCCCGGTCGCGGTTCCTCCAGGGTGAGGGTCTCCATCGAGAACGGCACGTCCGCTCCCCGGGCCACCGCAGCCGTAATTTCCACGGAATCTCCTTCCAAGACATCCCAGTTGCCCGGAGCATAAGAACGTGTTCCAGTTTACGGCCATTGTCGATCCCACTCAGCGGGTCACCCGTTCGGCTCGTGCGGCCGGGATCTGGTAGGCGGCCGGACGTTTTCGGATACTTCGTGCCGTAATAAAGACCCTGGTTACCCGATGCGGTCGAATGCCCTCGCCGGTCCCCGGATGTGATCAAAACCATCCGGCAAAGTACCGGCTATTCCGGCACTTGCGGCTCTACGTCCATGATCAAGATCAGTCCCGGCTATCTGGTCGGCTGCCAGGTGGATATCAGTGGAATGAACGGTGGCGTCAGCTGGCCGGACGAGACCTTCACGGTGAATGGGTGTGGCGGTTACGCCCGGGCGCGCTCGTTCGTGGCGGCCGAGGTCGACAGCTCGACCTATACCGGCAACCTGGTGCTTCACGGTGAGTCGTTCACCATGGGCTGATATATCTTCTGCACCCTGCTGATCAGCGCATACGTCACATTCGGTGGATGGTCGGACCTCGCCTTTCCGCGGTCGCTACTATCGACCGAAAGCGGGGCCCGGCAGTCGGCCGGTCAGTGATCGACAGCAACGCGGATGTGAAGGGACGGAGCGGCATTGCAAACCGGGATGTGGCTTCTGATCATTCTGGTGTTGCTGCTGGTCGGCCTGGCCCTGGCCTCGACGTATCGTCTGGTGATGCTGCGCCGCGGCGGGACCGCCGCCCTGTTGCGCGTGCTGCCCGCGCGGGGCCATGGCGGGGGCTGGCGACACGGCCTGATCCGCTACGACGAGGACACGCTCCTCTTCTACAAACTCTCCAGCCTCAAGCTCGGCCCGGATTCCACCATGCGCCGGCTCGCCATCGAGGTGGGCCCGCGGCGAGCCCCACAGGACGACGAGTACGACATCATGACCGACGAGGTCATCGTCCAGGTCTCCGACGGTCACGGCAGTTACGAGCTGGCACTCGACCGCGGCGCCATGGCCGCCTTCCTGTCCTGGGTGGAATCCCGCCCCTCCGAGCGCATTCGCCGTCGCCGCGCCGGATAGTGTGACCCTGTGAGCGTTCACTTGACGCGGATCTACACGCGGACCGGCGACGACGGCACCACGGGGCTGAGTGATTTCTCTCGGGTGGCCAAGACCGACCCGCGGCTGATCGCCTACGCCGACTGTGACGAAACCAATGCCGCACTCGGTGTCGCCATCGCCCTCGGGCAGCCGGACGAGCGGATGCTCGGCGTGCTGCGTTCCATACAGAACGATTTGTTCGACGCCGGCGCGGATCTGTCCACCCCCGTGGTCGCGGAGCCCAAGTACCCGCCGCTGCGCATCACCCAGGTCTACATCGACCGCCTCGAGAAGTGGTGCGATGAGTTCAATGAGCCTCTGGCGCCGTTGAATTCGTTCATCCTGCCCGGCGGCACACCGCTGGCGGCACTGCTGCACACCGCCCGCACCGTAGCCCGACGCGCCGAGCGGTCGGCGTGGGCCGCGGTCGCGGCGCACCCGGACGATACGAACGCGCTGCCCGCCAAATACCTCAACCGCCTGTCCGACCTGCTGTTCATCCTCGGCCGGGTCGCCAATCCGGACGGCGACATACTTTGGCGGCCGGGCGGAGACGCCGCGAGCGCGGGAGAGGACCACTAGGCTGACCACCGTGAGTGAACGGTTTCTGGTGACCGGGGGCAGCAGGCTCGTCGGTGAGGTCGCGGTAGGCGGCGCGAAGAACAGCGTCCTCAAGCTGATGGCCGCCGCGTTGCTGGCCGAGGGGACGACCACCATCACGAACTGCCCGGACATCCTCGACGTGCCGCTCATGGCCGAGGTGCTGCGTGGTCTCGGATGTGACGTCACCGTCGACCACGAGACCGTGACCATCGCGACGCCGCCGGAACCGAAGTACCACGCTGACTTCCCGGCCGTCACCCAGTTCCGAGCCTCGGTGTGTGTGCTGGGTCCGCTGATGGCGCGCTGCAAGCGGGCCGTGGTGGCGCTCCCGGGTGGTGACGCCATCGGTTCGCGTCCGCTGGATATGCATCAGGCCGGTCTGCGACTGCTGGGCGCGACCTCCGAAATCGAGCACGGCTGCCTGGTGGCGCGCGCGGAGGAGCTGCAGGGCGCTCGGATTCGCCTGGACTTCCCGTCGGTCGGCGCGACCGAGAACATCCTGATGGCCGCGGTGCTGGCCGAGGGGGAGACGGTCATCGACAATGCCGCGCGTGAACCGGAGATCGTGGATCTCTGCAACATGCTGGCGCGGATGGGCGCGAAGATCTCCGGTGCGGGCACCTCGGTGCTGACCATCGAGGGCGTGGACAAGCTCTCGCCGACCACCCACCGGGTGATCGGCGACCGCATCGTGGCCGCGACCTGGGGTATCGCTGCCGCCATGACCACCGGCGACGTGCGGGTGACCGGTATCAACCCCAAGCACCTGTCCCTGGTGCTGGACAAGCTGCGCTCCGCCGGCGCGCGAATCTCGTTCGAACCGGATGGTTTTCGTGTGGTGCAGGCGGATCGCCCTCGCGCCGTGAACTTCTCGACCCTGCCGTTCCCCGGGTTTCCCACCGATCTGCAGCCGATGGCCATCGGCCTGGCCGCGATCGCCGACGGCACCTCGATGATCACCGAGAACATTTTCGAAGCGCGCTTTCGCTTCGTCGAAGAGATGATCCGCCTGGGCGCGGATGCCCGCACCGACGGGCATCACGCTGTGGTGCGCGGGATTCCGCGTTTGTCCTCGGCGCCGGTGTGGTCCTCCGACATTCGCGCCGGCGCGGGTCTGGTGCTCGCGGGCCTGGTCGCCGACGGCGTCACCGAGGTCCACGATGTCTTCCATATCGACCGTGGCTACCCGGATTTCGTGGAGAACCTGCGCTCGCTCGGAGCCCAGATCGAACGCGTCGGAACCGCGGACTGAACAGCCGGTGTCGGGACGGGTTCGCGAAAACCCGTCCTGAACAGGCGATTTGACATGCGAACAACCAACACGTAACTTATTCCAGGTCAGAGCGACACGGACACCGACTCCGGTGAGACGAGCTTCGCCTGATGATCACACTAGCTCCCACCCAACCAGCGGATTTGGTTCTGCTGCGCGGACGGGGCTAAGCTGTAAAAGTTGCCTCACGATCGAGCGGGACTAAGAGCCCGGGAGATCGTTTGTGCGTGTGTTCTTTGAGAACTCAATAGTGTGTCGAT